>NZ_JAKKOR010000011.1:0-389115 GCF_021738805.1 Gordonia liuliyuniae | reverse complement strand
GAAAAAATCCATCACACACTATCGAGTTCTCAAAGAACACACACCCACCAGCACCAACCCAAACAAATCAGGCCGAACTCCAGCGAACATATACTGTTGTATCAACC
This sequence comes from Gordonia liuliyuniae, assembly GCF_021738805.1. Classification (NCBI taxonomy): domain Bacteria; kingdom Bacillati; phylum Actinomycetota; class Actinomycetes; order Mycobacteriales; family Gordoniaceae; genus Gordonia; species Gordonia liuliyuniae. Next base: position 389,008 of record NZ_JAKKOR010000011.1, on the reverse strand, counting down.
GTTTCAGGCCGACCTTTCCAGAGTAGCAGCACCCTGATTTGCTAAGCAAACCGGTGGATTCTGACCGCTCCGGTCCCGCACGACGTCCGCCGTCCGATCGCGAGATCATCTGGCGGAGAAGTTTGGGGGTTTGTCTTCGCGGCCGTGCCGCTCTGACTGGACATAAGTTACGCACATCCAAACGGAGCGTCAAATCCGCTGGTCAGACGGGTGCGAATGTCAGTCAGTCGGAACCTTGAGCATCGGGAGCAGGTATGAGCGAGCGAGTTGTTCCAGCTGAGCAGTGTCGTCGAGCCGTACCTGTCCGCCCGGCGTGGTCACGAACGAGCCGGTGAGGCGAGCGATGAGTTCTGCGGCCATGTCCGGATCCACCGAGGGATCGAGGTTGCCAGCCTGCTGCTCCCTACCAAGCGCGGTCGCTACGAACTGGCTGACCGCATACATGTTCCGTCCGCCGCCGCCTCCGACCAGTCCGGGAACGAGTGCCGGGTCGTCTGCGATCAATCGCTTGATGAGCGGGTTGGACCAGATCTGTTGAATCGAGGTGACGAATCCGGTGACCAGTCGTTCAGCGAAGGTGTCGGCTTCGGCCATAGCCTTCTGAAAGTAGGCGAAGTATTCCGACAGTTCGTGCGCGATGACCTCGTCGACGAGTGCATCCTTGCTGTCGAACTTGCGGTAGATGGTGATTCGGGACGTGCCCGCACGCTTCGCGACGTCTTCCATTGAGGCTCCGGAGACCCCGTCGATACAGAACTGCTCATAGGCGGCAACCAGTAGCTTCTCCCTGGTCGCGTCGGCCGATCGGCCCGGTGGCGCACTGATCGCACGTTGCGTCGCACGCTCGAACAGCGTGGGCGGCACGGTCGCCTTCTCGATCGTCATCGGTTCGACCCTACCTCCCGATGTCGCGGGCTTGTGACGGAGACCACTGAATGCTAGGAATGTTACACAGTTAGTTGTGTTGTTTCATATCGGCCGGATCGGGACGGGAAGAAATGGAAGACCTCACACGTCGACGCGTACTGCAAGCGGGAGCTGGGGCGGGGGCCGCGCTCCTCGCCGCACCCGCATTTCCGTGGACCTCCGGGCCGGCGGAGGGCTCGCCCGGTTCTAGGCCCGGGGTCGGTGCGAAACACACTGACGCGAAACACACTTGGGATGACGAGCCCGACGAACTCATCGCCGACATCTATCGACATCGCGACGTAACCAAGGTGATCAACGCTCTGCGCGGATGGACCAAGAACGGTCAGGCTCTGCCGAAGTCACTGCCCTCGGATCTGCGGGCCTTCATCGAGGACGCACGCGAGCTCCCCGAGTGGGCAGACCGGGGCAAGCTCGCCGATGCGGTCACTTTCAATCAGAAGCGCGGCACCTATCTCGGAGCTCTCTACGGGTTCGCGAGCGGGATGATGAGCGCCGTCATCCCCCACGAGGCGATGGTCGTCTACTACTCGCGCGGCGGCGCCGCCCTGAAGGACAGGATCTCCAAGACCGCCAAACTCGGGTACGACATCGGTTCGCTCAACGCGTATCAAGACAGCGGCGAGATGGCAGTGACCTGTGTGAAGACGCGGCTCATCCATTCGGCGGTCCGGCACCTGTTACCCGAGCAGCACCAATGGTCCTCACGCATGCCGTACCAGGAGAAGCCGATCACCCAGGCCGATCAAATGGTGACCTGGCACAGTCTGCCGACCACCGTCATGCGGATGCTCAAGCGCTGGCAGGTTCCGATCGATCCGGCGGAATCGGCCGGATTCCTGCATTCGTGGCAGGTCGCAGGACACATGCTCGGCATCCAGGACGGCCTCATCCCCGCCACTTGGTCGGACGCCGAAGCGCAAGCGAAGATCGCGCTCGACCCTGTCCTCAAGGGCACCCCAGAAGGCCGCAAGCTCGCCGACATGCTGCTCGATCTCGGCTTCAACCTGGATCTCAGCCTCCTGTCGCGCGGCGTCCTCGGCGCCCTGACCCGTTTCATGCTCGGCGACAGGATCGCGCGCGAACTGCGCATCCCCCGTGAGCCGGTCTGGGATCCACTGCTCGAGACCGCGTGGGGCCCGTTCATCCTCGTCCGCGAAGGCATCCTGCAGGCCGGCATGCCGAAGGAGGCGTACTGGACGTTCGACGAAATGCTGCGCCAGTTCGTCCTCCTGTACATCTCCGAGCTGCGCATGCCCATCACCATCGAACTGCCGTACACGAACAACCCGAACTACAGGTAGTTCACCCGTACTCGCCCCGGGGGCCCTTGGAAGGAGGGCGGACCGTCCGACATCACTGACTGTCGGACGGTCCGCCGTCACTCACGACCAGCAGCGAGCCTCAGGGCCTCTGAACTCTTCCGGTCCAGGAAGGCGGTCATCCGCCGATGCTTCTCGTCGGTCTCGAAGAGGACGGCCTGCGCGACGTTGTCGAAGGCAGGGTGCGCAGACCTGGGCATCCGCAGAGCGAGCTTGGTCATTCGGAGTGCGAGCGGCGCGTTCTGAAGCATCCGGTCGATCCAACGGTTGGCGGTCGGCAGAAGGTCGTCGGGTTCGACGACCTCGTTGAGCAGCCGCACGTCGAGCGCCTCGCTGGCATTCAAGGTGCGTCCGGCGAGCAAAATCTCCTTGGCGAGCGGCTCGCCGACGAGTTCGGTGAGCCGCCACGAGGCCCCGGCGGCGGCGAGAATCCCGAGACCGCCCTCCGGATTGCCGAGCCTGACGCTCGGTGTGCCGATCCGGAAGTCGCACGCGTACGCCAACTCCGCTCCCCCGCCGAGCGCGAACCCTGCGACAGCGGCGACCGTCGGCATCGGCAGAGCCGCGATCCGGTCGAAGACCCTTGAGTTCACCCCGGCCAACGCATCGACGTTCCGTCGCTCGCGTAACTGGCCAATGTCGGCGCCGCCCGCGAAGATCTCCGTCCCGCCCGTTACGAGCAGCGGTTTCGGGTCCTTTTCCACCTGGTCGCAGACAACGTGGAGTTCGGCGACCATCTCCGCGTCGATCGCATTCCGCGTCGCGGGCCGGTCCAAGGTGATGACGACCCGGTCGTCGAGGGTCTCGACCGCGAGACGTTCGTCGCTCATCAGTCGTCCCACTCGTAGAACCCGCGGCCAGCCTTACGGCCGAGGTCACCGCGTTCGACCATGTCGACCATCAACTGCGGCGGTGCGAACCGCGATCCCAACTCCTGCTCGAGATACCGCGCGACTCCGAGACGCACATCGACGCCGACGACATCCGTCAACTTCAACGGCCCCATCGGATATCCGTAACCGAGCTCCATCGCGGCATCGATGTCGGCGGCCGCCGCGACACCGTCTTCGACCATCCGGATCGCTTCCAGACCGACCGCGACACCGAGTCTGCTGCTCGCGAAGCCGGGAGCGTTGCGCACCACGACAGGCGTCTTGCCCAGAGCACGCACCCAGCCGGCGGCACGCTCGGTGAGCGAGGCGTCGGTGGCGTCTGCGTAGACGACCTCGATGAGCTTGCTGGCCGGTACCGGATTGAAGAAGTGCAGTCCGACGAGGCGTGTCGCGTCGCGCATCGCCGCGCCGAGCACGTCGAGCGAGATGCTGCTCGTGTTGGTCGCGATCACCGCGTCGTCGGCGACGACGCCTTCCACGCGGACGAGGGTCTCGGTCTTGAGCGCGATGTCCTCGGGAACGGCTTCGACGACCAGACCCGCTGATGCGAGATCACCGGCCTCCGTCGTGTGCTTGAAGCTCGCGAGTACGCGCGCCGCGTCGTCGAGGACGCCACGCTTCACACTCGCGTTCACGGCGCGTTCCACCCGCTCGCGTGCTCCGGCAGCCGCGTCGTCGTCGCGTTCGAGCACCGTCACCGAACTGCCCGCTAGGAGAAGCGCGTGGACGATCCCCGCGCCCATGCGTCCGCCGCCCACCACCGCGGAGACTTCCGGAAGCGCGGGGACTTCGGGGAGCGCGACCGAGCCGGTCACTCGCCCGCCTCCGCCAACCGAGCGCGACCCGCATCAGTCAGCACCCGGTCGGACTGCTCAGTGATCAACAGCGGCGGATCGGACTGGTACAGCTTCGCCAACGCGGACCGCTCCAAGCTGACCTCACGCGCCGCCTGATGCACCTCGAGCTTGTGCATGCGGCCGCCGTCGGCCGCCGCGATCCGCGACAGCAGCGCGACGGCCGGGTCGGCTCCATGGTCCGACGGCCCGCCGGACGCGGCGGGCTCGTGGTCGAGCAAAGCCGTGATCTGCACCAGGATGCCGCGCAACGCCTGCTTGAGGACGTCCAGCTCAGACCGCTCGCTGGCCGCACCGCCCGACCCCTGCCAGGTGCGCATCGGATGCCTACGCAGATACTCCTGCTCCAACTCGAGCATTCGCGCCGTGTGCGTCGCGAACTGTTCGGCGGTGCCGTTGAGAAAGACCCAGTTGCGCGTCTCATGCGCGGTCGTGCCCTGCTGTTCGAGGTCGGCGTCGCTCAATTCGCGCGCCGGGCGGCCGGTGAGGCCGGTCGTGGGGGTCATGGCGTCTCCTGTGCGTGGGTTGATGGTCGTGGGGTGAGGTCTCGACTTCGCTCGACTAGCGAGGTTCTCGACTCTTCTCGGGGAGCAGTTCGGGTTCGCAGGGACGGAGGTCAGCGCGGAAACGGCTCGCGTTCTCGCGGTACTCGTCGACGCCATACGCGATCCACGCCGAATGGTCGTCGCCGACGACACCGCGGGGCCGGGCGGGAACACCGAGCAGCATCGTTCGCGGCGGCGCGACGGTGTCCTCCGCGACGAGTGCCTGTGCGCCGACCACACTGTCGTCGCCGATCTGCGCGCGGTTGAGAACTACCGAACCCGAGCCGATCAGGCAGCGGTCGCCGACAGTGCAGCCTTCCAGGTGGACGATGTGCCCGACGACGCAGTCGTCGCCGATGATCGTCGGCCACTCCTGCGTGGTGTGTAGCACTGTGTTGTCCTGAATCGAGGTGTGTTCACCGATCACGATCGTGCCCAGGTCGCCGCGGAGGACTGCTCCGGGCCACACCGACGCCTCCGCGCCGATCGTGACGCGGCCGATGACGACGGCCATCGGGTGGACGTACGCGGTCGGATGGACGAGCGGAGTCGAATCGCCGAGAGCATAGAAGGTCATGGTGTCTCCTTCACGGCAGCGAGATGGTCGAGCCCGGCGTACACGCGCATCGCGTTGCCTCCGAGGACGAGGTCGGCCGTCTGTTCGTCGAGTCCGACGTCAACGACGGCCCGCGCGTTCGCTGCGACGCCGGGCACCCCCGGCCAGTCGGTGGCGAAGATCCACTTCTGCGACAGGCGTTTCAAGCTGAACTTCGAGTAGTAATCAGGCAGTCGTTTCGGCGGCAGACCCGACAGCTCGATCCACACGGTCTCGTACGACAGCGCCATGAAAGCCGCTGCGTCGTACCACCATCCGCGGCCGCCGTGCGCGAGCACGACATTCAAACTCGGGAAGTCGCGGACCACCGGGAGCAGGATCTCCGGGTCGGCCAACTCGTTCATCGATCCGGGGAAGGTACTCGTACCGCAGTGCACGATCAGCGGCACACCGCGTTCTGCCAGCACCTGGTAGGCGGGGTACAGCGCCCGGTCGTCACACCGAAACCCGCCGTGGACAGGGTGCAGCTTGAGCGCGGCCGCGCCATGATCGAGTTGGCGGGACAGCTCTCTCGCGATCGGGAAGTGCAGGTGCGGGTTGACGTTGGCCACCGGACGGAACCGCACCGGGTTGTGCTCGACGAGCGGCAACAGATCGTCGAAGAGCTGCATGCCCGTCGCCTTCGGGCTGTACTCGCACAGCAGGAGTGCGGCGTCGACGCCCTGCGCCGCGAAGACTGCGTCGAGCTGCGCCGGGATCGGCGCCCCACCGGCGTCCCACACCGTCTCCAACAGCCCGTCCGGGCCGAACTCGCGCGCCCAATCCACCCATGCCGGAGCAAGCGTGTCGAGCATCGGGACGTGGACGTGCGCGTCGACGAGCAAGTGTCGGTCAAGCACGGCACGTCACCTCACCGGTCCGCGACCATCGGCGTGTCGACGCCGAGCGGCCCCACTTTGTGCGCGCCACCCGGAGCACCGAGCGGCTCATCGCGTCCGGGCAGCGCGAGTTCGAAGAACGCGCGGTTGTCGGCGATGAACTCCTCGTCGTCGTCGGGCACCCGGCGGTCCTGACTGATCGCCTCCACCGGACACACCGGCTCGCACGCGCCGCAGTCGATGCACTCCTTCGGATTGATGTACAGCTTGCGGTCGCCCTCGTAGATGCAGTCGACGGGGCACTCCTCCGTGCAACTGCGGTCCATGGTGTCGACACAAGGACTGGCGATGACATAAGGCATGACTTCTCCTAGTGAGGGTTGTCCGTGGAATGACCCGGAAACAGCATCGCGTCCGGATCGAGGTGGACGGCGGCGTTGTTCACCGCTGTTGCGACCTCCCCGAAACCGACGGCGATCAGCCGGACCTTGCCGTCGTAATCGGTGATGTCGCCCGCCGAGAACACACCCGGGACATTGGTGCGCATCGCCGAATCGACGACGAGGTGCCGGTTGTCGTGCAACGCCAGACCCCAATCGCGCAACGGGCCGAGGTTCGCGGTGAATCCGAGAGCGGCGACGACACGCTCGCATTCGAGCACCGTGGTGCCCTCGCCTTTCGTCTCGACGACCGCCTTTTCGATACCGACCCCGCCTTCGAGGCCAGCGACCTGCGCGTTGATCATCACCGAGATCTCTGGGTGCGTGAGCACCTTGTCGACGCTCGCCTGATGCGCACGGAACTTGTCGCGTCGGTGCACCAAGGTGACGCTGCGGGCGATCGGCGTCAACATGAGACACCAGTCGACGGCCGAGTCGCCGCCGCCGACCACGACGACGTTCGCGTCGTGGAACGGTGTCGAGTCGGGCACGAAATAGTCCAACCCGCGACCGAGGAACTCTTCGCCCGCCGGCAGCGGACGCGGCGTGAACGTGCCGATCCCGCCGGTGATGACCACCGCCCCGGCATCGACTATCGAGCCGTCTGACAGTCCGACGAGATGCCTGCCGTCGGCGGACGTCTCGTGCGTCTGCGCCTCCCGCCCCAGCAGATATGTCGGGTGGTACTGCCCCGCCTGTTCGACGAGGTCGGCGACGAGCCGGCGGCCGGTGACCGCCGGGAACCCGGCGATGTCGTAGATCTCCTTCTCCGGATACATCGCGGTGATCTGACCGCCGAGCTGACTCAACGAGTCGACGACGGCGACGCTCAGACCGCGAGCACCCGCGTAGTAGGCGCCGAACAAGCCGACCGGACCAGCGCCGATGATGAGGATGTCAACAGTAGTGTCCCCCGTCGCTTCGCTCGCCCCGGTCACAACACCGCTCCCGTCAGCTCGCCCGCACCGTCCGCGAGTTGCTCGCGGACACGGAATCGTTGAAGTTTCCCCGTTGCCGTCTTCGGCAGCGATGTCGCGAAGACGATGCGCCGCGGCGCCTTGAAGTGCGCCAGCCCGTCGCGACACCAGGTGATCAGTTCGGTTTCGTCGACGCCGCCCGCAGATTCGGACAGGACGACGGCTGCGACCGGCTTGTCGAGTCCGTTTGCGTCGGCGACACCGACGACGGCCACCTCAACGACCGCCGGATGTTCCAGCAGTCGGGACTCGACCTCCGACGGCGACACCCAGATGCCGCCAGCCTTCACCATGTCGGAGTTGCGTCCCAGACACGTGTAATCGCCGTTCTCGTCGCGCACATACGTGTCGCCGGTGATCAGCCATTCCCCGCGGAACACCTGACGGGTGGCGTCGGTGCGCCGCCAGTAGCCCAGGGCGATCGACTCGCCGCGCACCTGCAGCGCGCCGGGCGTCCCGTCGGCGACGGGTTCGCCGTCGTCGTCGCATATCCGCAGTTCGTAACCGGGGACTGCGGTGCCCGTCGTGCCAGGGACGATGTGGTCGGGCCGGTTCGACAAAAAGATATGCAGTGCCTCGGTCGATCCGATGCCGTCGATGATGTCGACGCCGAACCGTTCTTTGAAACGCCGCAGCAGCGGTGCCGGCAGCGGTTCGCCCGCCGAGGTCGCGAGCCGCACCGACGCGAACGCGTCATCGGCGAGGTCGCTGTTGAGGAGCCCGGCGTAGAAGGTGGGCACCCCGCAGAACAGGGTCGGCTTCTCTGCGGCGACCCGTTCTGCGACGATCGCGGGCGTCGGGCGACGGCGCTCCAAGATCGTGGTCGCGCCCACCGACAGCGGGAAGAAGACCGAATTGCCGATGCCGTACGCGAAGAACATCTTGGCGACCGACAGACAACGGTCGTCGCGGGTGATGCCGAGGACCCGGCTGCCGTACGTCTCGCAGACGTGGCGGATGTTGGCGTGCCGGTGCATCGCTGCCTTCGGAGAGCCTGTCGTGCCCGACGTGTACAGCCACAGCGCCCACGAGTCGTCGGCGGTGTGCACGTTCTCGCGCAGGTCAGGCGCTGCGGCGGCCCCGCTGGCGACGAATGCGGGCCACGACCATCCGGTCACGCCGTCCGGCACGCGCAGGTCGCCCGCGCCGTCGAGGACGACGGTGCCGACGTCCGGCGCCGCGGTCAGCCCCTCGTTGACGGCATCGACGAACTCTGCGCTGCACACCACCAGATGCGCCCCCGCATCGGCCATGATCTTGCCGAGCTCGGCGCCGGTGAACATCGTCGAGATCGGCACCGCGACGACGCCCGCGCGGAACGCGCCGAGTATTGCCGCAAGCATCGGGACGTCGTCGGCCATCACGATGAGCACGCGGTCGTCACGGTGCAGGCCGCTCGCCCGATAGGCAGCGGCGACATCGCCGATCAGCCGATCGAGCTCGGCGTAGCTGACGGTGCGGGATCCGACCGCGCACGTCCGGTCCCCGTCGCCAGCGTCGACGCGCCGAGTGACGAGGTACTCGGCGGCGTTGAAGTAGTCGGTCATGATCACACCCGGCCGAAGTCGTACTCGCCGCGCTGACCGCTACCGTACCTGCGGAGTGCACCGTCGGGTCCGGAAGCGTTGGGGCGGATAAAGATCCAGTTCTGCCACGCGGTGAGGCGACCGAAGATCTTGGTCTCCATCGTCTCCGGTCCGACGAAGCGGTGGTTGGCCTCCATGCCGGTCAGCGAGTCCGGTGAGAGCGCGGCCCGCTCCTGCAGGACGATGCGCAGTTCGTCGTCGAAGTCGATGTCGTCGAGGGCCATCGTCACCAGGCCCGCGGTGTCGGCTGCCGCCGCGTCGAGGTCGGAGCCGATAGAGGCGCGGGCGGCGGCCAGGTCGTGCTCACGCCCCCAGAAGCGGGACTCGATGCGCGAGAGACCGTTGCCCATCGGGTAGACGCCGTCGTTGGACGCAGTCAGCCGGATCGTCGCGGGGGCGGCATCGGGATCGACATCCTCGTAGACGCCGTCGAGCATGTACTGGCGGTCGGCGGCCAGCGCGATCTCGGCGAGCAACCCGACGAAGGCGCTGCCCGGTTCGATCACGGCGATCAGGCTGCGGCTGGTCACGTCCAGCCGCTTCATGACTCGCTTGTAGTAGTGGCGGACCTCGCCGACGAACCAGTGGTCGCCGTTCTCCAAGAGTTGAGCGTCGTAGGCGAGCGCGTTGCCTGCGTCGCCGACCACCCGGAGCACCCATGTGCCCAACAGGTTCTCGTTGGTACGCAGATGCAGGATCAGATCGTCGAGTTCACGAGACACTGCCAACGGCCAGTAGTCGACGCCCTGCGCGAGCGCCGCCGCAGCGTCGGCGGGCGGTGCGTCGGTCGGCGCGTGGACGGTGATCTCCACTTTGCGGCCCGCACGATCCAGGGTCGCAGACAGGTGAGGATAGGTGATCTCGGTATCGGTGATCTGCCGGTCGAGCGGCGTCAACGCGACGCCCGGACCGCCTGGGCGGTGCGACGACGCTGCCCGTTCGTGAGCCCGCGCGGTGACGGCTTCGTCGAACGCGTTGCGCGGAACCGTCGAGTCGATGAGGCCCCATTGGACGGCGGTGTCGCCGCGGTAGCCTTCCGATTTCGTGGCGAACATGTCGGCACGATCTTTACGAACGTGCCGCTTGTCGACGACGCGGGTCAGCCCGCCGGTGCCGGGGAGGACGCCGAGCAGCGGGACCTCGGGCAGCGAGACGGTCGACGAGTTGTCGTCGACGAGAATGATCTCATCGCACGCCAACGCCACCTCGTAGCCGCCGCCGGCCGCGGTGCCGTTGAGCGCCGCGATCCACGTCTGGCCGGAGTTCTCGGTCGCGTCCTCGATGCCGTTGCGGGTCTCGTTGGTGAACTTGCAGAAGTTGACCTTCCACGAGTGCGGCGACTGCGCGAGCATCCGGATGTTGGCGCCTGCACAGAACATGCGCTCGAGTCCACCGGTCAGGATCACCGATTTGACCTCGGGATGTTCGAATCGGAGTCGTTGGACGATGTCGTACAGCTCGATGTCGACGCCGAGGTCGTACGAGTTCATCTTGAGCTGGTAGCCGGGCACCAGGCCGCCGTCCTCGTCGACTTTGAGGGTGACGGTGGCGATCTCGCCGTCGGTGGCGAGAGTCCAGTGCTTGTACTTGCTCGGGTCGGTGGCGAAGTCGACGACTGGCGGCGCGGTCTGTTCGGGTGCGGTGGGCTCGTCGAGAACGGTCATGGCGGAGTCCTTCGGATGGGTCGGGTGGGCTGTCGGGGCGCGGCGCTCAGGCCAGGCCCTCTTCGGCGAGGTGGACGTAGTCGAACTCGACGGGCTGCGAGTTGATTCCGGTCTTCGGCGGTGCGATCCAGCTGGCGAACTCGCCGTACTCGTACTCGGGCACCATGAGCGCGGCGACGGCCTGGCGGTCGGCATCCGACGGCAGCCAGCCGTCCTTGTGAGCTTCCCAGGCGGCCGCGTCGAGGACGTCACCGTCCGGGCTGACGTGGACGTCGGCGTACACGCCGACCTTGCGGTGGAAGCCTTCATGAGGGAGCGTCAGACGCTGCTCGAGTTCGGCGTCCTCGAGTTCCTGATTCCATCGGGCTACGCCGTTGGCGCAGTCGGCGACGTACTCGTTGCGCAGATCGAGGTTCAACGATCCGAGCGCAGGCACCGTCTTCTCACGGATCTCGCCACCGTCGACATACGCCATGGTGCGCTCGTCGTCGAGGAGCGTGTGATCGTCCTTGCGACGCGTCTCCTGCCAGCGACCTTTGAGACCTTCGGAGTAGTAGTTGCCCGCATTGGTCGACTGTTCGGACCCGAACAGGTCCATCGACACCGAGAACTGGAAGTTCAGGTACTTCTGGATGATCGACAGCGGAATGACGCCCGCCTCAAAGAGGCTCTTCTCGTCGTCGGTGCCGAGTTCCTTCATCTTCTGCGCGGTCTTCTCGACGGTGCGCTGGACGCCGGTGGTACCGACGAACATGTGGTGCGCCTCTTCTTTGAGCATGAACTCGCAGGTGCGCGCCAGCGGGTCGAAGGCCGACTCTTTGAGGGTGCCAAGCTGGTATTTGCCGTCGCGGTCGGTGAAGTAGGTAAACATGAAGAACTGCAGCCAGTCGGTGGTCTCTTCGTTGAAGGCTCCGAGGATGCGCGGGTTGTCGAAGTCGCCGGAGTTTCGCTGCAGGAGCTTCTCGGCCTCCTCGCGGCCCTCGCGACCGAAGTACGCCTGGAGCAGGTAGACCATCGCCCACAGGTGGCGGCCTTCTTCGACGTTGACCTGGAACAGGTTGCGCATGTCGTAGATGCTCGGGGCCGTGCGGCCAAGGACCCGTTGCTGTTCGACGGACGCCGGCTCGGTGTCGCCCTGCACGACGATCAGCCGCATCAGGTCGGCGCGGTACTCGCCCGGCACCTCGTTCCAAACCGGTTCGCCCTTGTGCTTGCCGAAGTTGATCTTCTTGTCTGGGTCGGCTTCGGCGAGGAAGATGCCCCAGCGGTACTCCTCCATCGGCACGTGATCGAAGTGCGCCCAGCCGTCACGGCCCACCGCGACCGCGGTGCGCAGGTAGACGTCCTTGGTCGGGATCGCCGGACCGAGGTTGCGCCACCAGTCGAGGAACTTGGGCTGCCAGCCTTCGAGCGCGCGTTGCAGGCGCCGGTCACCGGCGAGGTCGACGTTGTTCGGAATCTTCTCGCTGTAATCGATCTTGCTGAGGGGGCCGGTGGGCTTGGGTGCTTCGCCGGTGCGGTCAGTGGTGGAGCTGGTCATGGTGTCTTCTCCTGTGTCGAGTGGAGTCGGGTCGTGCGGGAGGATGGGTTGGAGCAGGTCATCCGAGGGAACGCAGCAGGTCGGGCCCTGCTTGGACGGCGGTACGTTGCATATGGTGGTGGACGGCGCGCAGTCCGCCTTCTTCTTCACCGCCGCCCGCGCGCCCCGGTCCGCCATGAACGAGTTGCGGCATCGGGATCCCGTGTCCGGTCGATTCGGGTGCACTGTCGCGGTCGACGACGAGGACGCGCCCGTGGTGGGCGGCGATGCCCAGGACGGTCGCACGGGCGAAGTCTGCGTCGCCGCTGACCACCGAGGCGGCCAGTGATCCCTGACCGCGCGCGACCTCCGCGATCACGTCGGCGGCCGACCCGTCGTACGGCAGAAGCGTGGAGACGGGGCCGAATGCTTCGACGTAGTGCGCTGCCTGCGACGTCTCGTCGCCGCGCAGCAGGATCGGGGCGAGGAACGCCCCGATCTCGGGGTCTGCGCCGACGACGTCGACGGTGGTCGGGTCACCTGCGACGATCCGCGCGTCCGCGGCGAGTTCGGTGATCTTTGCGCGCACGTCGTCACGCTGGTCGGTGCCGACGAGGGCTCCCATCGTGACGCCGTCGGCGCCGGGGGCTCCGACGACCACGTCGGCAAGCCGGGCGGCGACCGCATCCTGGACGGCGTCGAGGTGGGCGGACGGTACGAACGCGCGGCGGATGGCCGTGCACTTCTGGCCGGCCTTGGTGGTCATCTCGGTGACGACCTGGTCGACGTAGAGGTCGAACTCCGGGGTCCCGGGCGCAGCGTCCGGGCCGAGAACCGACGCGTTGAGCGAGTCGGCCTCGGCGGTGAAGCGGACGGAGCGTCCGACGACGCTCGGATGCGATCTCAGGCCGGCGGCGGTCGAGGCGGAGCCGGTGAATCCGACGCTGTCCTGGCCGTCGAGCAGGTCGAGGAGTCCGTTGACCGGTCCGGCGACGAACTGGAGCGCACCGTCGGGGAGGGCTCCCGATTCGACGATGATCCGCACCGCGTGCTCGGCGACGTACGCGGTCGGTGTCGCGGCTTTCGCGAGGGTGGGCACGCCCGCGAGAACTGCGGGAGCCAGCTTCTCTAGCATCCCCCAGACGGGGAAGTTGAAGGCGTTGATCTGGACCGCGACACCCAGGCGGGAGGTGAGGATGTGCTGTCCGAGGAACAGCCCGTGCTTGCCGTACGCCGTCGGCTCGGGGTCGTCGACGATGACGGTTCCGTCGGGGAGTCCTTTGCGTCCGAGTCCGGCGTAGACGAGTGCGGTGCCGAAACCGCCGTCGACGTCGACCTTCGCGTCAGCGCGCGTGGACCCGGCCTTCGCGGACAGTTCGTACAGTTCGTCCTTGCGTTCACTGAGCGCGGCTGCGGCGGCTTTTAGCGACGCGGATCGTTCGGTGAAAGTCATTGCGCGGAGGGCGTTTCCGCCGGTGTCGCGAGCGTAGGCGAGGACGTCGGCGAAGTCGACGTCCGCGGCGGCGACTTCGGTGACCGGCGCACCGGTGACCGCGTCGCGAACGACGCGAGCGTCGCCTGCACCGGTACGCCATTCACCGGCGAGGTAGCTGGGGAGTGTGTCGACCACATCGGCTCCGTTCATGGGCTGCTATCGGGGTCTTCCATCTGAAAAACACCCTACAACTGTTTAGTACTTCGTCAAGATATTGTCACATATTTAGGGTGACCTAACCCACTTGACCAGTGAGAAGTGCCCTGCCTGACTGCACAAATTCGAGACGCAGAGCGACAACAAGCGCTTAACCCTGCCGTTGGTGTCAGTGGGTGACACCAACGGCAGGGTTAAGCGCTACGAAGCAGGCGCGTCGCGCCTAGATGCGCTGTGCGGCGTCCGCTTGGAGTTCGTCCCAGCGAGCCTGCGCGCGACGATGCCACTGCGAATGGCGGTCATGGAAGACGGCGGCAGCGCGCGGACCGGGCCATTCGTGGTCGAGCAGTTCGCGCGGCAGATCGGGGTCGAGGAACGGGAATCGTCGCCATTCCTGGACCAACGCGACCTGAGCCGCGAATGCGTCGACTGCCGACTCCGCACGACGCTCCGAGAACAACCCGAGGAAGTCGAGGTAGCGGGATTCCACGTCGGCGAGATCCCACGCGGAGGAGACAAGCGACTTCTCGTCGCCGATACCCGAGGCCTCCCCGACCCACGAGAAGGTCTGACCCGTCAGACCGAGCTCGTCAACCACCCGTCGGACGTCCTCGACCTTCGAGGTGTCCGGAGTGATCCACAGTCCCGACTGCGGGGAGCCCAAGCCGAGCCATGTGAACCGGGTCCGCAACCGATGCCGCAGTTTGCGTTGCGTCTCGGGGATCGAGACGGCGAGTGTCAGCCATCTTCCGTCCCACGCCGGTGCGCTGCGCATGAAGCCGTAGATCCGTTCGGCGCCTTCAGTGAGGAGTTCGACACCCGAATCCGTCAGCTCCCACGCACTGCGTCGCCCGTGACGACTCGACGCGAGCAGCCCCTCCGACGAGGTGCGGGACAGCGCTTGGCGTGCCGCTCGCTCTTCGACGTCGTGGAGTGCCAACGCATCCAGGATCGTCGCTGTCCAGACCGGCTCGTGTCGCGGCAACGCGAACTCGCCCAGGATCGTCAGCAGCAGCGAGCGAGCGCTGGCCGACCCGACCTCGCGTCGTCGGCTCAGGGGGTTTGACCCCCCGGCCACATGCTCCGCTGTCACATACCCCTCCTCGACGATCTGCGGCGGCAACACCACCTGGTCAAGCACTATAACGCCCGTGCATACAGCGAAAAGCGAACGCGCGCCGCCCATTCGATCACCGTCCAGCGCGGGACCCTCCGATTTCTTTCTACATTTCCATAACGTATCTCCACTTTTATGTATTATTCACCACACTCGCGTCGTCTGCGCGAGCTTCACCGCTCCCCTCCCTCGCCCTTCGTAAAGGACCCCCCATGAGCACGTCATCGCATATCCCCGTCGGCCCCACGAACACCATCGGAGACCCCGGCGGAGCAGCCCTGTTCACGTTCGGACTCGCCCTCACCTGGGTCTTCTTCGCCGAGGTGGTCAATCACGACGCGATCGGCGCACTCGTCTTCGGACTCCTCGTCGGAGGGATCGGCCAGACGATCGGTGGTGTCCTCGCGATCATCCGCCGAGACAACTACCTCGGAAACCTGCTGATCACTTACGGCATCTGGCTGATCGGCTTCTTCCTTCTGTCGATCCACGAGCTCGGCAACGCCGACGCCCGGGCGTTCTGGTCGTTCGCACTCGTCATCCCGTCGGTATTCCTCGCGGTTCCGGCGATCCGCAGTGGAGCGACCGCGATCATCGTCGCGTTCGTCTTCCTCATCGCGCTCGAACTTTTCCTCGGTTTCTCCCTCCTGCACGGTGACGTCACGTGGCTGGGCAAGGCCGTCGGCTGGTCCGCACTCGCGTCGGCGCTGCCGATCTACTACCTGGGCTATGAGCGGCTGATGGGCGCCGTCGCACCGAAGTCGCCCGCCGCTGTCGCCGGCTGACGCATCGAAGGTGAACAGGGGAGGAACTGCCAAAGTCTCCCCTGGCCGCAGAACTACACTGGTCGACGATGCCTGTCACAATGCCGCACGAGCTTCCCGCCAGGGCGATCCTTGAGGCGGAGAACATCTTCGTCATGTCCGACGAGCGCGCCGGACATCAGGACATCCGGCCCATGCGGATAGCCATCTTGAACCTGATGCCGATGAAGGTCACCACCGAGACCCAGTTGCTGCGGCTCCTCAGTAACACCCCGCTGCAGATCGAGATCACGTTGCTGCATACGGCCAGCCATGTCTCGCGGACTACGTCGGCGGAGCACCTCGATTCGTTCTATTCGACGTTCGACGATGTGGCACACCAGCATTTCGACGGCCTCATCATCACTGGCGCACCGATCGAGAAGCTCGACTTCGAAGACGTCGACTACTGGCCGGAGATGACGAGGATTCTCGACTGGACCCGCACCAACGTGCAGTCGACCCTCCACGTCTGCTGGGGCGCGCAGGCCGCCCTCTACCACCACTACGGTGTGGGCAAATACGAAGTGCCGCAGAAGATCTCCGGCGTCTTCAACCACCGGCTCACCGGCGCGAAGTCGCCGATCATCACCGGGTTCGACGACGAGTTCCTGGCGCCACACTCGCGCCACACGGACGTCCACGCATCCGAGATCGAGGCGACCGGTGAGGTCGACGTGTTGGCCGTGAGCGAGGAGGCCGGAGTGTTCCTGGCGGCGACCGCGGACGGCCGTCAGATCTTCGTGACCGGCCACCCGGAGTACGACGCGGACACGCTGTACCGCGAGTATCGCCGCGACAGCGAGCAGGGACTGCCGGTGCCGGTTCCCGCACACTACTTTCCGAACGACGATCCCACCGCAGTCCCGCTCAACCGCTGGCGCGGACACGGACACCTGCTGTACGCGAACTGGCTGAACTACTGCATCTACCAGGAGACGCCGTTCGATCCGGCCGAGGACTGAATCGGTGGGTTTCGACGGCTGGACGGGCGGAGAGGCGGCGCGATCATGACGGCAAAGGATCGCAAGGAGTCATTGCTCGATCGGGCCGTGGAGAAGCTGTTCGTCGGCTCGGGGTCGGACGTGCCGTTTCTCATCCGACACAACTGGGCCCTCCCGGCCAGCATCTTCGGCGGCTGCGGCGCCTTCCTGATCCTCGTGGTGATCGCAGTCCTCCAAGGCTGGGCACCGGTACTCATGTGGATCGTCATCGGGATCAGCGTGGTCAGCGCCCTCTTGATGCTCCCTACCTTTGTGCAGATGTTCAGGGCAACGCGCGGGCCGCTCCCGGCACTCGACCGGACGCCCCGCACCGCCGAAGTCACGCTGCACGCCGACGACGGCGACGGCGGGCAAATCCTCCTCGTCGAATACCGCGACAAGGACGGCCAGGGACGCGACGCGCAACTCGCCGACGTGATCCACGATTCCTGGGAGGATCGGTTCGTACCTGGTTCACAGTGGCAGGTCTACGCCTTCCGCGACCCCGCGCTCGGCGACACCGTCGTATTCCTCACCGAAGCGCACAACGACGTGTGGCGCAACGGGTGGAAGCTCGACGGTGTCCGCATCGGCGGTGAAAGCGGACCGGTCAAGCCCGGCCCTGGATCGCCGTTCCTGCGAGACGACTCGAAGTGGGAGTTCGAGTCGTGATCCAGACGACCGCGAGGTTCCTGACATCCGTTGACCTCGTCAACCGGGCCATCGGAAATGCTGGCGGCGACGTACACCAAGATCTCCATCTTGCTGGCCTGTAGGGCGCCGATTCGTGTCTTCCCCGAGCATTGCCAGCTCAGGGAAGACGACAGCCAACGATTGCTAGCTTCTCGACCTGTTCCTTTGCTGCGCATTCCTGTGCCTCGTCGACTGCGCCTGGTCTTGGCGTCGAGTGCCGCTCGCGCGGCCACTCTGAATCCTCGACGTCAGCAGAAGGCCTGCGGCGAGAAAAAGTCCCCACGAAAGAAACATCGGATCCCACAGCCACGCATGGCCGATCATTGCGCTTCGGTCATATCCGCCGTCGGGATTGATGATCCCGCTCAAGACTAGGTTGCCGATTAGGGTGTTCACGCCTCCCCATATCACGAGCACCGATGCCCCCAGCCAACAGAAGGGGCGGATTAGCCGCGCAGCACGGCCCCACGCGTGCTGCGTAAGCGGCAAAAGGGCGAACCCTATCTGTAGATCTGGTACCAGCAATCGCGGCCAGTGTTCACGCAGGTGGCCCGATACCATATCCAAGTACCAGTTCCGCACTGCCACGGAGGCCCGAATGAGCCGAGTCGCCTTCTACGCTCGCGTGAGCACCAAGGGACAGAGTCTGAATCAGCAACGCGATGCGCTCGCCGCCGCACGTATCACCCCCGACCGCGAATTCTCGGAGAAACTGTCGGGAACCGCTGGCGTCGAACGCCCGCAGTACACCGCTGCTGTCCAGTGGCTTCACGAGGGGGGCGAAGGCGGCACGCTTGTCGTTGCCGCGATCGACCGCCTCGGACGCTCAGTCGCCGAGGTAGCGGCGACTGTCGCCGAACTGGCTGCCGCCGGAATCGCGGTGCGGTCGCTGCGCGACGGCGTCGATACCAGCACGAGTGCAGGCCGACTCGTCGCGAATGTGATGATCAACCTCGCCGAGTATGAACTCGAAGTGGGCCGCGAGCGACGTGCCGCTTCCCGTTCCGCGCGAAAAGCACGCGGCCTGAACGCGACCAAGCCGCACAAGATGTCGGCCACCGCACGCCGAGAGATCGCCGAACGCTATCGCGACGGCGAACCCCTGCAGCATTTGATGAGCGTGTACGGCGTCGGCCGCTCGACCGTCCTTAGGTACGCACGCGACCACGACTGCCTGCGAGGCAACACGCTGTAGAGGCATGGCTCTTCGAGCCGACTCGTGGTTCCTGCTAGCCGATCGTTCAGATAACCCGACAGTATGTTCGATTTAACTGAACCACGGGCCGTCGGCGGTACAGGACCATGCTCGGATCGACGATCATGACCGGGAACTCTGCGAGGTCGACAGGTGTCTGACGGAACTGCCAGGGCGACGTCTTCACGGCTCACCCGGCCCACCGAGCGGCATCAGCGCGGGCTTCGGCCAACACCACTCCCGGATCGCGCCCATCGCGCAGGTAGTCCACGGCCGTGGCGCCGCCGAGAGCCTGATTCCGCGTCCGCAGCCAGAGCGCCGCAGTCCACGCATCGGTAGACCCACGCAGGACCGTCCAGACCTCGTCGAGGTGGTCGATCAGCTGACTATCGTCGGTGAACTGCCATACCGGGTATACCCACGTCCGTCGGGCTTCGGTCAGCTGGCAGCCGATGATCGTTCCCGCAGCGACTCGTTTGGCGACCGCCTGCTTGCTGATTCCGAGGATGCTGACGACGCCTGCGGTGTCGTAGAACGGACCCCCGGCCTGGTCATACACATCGCCAGTGGGGAGTGCCGCAATCATCGCGTCGGCGATGGCATCGATGTCGGTGAAGATCTCAGCGTCAGCACCAGTCGCGGCGGCGGCGAACTTCTCGTCGAGGCGCTTGCGCAGCGCTTTGACGATCTCAGCTTTGCGGTCCACGAGCCTATCCGTTCGTACGCGCTGCTTCATCGGCCGAAGGCTCCCCGTCGAGCGGCTCATTTTCGTCGGTGTACTCATCGCCCCAGAGCGCCCAATAGTCGCTGTCATCCCAGTCGCACTCGCATGTGATCAGTTGCCCCTCGCAGTTAGGACACTCCTCCAAGACACATCCGGGGCCGTGCTGCTCGCCCAATGCGGCAGCACAGTCCCGGCAGAAATCGGCGGGCGCCCGGCCTTCCATGTAGTCGGCGGCCCACCACTTCTCCTGCCCCCATGGCGTGCGCGACACCTCAACCCCGGCGAGAACAAGAACTTGCACGCGCTGAGCGGCAACCAGTCGGCGCGCCCACATGCGATGCATTTCGCGCCCTCGGAAGACGATGAACTCGCGGCGAAATGACTCAGCCATGTCCATGGCAGTTTGTACATGCTCATCCGGGATGTGATCAGAGAGCGACCCCGCGAAATGGGCGCCGTGGAACTTGTCGAGAAACTCAAAGATCAGGAGGTAGTTTTCTCGCACTTCCTCCAGGACGAGGTCTACTTCATAGTGCGTGATCTTGTTCCGCCATCGGATCGCAGTCTCGATTGCCTGTTTGTCCGCCGCGTCAATGCCCACACGGGCCGACAGAAGACGAGGTATTGCTCGCTCGAGCCCCACCGTGAGTTTGCCGGGTCGATCGACGTCCTGCCATATCAGCAGCTCATGCTCGTTGAGTAGTCTTTGCTTGAGGAGGAGTTCCACGGCGTGCACCAGATTAAGCACCGCGAACTTCCATCGTGTCGGATCGGTCGCAGCTCTTTCGACGTAAGCGAGCGACTCGGCGAATGAGTCATAACCATTCTCGAGCAGAGACATGCGGAGGCTAGTTCGAACGACTTCGGTCATCAGGTCTCGATCTCAGTAGGAACGTACGTGGGCGTCGGCGCTAGGCGTGTCACCAGGCTATCGGCGCCCAATGTCTCCAGCGCCAGGAATCGCACGACCGCTTTCGCCACCAGCGGGTCGCCTGGCCCTCGGGGATAGTCAAGTCCGCGCTACCTGTGAATGCGCTACGTCGACCTGACCTTAACGTCGCCACAGTCAGCGTTCCGCATGCCTGGGCGGACCCACCGCTCATCGCCCCGTGCACCGACGCCCCTGGGCACCACGACACGTAGGAGAGAATCGGGAAAATGGACACCACCTGCCGTTTCGAAGTGGCCCGTGCCAACCCGCGATTCTCGGGGCGGATTGAGATTGAATTCGCCGATCGCACTGTTCGCGATATCGACTTTACCGACGACATCTACGGTCCCAATCCTGGAGTCTTCGAGAGCCAGTGACGAACTGGCCGCGCCGGGCGCACAATGGTGCGAGGAGGCAGAGCGATGAGTGCATTGAGTGGAGATGCCCTGGTCGGTCGACGAGTGGACAGTCAACGCTCGGTCCAGGATCTCACAGAGTTGCGCCGTCAGGCTGAACGTCGCATTGGGCGACCGATCGCCCCCTCGACGAATGAACTAGCGCTGTATTGGGACGCGCGACTCGAACCTCCGTCGCTCGACAACGGGCGACCGGACTCTACGGCACCGGAACGATCTGGCTCCTGAAAGCGAGAAGCCAGGTTCCTGCTTGGCAGGGGGCCTGGCTCTCTAAACCTGCTCGTACGTCGGGGGTTGGATCACCCGTCGTCAACGAACGCCTGCCGACACCGCGCAAGCGATTGACGCTCGCGCACGAGTTGGGGCACCTGGTGCTGCACAGCGAGTTCGACGCCAACGAGTTCGCCGCCGAGTTCTTGATGCCCGATACTGCGATAAGGCCGGAACTCACAGCGCTCAAACCCACCTAGCCGACTCAGGGCTCCTGCCAGCCGATCATCCGATAACCCGAAGATATATTCCGGTTATCTGAATCATGACTGCACTGGGGTGAAGACACGCCCATCGCCTCAGGTCTGGGAAGTCCTCTTCGCCCTTGCCCCAGGCCTCCAGACGGCCCTACTCGAACACAAGATAGCTACGAAGCAGAACCTTGGTGGCAGATTGGCGCAGGCACTCCGCTGCGCCCCGCTCGCCGTCACCACTGCGGGAGGCACCACAGTGCCGTCCCCCGGTAGGCTCGGACCATTGTGGCGTCTGACGCGGCGTCCGCCAGACACGAATGAGGAAGCACGCAGTGAGCGGGACATCGACGCCGGCCAAGAAGTCAGCGAAGAAGGCTGCCAACAACGTCGCGGCTACCTCCGCAGCCAAGGCAAAGGCAGTCGTTCCCGAGCCAGTACCAATTCCGATCCCGGCAGTCCTCGCCCTGGCGACGGCGAGCGCTCAGGGCGACAGACTTGACGCCTTCACGGACTCCGCGCTTGACGACGCCGGTATTGGCGGGGTTTGTCGCTGGCATAGCGCGAAGGTCCTGGCCTTACCTGATGACGAACGTGCCGCGATCGCCTGGATCGTGGCGCAAGCGGTCATGCGGAGCCGTACCGGAGGCAATAACGCCTTCGATGTTTGGCACACGGCCATCACCACCAAGACGAAGCTGTCGGGGAAGGACGCCAGGCTGGTCGAACTGTTCATCGATGACGTCTTCGGGCTGCCCGGCGGCATCAAGCCCCCGGCGGACCATCTACTCGGACACGTGGGCGAATGGCTCTGGTACCTCCACCTGTCCGAGTTCGCCGAGGACCACCGTTCGATTTTGAACCTGGAGTCACCGAAGTTCGGCGTGACTGAGCAGGGAGCAGATGGTCTGGCGCTGTACGAGTCCCTGACCGGGGAAGACACATCCTTCTGTCTCTGGGAGATGAAGAAACTCACCGGAACATCGCCAATGTCCGGAACCACAGGGAAGGCCTACCGCCAGCTTCGTGAAAATGGCGGCAAGTATCTGGCGAAGCTCACCAAGAGCTACGCCGAACAGCCTGGTCTGGTGGGACAGTTGGGCAGCGAACTCGCCGAACTGTGGGTGGAACAGAGTTCGCGGGCCGGCGTTGGAGTCAGCGTGGCAACGGATCGAGTTCCGCCGGAAGCTGCGCCGTTCACCACGATGGGCACCCATTTCCCGCAGTTCGACAGTCCAGGCCAACTCGAAGGCCTGCTGCTCACCGTCGAAGACCTCTGGCAGCTCGCCGTCACCGTTCGGAAGTACCTGTGGACCGCGCTCTAAGACCAGAGTTCGTCGCCGAGGCGCTCGGGGAGCACGCCGAAGAAATCCTGCTGCCTACGGTCGAACAGCTCATCGAACTCATCGCAGCAGTCGAAGTAGGCGCCTTCGCCGGGATGGACGATACCGACGAACAGCTCCTCGAAACGGCCTGGTACCTGCACGGCGTCGCCTCAGCGTCCCTGGCGGCAGAGCTTTACACGGCCGCCAGGCAGCAGCGCGCCTTCGCCGTCTCCGCCCACATCTTCGATCTGGCGCTGAACACGTCGAACCTCGGCCTGATGGACCGGTTGAACTACGCGTTCGCTGCTCAGGTCGGATACCGCCGCGCAGATCTGGACCCGAACGCCACCGCCATCTGGCGGCGAGTAGACGCCGACCTGGACGACAGTCCGCCCCAAGGTCCGAACGCCGGGGAAGCACAGAGCGTCCCAACGAGGGAAACCTCGGACGACGGAGCGGATCGGTCGGGCGAAGACACCGAGCCTGATACCGAGGCCATCACCTCAGGCATCGGCCTACCCCGCGGCAGCGCCTTCTCCCTTATGGCACTGCGGGCAGGTATCGCGTTCTTGGGCCTAGACATCGGTCGCATATCCGAACTATTGACAACCTGGCGGGCAAACGTCGAGAATGTGCGCGAAATCATGGGTACCGACTCCCTGGTCCCGACCATGTTCGGGCCCGCTGAGCAGGTTGTCTTAGCCATCGAGGACCTCGTTGACTACCTTCGCTACGGGCAAGGCACGAGGCTGGAGACTGCACGGGCCGCCCTGCAGTCGGTTGTCGACCTCTCAGCAGGAGAAGGAGACGCAGACTCACGCTGGGTAGCGGCCCACCTGCTGACCATCGCCGACGGGTTGGAGGACTCCAGCATCTGGAGCGTGCTGCCGCCCGACAGCCCGCCCGAACTCGCGCAAGCCTTTACGATCGGCACACCCCCGGTTCTCACCCTCTGGCCGCCACAACGGGAACTACTGCGCCGCACCGAACTCAACCCCCTCGACCCGGCGACCACGAGGCTGCTCCTGTCCGTGCCCACAAGCGCCGGCAAGACACTGCTTGCCCAGATCATCATGTGTCACCACCTGGCCACGGCATCCGGCGACGTCTGCTACGTGTCGCCGCTGAGAAGCCTCGGACGTGAGATGCGCCAAGCGCTGTCCAGCCGGCTCCGGATCCTGCACAAGAGCCTCGGTGATGACCTACCCGACTTTGGGTCGATGAACCTGAACGACCTGCTCGCATTCTTCAGCGAAACAACCAGCGCAGCCTCAGTTGAAATCATGACCCCAGAGCGGCTCTCACACCTTCTGCGCCGCGACCCGGATGGCGTCCTCGGGCGCTTCACGATGTTCGTCATCGACGAAGCACACCTCGTTGCTGAACCGCATCGCGGGTTTCTGCTCGAATCAATCCTCAGCGTCTTAGGCACGTCCGATGCTCGCCTGGTCCTGCTCTCCGCCGTGATGGGAAACGCGCAGCAAGTCGCCTCCTGGCTGGACGACAGCAGCCCTAACACTCTGTTCTCGTCCGACTGGCGCGGCCCCCGCAGGCTTCACAGCGTCCTCAACAGCGAGATCGTGTGGGACAGCGCACGCGAACTGAAAACGAGGTCGGTGGTCTACCCCGTCCGCAAAGAGTTCGACGTGATCGGCAAACTCCGCATCAAGCCAGCTGAAGCTGCGACCAAAATCCTGTGGACCGATCGCGAGCGTCCGCTCGGCGTTAGGCAACTCGAATACCCGGCCGGCCGCGGCAAGCCCCGGGTCGGCAAGTCAACTGCTTTCTACAAAATTTGCGCCAAGACAGCCTGTGCCTTCCTGCCCGCAGGAAGCCTCCTGATGATCGTCACCAGGCGCGACTTCGCACGAAACGCCGCGACAGTGATGGCGGCTGGGCTTCCGATCAGCAACCGGACCGGGAAGCTGATCGGATTCCTTGTCGAACGCCTCGGAGTCGAACACCCCCTCATCGAGTGCGTCAGGTACGGGATCGGCTATCACCACGCTGGCCTTCCCGTCGACGTTTTGGACGCGCTTGAACAGGCCATCCGCTCGGAGAATCTGCTCGCACTCGTGGCCACGTCGACGTTGACCGACGGCGTGAACCTGCCGGTCCGGACGGTCCTAATTGCCGAGACCTCCTATCCGACCCAGGACAAGTCGCAGCACTACGACGCCGCTCGGCTGCTGAACGCGGTTGGCCGGGCGGGCAGGGCAGGCCGCGAGACCGAAGGCTGGATCATCCTCGCACTGCAGCAGGAATCGAAGGCCTCGGATTTCGACAAGCTCCGCCCTGCCGTCGACGACCTGCTCATCGAGTCGACTCTCACCTCGGACGAGGCGTTGGAGACCTTGGAGGAAGCCGAAGCGCTGCTCGCATCCAGCGCCGACGAACTCTTCACGCTCGCCGATTCCGCAGCAGCAAGCTTCGCGTCGTTCGTGTGGTTCGTCCTGTCAGCCCACCAGAGGCTGGAGGAACTGGCCACCAGCAACAACATCATCGCCTCCGTGAAGCGACTCCTCGCCTTCGATCAGATGTCGCCGGAGTTGGCCGCCCGATGGATAGCGTTTGCCCAACGGATCACCGGAATCTACGAACATACACCCGCCGACAGCCGGCACCGCTGGGCGATCGCGGGAACCTCTCTGGGTAGTGCTCGCGAACTCGAACGGCTCGCTATGCGCGTGGCTGACCTGGTCGCGACGACCTACTCCGACCCGACCGACGACGGCCGCGCACGCGTCCTCACCCTCCGAGAGGCGCTGAACGTGCTCGACGAAGTCGCAGTCTTCGACACCCTCCTCGCGCTCCCCGAAAGCGGAAAAGTCTGGACCTTCAAGAAGACTCCCGCAAAGCGCGAGACCCTGGAAATCGAAGTCGCACCATTCTTGCAGGGGTGGCTCGAAGGGCTCGACACGCCCTCGCTCGCAGCAGCGACACAGCCCATGGTCTCCGACGCCGCCTGGCGCCTTGAGCAGACTGTCGACGCCATCAGCGGCGCCATCGAGCACTTCTTCAGCTGGACTATCGGAGTCCTCGTCGAACAGGCAAACGGCATCCTGAGCGAGGCCGACGCACCGATCCGGCTACCCGAGGATCTGCCACTGATGATCAGGTACGGCGTGGACACCCCGCAAGCCGTCGCGATCCTGAGTCGCGGTGTCCGCTCAAGGCGCCTGGCCCACGCCGTCGGCCGCAAGGCTGCGGGCATGGGGCTTCAACTTGACGAGACAATCACTTGGCTCCGCATGCTGCACATCTCCGGCTGGGTTGACGAGTTCGACGCAACGCCGCGCGAGATCGAGGACCTGGCAGACCTCACACGCGATGTATCCGCCACCAGCCTGCTGCGACAGCTACTTTCCTCCGCTGAAGCAACGGCCAACCTGCACCAGCCCATGGACCCGTACCCGCTGTCTGAGATACCTGTCTCGCTGAGGGCGGACAGAGCAGCTGAACCCATCGAAGTGTGGACCGTCGGCGAAGCTTCCTACAGGATCGGTCTTGTTGCCGCTGAGCATCATGCGGACTACATCGCACTGGTTAAGGCAGGCCTGTCGTTCTCCGTGAGAACCGAGGGAGGCGTCCTCACCATTCGCACTGACAGCTGACGGGTGCGCCCGGCTGCGAGCTCGCCGCGCAGCACGACAACCACCGCTCCAGTCGAAAGCACAGGGTGTGCTTGTCATCTCGCGAGCCTCAGCGAGCCATCGATCCGGGTTCTTGCTAACTGAGACTGGATTCGTCGATAATCCGCTTTGCAACTGCGGCTTGGAACTGCTTGCTCGACAGGAGTTCCTCGTACAGCGCGACCGTTATGCGCTGCAGACTGACTCGGTGAGGACCGTCGGACTCTTCGAGGTCCAGCAGCATCTGCTTAAGGTCTCGACTGAGCGCACGCGGCAGTCGGACGGTCAGACTTGAGGTCAAGTCGGCGGCTCTCCCGCTAGACGCAGCGCGTCCTTTCTCAGACTTGGTGGACGGTAGCGAAGCTGCGCGTTTCGCTTGAGCACGTAGCCCGTCGGCGGTCCCCGTCACGCGCCGAATCCTGGCTCGTACCGTTTCACTGAGGTCAGCAACTCCTCTGCCACATCACGGTAGATTCCAGGGCTTACGTTGCGCCCGAAGGATTGTGCGAACCGCTCCAGGCGCGGGATCCGGGTGCGAAGCACCGGCAGTCCCATCTCAACGAGGATCTCGGCGAAGACGTCGCCCGATGCTGCCGACGCGATCACTTGCGAGAGGAGTACCGCTACGACGGGGCTCGTGTTTCGAGCGGAGATGACATCCTCGAGCATGTCGTGCACTGCGCCGATCCGTCGACGTCGATAGTGGTGGGTGCGCAGGGGATGACTACATGGGTCGCTGCGTGGAGCGCGGAGGTGATGACCCCTCCGGCGATGTCCATTGGTGGTGTGTCGATCACGATGTCGTCGAATCGACCCCTTGTTAGGCCTGGCAGGCGATTGTGCAGACTCGCCGAGGGCAATGCGATGACGTCGACCCGCCACTTGTCGCCAGCAAGGTCTGACCATCGCAGAAGGCTCTCGTTCTCGCCGTCCGCATCCACGACCAGCACTCGTCGCCCGCTGTCGGCCAGCGTGTGAGCAAGGTACGCAGTCGTCGTCGTCTTCGACGTTCCCCCTTTTGGGTTCACCACTGCTATGACATTCATAGTTTCCTTCCGTTCGGTTCGTGACGTCGTGACTTCCTGCTGTCTTGACGTCGTGGCGTCTTGACGTCATGACGTCCTGCTGTCTTGACGTCATGACACCGTGGCTTCATGACGCGACCTGACCTAGCCTTCGCCCGGACTCTTGACTACTGCGACGACGACCTGCGCGTCGCCGTCGTGCGGCGTCAGCGTCAGCGGACCGACGCTGGGCTATCGCCGCACGACGTGCTCTGGCGCAGATGGCGTGTGGGAACCGTGCGCCGGCTTTGGCAAGTGGCGTGCGGTCGAGTCGATCCCCTTTGAGCAGTGCGCCGCCGCAAAGCAGGCAGCATTTGCCCCATCTCGTCTGCCAGTGCGGTGCTTTGAAACCCGGTTCAGGTGTGGGGCCGACTGCGCGGCCAGTCCGCTCGCTGGCTGGCACCGTGACGGCACCACTCACGACAGCCGAGAGCGTCGGTGCGTGGGTGCGGAGAACATAGGCGACAGTGGCGGCGGGCAACCCCAGGTCGAGTGCTCGGGTCTGAAGGTTCGCCTTCGTGAGTGTCATGGGACTATCTCCTGGTCGGATGGAGTGTGTGTAGTGGACCTGGATGCCAAGCCACCCAGAGCGTCCCGGCGGTTCGCCGCTGATTCCGCCTGTCAGCGCCCATGCACCATCGCCACGGGACACCGGAACGGGCCGCGGGGATACATCGTGGGAGGCCCACAGGCTCTGATCAGGAGCGGTGGTGGGTCGCGTGTGCCAGCTGGTTATACGTCGGGCTGTGCAGGAACGACGGTCAGTCAGTCAGTTCCCGCTATGGTCTGCGCAGCTCGGATGGACGACGCTGAGGCCACCACAGAGGGCCTCGGCAAAGTCAAGAAGTTCGTCGATGCACGACCGATAAACGACCACGAGTGTGTCGATAGAAGATGGCCTAGCCATGAGAAATCCCTTCGGTCGGTGGCGAAGGGAGAACCGCTGGTCAGCGGTGGTGGACGACGCGCCCGCCGAGCGGGTAATGGTGGGTGTCAACGCGGGTGGAGATCACCGTCCTGATCCCCTCGCCAGACCCCGGCAGGTGTTGGAAGCACCTGGTCGGGGTCGTTATTTTTCCGGCCTGCAGACGCCTCATCGAGCCCATTGGGCCATCGCGTATGCGCAAGACATCGTCCTGACGGAAATAAGCGTTCGCTTATCATACCGACTGAACTGCGCCTTTGCTTCGCTCCGCCGCCAGGACTCGAACCTGAAATGCCTGAACCAAAATCAGGAGTGTTGCCGATTACACCACGGCGGATTGCTGCGGCCTTGATTCTGCCACAGCGTCTTCAGCGCCACCCACCGAGCCGACCGCGGTGGGTCGGCCCGGTCCCGACGGCTCAGTACAGGCTCGGCGCCGGCGAGCAGTTGGCCGGGAAGACGGCCGCCGTGGAATGCGGCATGACCACTGCGATCGACGGGTAGACGATCCCATTCGGGCAGGTGTAGTTGCCGTAGCCGATGCCCACGGTGTCTCCGTGGTTGTGGCAGATCGAGCCTGTGCACACGATGTTCGGCGCTGCGTCGGCCGCGCCGACACCACCGAACATCGCGGCTGCGCCGACCCCGGCGAACAGGCCGGCTCCGGCGATCATTGTTCGAACACGTCGGTTCATTTGGACTCCCCCTCGTACACGCCCCGGCATCTCCGGATGCGTCCCCTGCGCGTCGCATCGTTTCGCGACTCACCGACGGTGATTATTCCGTATCGGTCATACGCCCTGATCTCCGGCACCGTGGGGCCAGACCTTCGGCCGCGAGTCGCGCCCCACCCCATATATGAAACGCCGACCATCCTGCGGATCCAGCCTGCACATCGGACACGGCGATCGCGGACGTTGCGGCCCTACTGCGGGGCCAGCGCAAGCATCCGCGACAAGTCATGTTTCATATATCATCCATTCGTGTCTACATCAGGTCCCGCGCGGCAGCAGTTGACGGACGAAGTCGCCGATCGGCTGCGGTGGAAGATCATGACTGGCGAGCTGGCCCCGGGCGGCTTCATCCGGCTCGACGAAGCCGCGGTCGAGTTCGGGTGCAGCGTGACCCCGGTGCGCGAAGCCCTCGTCGCCCTGCGCAGCGAAGGTCTGGTGCGAAGCTACGCACACCGGGGTTTCGCCGTCGCGGCACTCAGCCGACGAGACATCGTCGACATCTTCTGGATGCAGGCGGAGTTGAGTGCCCGAATGGCCATGCGCGTGCCGGAGAACTCGACTCTGACCACGGCCCTGCCCCGCCTGAACGAGACCGTCGACCGCCTCGAGGTCGCCGTCGACGCCGGCAACGCGCGGGCGATCTCGGCGACCGAACGCGAATTCCACCGTGCGATCTACCGGTTGGCCGACAGCCCGAAGGCCGCCTGGCTGTTGGGTTCGGTGGCCCGCTACAGCCCGTTCGAGCTGTACGCGGAAGACCCGGAGTGGGGCCGACTCACGGTGGCCGGCCACCGCAGGCTCATCGCCATGATCGGCGACGACGACAAGCCGGGGATCCACGCCGAGGTTCGGGCTGCGTACACCGATGCACGCGACCGGCTCATCGCTCGTCTCGACGCAAGCGGCTTCTGGCAGGACTGACCGGGGGCGTCGTTGACCCGGTCGGCGCGAGCTCTCGACCGGCCCGGCGGGGCTCGACGAACAACCGGACCCCGGTGCGTAGGATTTCCTCGGCAGCCGTCAACAGTGTCGAGTGAAGGACCCATCCATGAGCAGACAGCCCGGCCAGACCGGAATCGCGGTCATCGTGCTGGCAGCCGGAGCAGGTACGCGCATGAAGTCGAAGACGCCGAAGATCCTGCACCGCATCGGTGGCCGGTCGCTGGTCGGACACGCCATGCACGGCGCGGACGGTATCTCCCCGGACTCCCTCATCGGCGTGGTGAGTCACGAGCGTGAGAAGGTCAGTGCCGAGATCGGCTCCGTCGCAGCAGTTCTCGGTCGCAACATCGTGATCGCCGAACAGGAGTCGCCGCTCGGCACGGGCGACGCCGCTCGCGCGGGAATGACCGCGATCCCCGACTTCGACGGAACCGTCCTCGTCACCGTCGCCGATGCTCCCCTGCTCGACGCGCAGACGCTGTCCGAACTCGTGGCGGCACACACCGAGGGCGACGGCGCCGCCGTCACCCTCACCAGCTTCGTCGTCGCCGACCCCACCGGATACGGCCGCATCGTCCGCGGTGCCGACCGGTCGGTCACCGCCATCGTCGAACACAAGGACGCCACCGACGCGCAGCGAGCCATCGACGAGGTGAACGCGGGCATCTACGCCTTCGACGCCGCCGTCCTGCGCGACGCGCTGGCCGGCCTGTCCACCGACAACACCCAGGGCGAGTACTACCTGACCGACGTCATCGAGATCGCACGGACCGCAGGACGCACCGTGCGCGCCCACGTCGTCGACGATCCCGCCGTCGTCGCAGGCTGCAACGACCGCGCGCAGCTCGCCGACCTCGGAGCCGAACTTAACCGTCGCACCGTCCGCCGCCACATGTTGGCCGGCGTCACCGTCGTCGACCCGGCGACCACCTGGATCGACGTCGACGTCGTCCTCGGCCAAGACGTGCACATCGAGCCGGGCACTCAGTTGCGCGGACACTGCGTGATCGCCGACGACGCCGTCATCGGCCCCGACACCACCCTCGCCGACGTCGTCGTCGGCGAGGGCGCATCGGTGATCCGCACCCACGGTTCGGGCGCGAACATCAAGGCGGGCGCCACTGTCGGTCCCTTCGCCTACCTGCGGCCGGGCACCGACCTCGGCGAGGCAGGCAAGATCGGCGCCTTCGTCGAGACCAAGAACGCGCACATCGGCACCGGTACCAAGGTCCCGCACCTCACGTATGTCGGCGACGCCGAGATCGGCGACTACACGAACATCGGCGCGTCGAGCGTCTTCGTCAACTACGACGGTGTGGACAAGCACAGAACGGTCATCGGATCGCACTGCCGGACCGGCTCGGACAACATGTTCGTGGCACCGCTCACGATCGGCGACGGTGTGTACACGGGTGCGGGTACCGTGCTCCGAGGGGACGTTCCATCGGGTGCACTGGCCGTGAGCGCTGGATCACAGCGCATCATTGAAGACTGGGTGCCCACCAAGCGCCCCGGGACGGCTGCCGCCGAGGCTGCGGTCCGAGCCAAGAACGGTCGAGACCAGGAGAATAAGAGCTAGCTGATGAGTTGGACTACCGACAATCAAAAGAACCTCATGCTGTTCGCGGGCCGCGCGCACCCCGAGTTGGCTCAAGCAGTCTCCGACTCCCTCGGCATCCCCGTCACCCCGCAGACGGCCCGCGACTTCGCGAACGGCGAGACCTTCGTGCGCTTCGAGGAATCGGTCCGTGGCAGCGACGCGTTCGTCCTGCAGAGCTGCCCGTACCCGATGAACCAGTGGATCATGGAAACGCTCATCATGATCGACGCGCTCAAGCGCGGGTCGGCCAAACGCATCACCGCGGTTCTGCCGTTCTATCCGTACGCGCGCCAGGACAAGAAGCACCGCGGCCGTGAGCCGATCTCGGCCCGGCTCATCGCCGACCTCTTCAAGACCGCGGGCGCAGACCGCATCATCACGGTCGATCTGCACACTGATCAGATCCAGGGCTTCTTCGACGGCCCCGTGGACCACATGCACGCCCAGGGACAGCTCGCCGAGTACGTACGCAACAAGTACGGCACCTCCAACATCTGCGTCGTGTCGCCGGACGCCGGCCGCGTCAAGGTCGGCGAGAAGTGGGCCGACGCCCTCGACGGCGCACCACTGGCGTTCGTCCACAAGACCCGCGACCCCGATGTGCCGAACCAGATCAAGTCGAACCGAGTGGTCGGCGACGTCGCGGGCAAGACCTGCGTGCTGATCGACGACATGATCGACACCGGCGGCACCATCGCAGGCGCCGTCGACGTCCTCAAGCAGGCGGGCGCGGGCGACGTCGTCATCGCGACCACGCACGGTGTGTTCTCGCATCCGGCCGCCGAGCGTCTCGCCAACTGCGGCGCCTGCGAAGTGGTCGCCACCGACACCCTGCCCATCCCGGACGACAAGCAGTTCGAGAACCTCACCGTCCTCTCGATCGCTCCCCTGCTCGCTCGGACCATCCGCGAGGTCTTCGAGAACGGTTCGGTCACCAGCCTGTTCAACGGGATCGCCTGACCCCGAACGTGTAGTCCCGATCAGCGGCGCGACTGCCGCGCCGCGATCGCGACTCCACCACCCACGACGACGACGCCGGCGAGCACCACAAGCGTCACGATCCACCACGATCGCGACCCGCTCCCGGCGTCGTTCGCTGTCTCCGCCCCCGACGCGTCCGGAAGGCCACTTGCCTGCGCCGTACCGGCCAACGGCTCCAGTCGCGGCCCGGCCGACGCAGGCATCGCGGTGGCACCCAGCCGGGAAATGTTGCTGCACAACGACGCCGCCCACTCCGTCTGTACCGCGGCCGGATCACCGCCGATGGGTGTGCCGCGTGCAAGAGCCAGAGTTCTGGGCTGCCCGATCTCCAGTTCGACGCCGCACGACGCACTGCTCGACGAGGTGGCGATCTCGATCCGCTCGTGCACGCGCGTCTTGTAGGAGGCGTCGACCTCGAACTCGTAGACGCGGTCGAGGCCCCGCTCAGACACGCCGACCGCCCGACCCTGCACGATCGCGCCCGCGTCGGCGGACACCTCGTCCGCCGTCAATGGCAGGCAACTGCACGCACACGCCGAGCCCGGCGACGTACTCGTCGCGCCGACCGCGACGACGACCATCAGCACCGCCAGGATCAGCCGAACCGCGGTTCTCATCTGAGCACCGTAACCCGCAGACAGCACACGGTACGGTTGAACGGTGGACGCAACGATCTATCACAACCCCCGCTGTTCGACGTCGCGCAAGACCCTCGCGAAACTCGAGGACGCCGGAGCCGACGTCACGGTCGTCAAATACCTGACCGACGGGTGGACTCGCGACCAGTTGTCGAAGCTGTTCGCCGACGCCGGACTCACCGCGGGCCAGGCCGTCCGCAAACGTGAAGCGGCCTACACCGACCTCGGACTCGCCGACGCATCCGACGAGAAGATCCTCGACGCGATGGTCGAACACCCGGTCCTCGTCGAGCGCCCGTTCGTCGTCACCGACAAGGGCACCCGGCTCGCCCGCCCCGTCGAGAACGTCGACGAGATCCTGTAGCGCCTACTTCCCGACGCCGTTGATCCTCCGGTTCAGGGACGGGACGACGACGCCGACGAGAGCGCGGACGATTCCCTTGGTGAAGTCGAAGAAGTCGAAGTAGTCGCGCCAGACTGTGATCCGTCCTTCGCGGACCTCGAAGCGTCCGCACACCCAGAACCGCATGTGGATCGGCCCGAGCTTCAATTCGTCGATGCGTTCGGTGAGGACGACGCCGTCGGCGTCGGCGCTGATCGCGAGGATCTCGACGTCGAAGCCGAATCCCGGCCGATTCAATCCGCCCATGATCGGAGCGAACTTCGCCTTCCCACGCACCGTGGGCAGCGAGACATTCGTGTAGACGATGTTCTCGTCGACATCGGCGAGCGCGGTGCGCAGATCACCGGACGCGAGGCCCGTCAGAAATTGTCGGACCAGGTCAACCGGATTCTGTGACGTCATGACCACATGGTAGGCTACCTGCCGTTGTCTCGGCGAGGGTGATTCGTTCACCGTTATCGGCGCGACTGCGGACTCCTCCACGCCCCTCAGGGCGAACGGTTTCTGCGTGTCGATGCCGCATCGTCGCGGCGCCACCGAACCGAAATCTATTGGAGGACATCACATGTCGGATTCCACTCCGTCGCTCACCGTCGCCGTTCGCACCGGTAAGGGCAAGGGCGCCGCGCGCCGCGCCCGCCGCGACGGCCAGGTCCCCGCGGTCATCTACGGCCACGGTGCCGACCCCCAGCACCTGCTGCTCCCGAAGCTCGAGCTGAACACCATCCTGCGCAACTACGGCCTCAACGCGGTCATCGACCTCGACATCGAGGGCACCAAGCAGCTCGCCCTGGCCCGTCAGGTGGACGTCCACCCGCTGCGCGACTACGTCGAGCACGTCGACTTCCTGCTCGTCCGCCGCGGCGAGAAGGTCATCGTCGACATCCCCGTCATCGTCGAAGGCATCCCGATGGGCGGCACGCTCACCGTGCAGGAAGCCGGTTCGGTCGAGGTCGAGGTCGATGCGCTGGCCATCCCGGAGAACATCGTCGTCGACGTCGAGAACGCCGCGGCAGGCACCATCATCACCGCAGGCGATCTGAACCTGCCGGCCGGTGCGGACCTGGTGACCAACGCCGAGTACGCGATCGTCGCCATCAACGAGGCCAAGTCGGCTTCCACTGCCGAGGAAGACGCGGAGGCCGAAGCCGAGGCCGACGAGGCCGCAGCCGAGTAAGTGAAACTCATCGTCGGACTGGGCAACCCCGGTCCAACCTACGAGAAGACCAGGCACAACATCGGCGCCATGGTCGCCGACAGCCTGGTCTTCTCGTACGGCGAGAAGTACTCGGTGCACAAGCGTTCCGGCGCCGAGACCGCGACCGTACGGATCGGCGACGAACCCGTGATGGTCGCGAAGGCCCGTGCCTACATGAACGTGACCGGACGCCAGATCGGTCCACTCGCCGCGTACTACTCCGTCGCACCCGCCGATCTGATCGTGTTGCACGACGAGCTCGACATCGATTTCGGCCAGGTCCGGCTCAAGCTGGGCGGTGGCGAGGGCGGCCACAACGGACTGCGCTCGATCACTTCGGCCGTCGGGACCCGCGACTATCTGCGCGTCCGGCTCGGTATCGGCCGTCCGCCCGGGCGACAGGATCCCGCCGACTACGTCCTGAAGGCGTTCCCGTCAGCGGCGAAAGCCGACGTGGAACTGCTGATCGCGAACGGCGTCGACGCCGCCGAGACACTGGTGAAGCAAGGACTCGAAGCCGCACAGAACGTCGTCCACGCCTGGTAGCGGTACAGCAGTTTCGCCGACTCTCCCCCGTCGGCGTCGCCGATCGGCGATGATGATCTCGACCACTAATTGATCGATCGATCCACATCGCTGTTCGTCAAGGAGCCGTATGCAGGCCGTTCCCGTTCTCCCACACCGCATCCGATGGTCCGCCGCGACGGCGGCATTCCAGGTCGAAGGCGCACGCGCGGAGGGCGGCCGCGGCCGCTCCGTGTGGGACGCCTGGGTCGACACCCCGGGCAAGGTAGTCGACGGCGCCACCGCGGAACCGGGGCCGGACAGTTACCACCGCTGGACCGACGACGTCGCGCTCGCCGCAGGCCTCGGTCTGGACCGCTACCGCTTCTCCATCTCGTGGACTCGCGTGCAACCCGACGGAAGCGGCGCCCCCTGCGCCGCCGGGCTCGACTACTACTCACGCCTGGTCGACGACCTCCTCGCTGCGGGCGTGACACCGTTCCCGACCCTCTACCACTGGGACCTGCCGATCCCGCTCCACGAGGCGGGCGGTTGGACGGTCCGCGACATCGTCGGCCGCTTCACCGACTACGCCGACACGGTCGCACAGCGGCTGGGCGACCGTGTCGAGAACTGGTACACGGTCAACGAGCCCGCGATGACCACGCTCGAAGGCTATGCGATCGGTTCGCTCGCGCCCGGCGAGTCCCTCCTGTTCGATGCTCTTCCGACAGCCCACCATCAACTGCTGGCGCACGGCCGCGCCGCACGCGTCCTCCGCGAGCACGGTGCCCAGGCTGTCGGCGTCGCCAACAACCACACCCGTGTGCTCGGGCTCCGCGACACCGCCGCCGACGCGGCCGCCGTCGCCGCCTACGACGCGATCCACAACCGCGTGTTCGCCGACCCGATCCTCACTGGCGCATACCCTGACCTGCCCGGGATCGACGTCTCGATGCCGATCGTCGACGGCGACATGGAGGTCATCTCGACGCCACCGGACTTCTATGCGATCAATTTCTACAATCCGACGACCGTCACCGCACCCGGCCCCGACAATCCGATCCCGTTCGAGATCGTCCCGACACCCGGCGCGCCGGTCACCGGTTTCGGCGACGAGTGGCCGATCGTGCCGAGCGCGCTGCGCGATCTCCTCGTCGGGTTCGTCGAGCGGTACCCGAACCTGCCGCCCGTCGTCATCAGCGAGAACGGTGCGTCGTTCCCCGAACCAGACACCTGCGACGGCCCGATCGACGACGCCGATCGCATCGCCTACCTCGACGGCCATCTCCGTGCGATCGGCGAAGCGATGTCGGCCGGAGTCCGGGTGGACGAGTACACGGTCTGGTCGCTGCTCGACAACTTCGAGTGGGCCGACGGCTACACCCAACGGTTCGGCCTCGCACATGTCGACTTCGCGTCCGCCCGCCGAACACCGAAGTCGTCGTACGACTGGTATCGCCGAGTGATCGCGCAGAATCGCGCGTGAGCGCCGCGGTCCCCGGCGGTCGCCGCTGGATGACGTTGTTCACGCTGGCGTGGCTCGTCATCTGGATGGTCCAACTAACGCCCCTGCAACTACTGCTTCCGTTGCAGTTGGACGACCAGGTGTCCGACGGCGGCGACGAGTGGATCCGTGGCGTCGTCGTCTCCGGACTGATCCTCGGGATCGGCGGACTCGCGGGCGTCGTCGCCGGTCCGTTAGCCGGCGCCGCATCCGATCGTACGGACGGCGCCCGGATGCCGTACGGACTCGGCGGTCGCCGCCGCATCTGGGCGGTCGGCGGCACGTGGCTGATCGCGGTCTCGTTGATCCTGACCGGTCTCGCACACCGGCCGTGGCTCGTCGGTGTCGCATGGGTCGGGGTGTGCATCGGCATCGGTATCGCATCGGCCGCATTCGCGGCCCTCATCGCCG
Organism: Gordonia liuliyuniae; assembly: GCF_021738805.1. Classification (NCBI taxonomy): domain Bacteria; kingdom Bacillati; phylum Actinomycetota; class Actinomycetes; order Mycobacteriales; family Gordoniaceae; genus Gordonia; species Gordonia liuliyuniae. The sequence continues at coordinate 352,009 of NZ_JAKKOR010000011.1, read as the reverse complement.
ACCAGTTGCCGCCGGACAAGCGCGGCGGCGCGTCTGCCGCCATCGGCTCGTCCCAGGCGCTCGGCGTCGTGCTCGGCATCGGCGCCGTCGTCCTCCTCGGGCTCGACGTGCTGCCCGGGTACCTGCTGCTCGCAGTACTGATGGCCGGGGTCGGCACGTGGGCTGCGTTCGGGCTACCCGACCCCGTCGTCCCCCGCGCACAGCTCGCGGTCGGCGTGCACCGGGACCGGTGGGCGTCGTTCCGCGACCGGGACTTCGTGTGGATGCTGACCGGACGACTCGTCACCAACGTCGGAAATGCGCTCGGCACGAGCCTGTTCCTGTTCTTCCTGATGTACGGGCTCGGCCAGCGAGAGTCCGATGCCGAGGACAACCTGCTGGTCCTCGTCGTCGTGTACACCGTCTTCGTCGTCGGCGCGTCGATCGTGTCCGGTCTGGTCGCCGATCGTCGCGGACACCGTCGGGCGTTGACGGTGGCTGCGGCCCTCGTCCAGTCGGTCGCGGGCATCGTCGTAGTCGCCAGTCCGACGTTCACCGCGACGATGGTCGCGGCGGCGATCATGGGTGTCGGCTACGGCGCATTCTCGACGGCAGGCCTGGCCTTCGCCACCGATCTCCTGCCGTACGCACAGGACCACGGCCGCGACCTCGGCATCGTCAACGTGGCCGCCGCACTCGGCCAACTCCTCGGCCCGGTACTCGGCGCTGGACTGGTCGCGTTGGTCGGTGGATTCTGGCTCGTCTTCGCCGGAGCCTGCGTACTGTCGATCCTCGGCGGACTGATCACTCTGCGCGCCCGGGACCCGAACCTGGTCTGATCGGTCTAATGCCGCAGACGTAGAATTCCCCGAGACTCCGGTCCGACGTGGTACCGGTTCGAGCATGAAGGAATGACCTCTTGGCGACACTGGTAACCCCGCCCTGGAAGCCCGACGTGGCGATGCTCGGCATCGGCGCGTACCGGCCTGCGCGGCTCGTGACGAACGACGAACTCTGTACCGTTCTCGACTCGTCCGACCAGTGGATCTTTGAACGCAGCGGCATTCACAACCGTCGCTGGATCAGCGGTGACGAGTCGATGCGCAGCATGTCGGCCGCCGCCGCCGACCGCGCGATCGAGAACTCGGGCATCGACCGCGACAAGGTCGACCTCGTCATCATGGCCACGAGCAGCTGGCCGTACAACGTCCCGCACGGCGCACCGCTCGTCGCGGCCGACATCGGTCTCAACGGCGTCGCCGCGTTCGACGTCTCCGCCGGGTGCGGCGGTTTCGGGTACGCCCTCGGGGTTGCAGCCGACGCGATCCGCGCGGGCGGCGCCACGTACGCCGTCGTCATCGGCGCCGAGACCATGTCCGTCGGCCTGGACGTCACCGACCGGTCGACCGGCTTCATCTTCGGCGACGGCGCAGGCGCGGTCGTCGTCGGTCCGAGCGACATCAACGGCATTTCGCCGATCGAGTCCGGCAGCGACGGCAACAGCGCCGAAGCCATCATTCAGAACTTCGACACCGTCTCGTACATGGCGCGCGCGGTGGAGTACCAGGGCAAGGATCCGGTGACCGATCCGGTCGGCCGAATGGTGATCAGCATGGAGGGCCCGCGCGTCTTCCGATGGGCCGCGATCACCCTGCCGAAGGCGCTGACGACGTTGTTGACGACGTCCGGCGCCGGGGTCGACGACATCGAGGTTTTCATCCCCCATCAGGCCAACGCACGCATCAACGACCTGATGAAGAAGAACCTCGGGTTCGCCGACGACATGCCGATGGCCAATGACATCGAGAACACCGGCAACACATCTGCCGCGTCGATCCCGCTCGCCATGGAGGAGATGCTGGCGACGGGTAAGGCCACGGGCGGCGAGACCGCCCTCATGCTGGGTTTCGGCGCCGGACTGAGCTACGCGGGCGCCGTCGTCACCATGCCTCCTGCGCCGAAGATCACGAGCTTCGACGGCCTCGCCGACGCGACGCCCGGCCCCCTCGCCACGCACCTTCGTCTCCCATAGGAGCCCGCACCGGGTCGAGCCCCAGGCAGGGGGAGCCCTATGCGTTCTCCTTCCGGAACACGGCGGTCCCCCACCACGTGCCGAGGGCGCTCAAGATCAGCGCGGCGAGAAGACCCCAGCCGACTTGGCTCGATATGACGTCGCCGAGGAACGAACTGCGGACACCGTCGGTGATCCACCGGAACGGGATGAAGTCGCTGATCCGCTGCAGCCAGTCGGGGCCGATCGTCATCGGCAGCAGGATGCCCGAGAGCAGCAGGATCGGCATCATCACCATGTTGATGACCGGTGCCATGACGTCCTCGCTCTTAGTGGTCAACGCCAACGCGTTCGACGCGGCAGCACAGGCTCCGCCGACGAGCAAGGTGATGACGAGGCCGACGAACACCCCGCCGAGCGACCCGCGCATGCCCATCGCGTACCCGAGGCCGACGAGGATGAGCGCCTGGACCAGCAGTTGCAACAGATCGCGCAGGATGCGTCCGAACAACAGTGCCGTGCGGCTGGCCGGAGTCACCCGTTCGGCCTCGATGACGCCCTCGCGCCATTCCCCGATGAGGCTGAAGCCCGCGAACATCGCGCCGAAGATGCCCAGCTGGACGAGCAGTCCGGGGACGAAGAAGGTGTAGGCGTTGTCTCCCGCGCCGGGGAACTGCGCGACCAGCGGTTTGAGCAACGGGCCGAACAGCAGCAGGTACATCACCGGCTGCATGATGCCGATCAGCACCCAGGCCGGGTTACGTAGATTCATCCGCAGCTGGCGACGGAACACAACGTACGACTCGGTGGCGAACGCCATCACACGGCCTCCTTCTCGGTGCCGGCGATCGCGTCGGTCGACGAGTCCTCGGCCGGGGTGTCGTCGCGCAGCGAACGACCGGTCAGGGTGAGGAAGACGTCGTCGAGCGTGGGTTTGACGATCTCGATGCCTTCCAGGATGGTGCCGTGCGAGTCCAGGTCGCGGAGAAGACCGGGCACCACCCGGCCCGACCCGCGGACGCGAGCGCTCACCGCGGTGCCGTCGATCTGGACGTCGGTGCCGATCGTTGCGAGCGACGTCGCAGCCCCGGCCACGTGCGCCGCGTCGCCGAACTCGAGCCGGACGAGGTCTCCGGACACCTGCGACTTCAGGTTCTCCGGGGTGTCGGCGGCGACGATGCGACCGTTGTCGATGATGAGAATGCGGTCCGACAGCGCATCGGCCTCGTCGAGATAGTGAGTCGTCAGGAACACGGTGGCTCCCCGGTCCGACCGCAGCTTGGCGATGTGCTCCCACAGATTGGCGCGCGCCTGCGGATCGAGTCCGGTGGTCGGCTCGTCGAGGAACACGAGGGTCGGATCGTGGATCAACCCCATGACGATGTCGAGCCGACGCTTCTGGCCGCCCGACATGTTCTTGGGCATGCGATCCCACAGCCCGTCGAGCTGGAGTTCGTTGAACAGCTCTTTGCCTCGGGCGACGGCGTCGCGTCGCGACATCCCGTACAGCTGTCCGTGGTCGCTGACCTCGTCGCCCGCCAATGCCTGCGAGAACGTCGATCCGGCCTGCGACACGTATCCGATGCTGCGTCGGACGTGAACCGGCTGGGTGAGGACGTCATAGCCGTTGACGGTCGCGGTCCCCTCCGTCGGTCGCAGAAGCGTGGTCAGCATCCGGAGCGTGGTGGTCTTACCCGCACCGTTCGGGCCGAGGAAGCCGACGACTTCCCCTTCGGCGATGTCGAGGTCGACGCCGTCGACCGCGCGGACCTTTTTGGTCTGTTTGCCTCTTCCTGTTGTGAACGTCTGGACAAGTCCCCTGGCGTGGATCATTCGCGAGTCACTTCCTCCGGATTAACCCCGTGCTCAAATTTGATCAACTCAATGATGTTCGCGTCGTTCGAACGTGTCAACAGGTTTAGCAGCAGCCTCCGACAATCATCGTGTGCGCAGCGCACGCAGATATCGGTCGCGCTCGACGAGCATCTCGGGGCCCGGGTCGTCCGAGGGCGGTGCCCACGCCTGGTCGAACGTCGACCGCATGTCGTCCCACCCGTCGAACACGGCGTCGATCCATTCGCGTTCGGTGCACGCCAGCCGGGTCCACAGATCAAGGGTGCGTTTGGCGTGCGGCGGGGAGTACTCGTCGGACCGACCCGCGACCAGTTCGTCCAGGGCGTCGATGAGCGCGGTGCGCCGGTTGGTCAGCGCTGCGCGCGCACGCTGCTCGCCGAGCGTCGGCAACAAGCTGAACGCGGCTAGGAACGCCCGACGGTCGAATACGTTGACCGACTCGATCGATTCGACGATCAACGTCTCCAGCCGCGTCCGACCGTCCGGCGTGATCTCGTAGACGACGACGTCACGCCCGTCGTCGTCGACAGCCGTCGCACGCAGCAATCCGTCCTCCGCCAGCCTGCGCAACCCGTGATAAATCGAGCCCGGCCGCGTGCTCGCCCACTCGTCCACCCGCCACGACAGGAGCTCGCGCCGGATCTGGTAGCCGTTCACCGGCTCGAACAGGCTCACCGCGCCGAGCAGTAACAGCCGCGTCGTACCTGCAGACATACCTTTACGGTAGCCGGTACTTCCCGGTAGCCCGGTTTACGTGAGACCGTGAGTAGTCACAGACGGGAACTCAAAGGAGATCGTCCATGGTCCAACTGCATGAAGCGACCGGTATCACCAAGATCGGGATGCTCGGGATCGGCGCGTACCGACCCGAACGTGTCGTCACCAATGATGAGATCTGCGAGAACGTCGACTCGTCCGACGAATGGATCTACACGCGCACCGGGATCAAGTCGCGTCGGTTCGCACGTCGCGACGAGACAGTCGTCGAGATGGGCGTCAACGCCGGCCGCACCGCGATCGCGAACGCACTGCTGTCCGGGGCCGACATCGACGCCGTCATCCTCGCCACGAACACACACCTGCTACAGACGCCCGCCGGCGCGGTGAAGATCGCGACCGAACTCGGCGCCAACGGTGTCCCGGCGTTCGACGTGACCGTCGGCTGCGCTGGATTCGGCTACGCGATGGCGTTGGCAGGCGACATGGTGCGCGGCGGCAGCGCGACCAACGTGCTCGTCATCGGCGCCGAGCAGTTGTCGGTGACGCTCGACATGACCGATCGCGGCAACTGCTTCATCTTCGGCGACGGCGCAGGCGCCGTCGTGGTCGGCCCGACCGACCAGCAAGGACTCGGCCCGGTGATCTGGGGCAGTGACGGCACCCAGTTCGACGCGATCCGTCAGGACATCGACTGGCTGAGCTACCTCGACGGCGACGACCACGCGCAACGGCCGTACATCCGCCTTCAGGGCACCGCCGTCTTCCGGTGGGCCGCGTTCGAGATGGGCAAAGCGGCTCAGCGCGCGCTCGACGTCGCGAAGGTCGACGCCTCCGAGATCGACGTGTTCGTCCCCCACCAGGCGAACACGCGCATCAACGAGTTGCTCGCCAAGAGCCTCAAGTTCCCGGCGTCGACCGTCGTCGCCAACGACATCGAGACCACCGGCAACACGTCTGCGGCATCGATCCCCCTCGCCATGGAGACCATGCTCTCGACCGGTCAGGCCAAGCCCGGCGACACCGCCCTGCTGCTCGGCTACGGCGCGGGTCTGAGCTACGCGGCTCAGGTCGTCACCATGCCGCCGATCCCGTTCGAGTAGCGAGAATCGAACTCGCCAGCTCCGCACTGCCCCGAATATCGCGTTGGGCGATCGGACGTTCAATCGTCCAACGCGATTTCCAGGGCAGTGAACGATCTGCCCCCTCTTTTGCCGCAACGACCTGCGGACCGATAGCGTAGACGAGTGAGTTCCGAGGTCATCGGGCGTGAAGTCAAGCGCCGTCGCACGTTCGCCATCATCTCCCACCCCGACGCCGGTAAGTCGACGATGACCGAGGCGTTGGCGTTGCACGCCCGCATGATCAGCGAGGCCGGCGCCGTGCACGGCAAGGGCGGTCGACGCTCGACGGTGTCGGACTGGATGGAGATGGAGAAGGCGCGCGGCATCTCCGTCAGTTCCACCGCCCTCCAGTTCAAATACTCGGCGTCGGGCGACGACGACGATTTTCCGCACGTCATCAACCTCGTCGACACGCCGGGCCACTCCGACTTCTCCGAGGACACCTACCGTGTGCTGACCGCGGTCGACGCCGCCGTCATGCTGATCGACGCCGCGAAGGGCCTCGAGCCGCAGACACTGAAACTGTTCCAAGTGTGCCGCCACCGCGGCATCCCGGTGATCACCGTCGTCAACAAGTGGGACCGCCCCGGCCAGACGCCGCTGGAACTGATCGACGAGATCAGCGATCGCATCGGCCTCATCCCGACCCCGCTGTACGTCCCGGTCGGCATCGCGGGCGACTACCGCGGCCTGCTCGACCGCCGCACCGGCGAGTACATCAAGTTCACGCGCACTGCAGGCGGCGCGAAGATCGCGCCCGAGGACATCCTCGACGCCGAGACCGCTCGTGCCACCGAGGGCGCCGCGTGGATCGCGGCAGCCGAGGAGAGCGAACTGCTCGGCGAACTCGGCCAGGATCACGACCAGGAGATGTTCCTGGCAGGCCAGACGTCGCCGATGATCTTCACGTCGGCGATGCTCAACTTCGGTGTCCGCCAACTATTGGAGGCGCTCGTCGAGTTCGCTCCCCCGCCGCGCGGGCGCGTCGCGATCGACGAGAGCACCCGCGAGGTCACCGACCCGTTCAGCGCCGTCGTCTTCAAGGTGCAGGCCGGCATGGACAGCTCGCACCGCGACCGTCTCGCCTACATGCGCATCGTCTCCGGCGAGTTCGAGCGCGGCATGGTGGTCAACCACGCGCAGACCGGGAAACCGTTCGCCACCAAGTACGCGCAAGCCGTCTTCGGCCGCGACCGAGCGACCGTCGACACCGCGTTCCCCGGCGACGTCGTCGGTCTCGTCAACGCGATGGCGCTCGCCCCCGGCGACACCCTCTACCTGGATCCGAAGGTCCAGTTTCCGCCGATCCCGTCGTTCGCGCCCGAACACTTCTCGTCACTGCGCGTGACGACGGCCGACAAGTACAAGCAGTTCCGCAAGGCCATCGACCAACTCGATGCCGAGGGCGTCGTCCAGGTGCTGCGCAACGATCTGCGCGGCGACGCGTCCCCGGTCCTCGCCGCCGTCGGCCCCATGCAGTTCGAGGTCGTGACCGCTCGGATGAAGGCCGAGTTCAACGTCGACACCATCATCGAACCGCTCGGCTACTCACTGGCCCGCCGTACCGACGAGGCGAGCGCACCCGAGCTCACCAAGCAGCGCGGCGTGGAAGTGTTCACCCGCAGCGACGGCGCGATCCTTGCCTTGTTCAGCGACAAATGGCGTCTCCAGTACATCGAGAAGGAACACTCCGACCTCGTCCTGGAACCGCTCGTCGCCGCGGCCGACTGACATGCGCGCGCGGCGGGCGGCGACCCCGGTCGTGTACGCCGCCGCCTGCGCCGTCGCGCTCGCGGCGTGCGGATCGTCCGACCCCGACGAACCGTCGCGCCCGCCGCAGCCGTCCGAGGCGCAGCGGCTTTCCCTCGACGACTGCGACGCCGCCACCCGGACCGGAACAGTCGACCGCAGGGTGCACGGCCTGCGGTACGCGCACGGCGTGATGCAGGTCAGGGTCGAACCGTCCCGCGGCGACGATCAGTGCATCGAGTTCCTGAAATGGGGCAACGCCGCCGTCGGAGTACCACCCGACACCCTGCTGTTCACTTTCTCGGGAGGCGGAGGTGAGGGCGGCCAGTTCGAGTTCCTGTCGTCCGCCCTCACCGGCGGCCGCATCCCCGGTTCCCCGCCCGCAGGCAAGCTGACTGACCCGATCAGCGCGAAGGTCGGAGTCTCCGTCGACGGCGCCTACTATGCGGCGTCGACCTGTTCGCTGACTCTCACGCAAGTGACCGAACAGCGTGCCACCGGACGCTTCGACTGCCCCGAGGCGATCGAACAGAGCGCGAACCCGTTCTCGCCGTCCGACGACGTCCCGTACGACGACGAACCCGCACCCACGTCGTCACCGCGTACCGCCGACCTCTCCGGACGATTCGACGTGGTGCGGTAGGGACCTCGACCAGTTCGACCAGCAGGAGGAGCGGACCTCTATTCGTTGACGAGGGCCGCGATGGACTCGGCGGACACCTCTTCGATGGTCGGGGGGACGAACGACGGGTCCCGGTCCTTGTCGACGAGGACCGCGCGGACGCCTTCGGCGAAGTCGGGGTGGGCGGTGATCTTCTCCGCGGTCGACAGTTCGCGCTCCAGGCATTCGGCGAGCGACGACGCCTCGCCGAGTTCGAGGAGTCGCGCGGTGACGAATAGGCTCGTCGGCGACGCCGACCCCAGGAGGGTCAACATCTCCTCGGCCCACTCGTCGCCAACCGCGCCGCGCAAGCCGCCGACCACACCGTCAACGCTGACGTCGCCGAAGTAGTCGGCGATCTTCCGGAGCGGCAACGTCGACTCGACCGGATCCCGGTGCTCGGCGAGAGCCTCCGCGAGTCCTGCGCCCGACCGGATGGTGTCCGCGACGACGCCTAGATCCTCGGACGGCACATAGTGCGTGGCGAGGCCAACTGCGACGGCGTCCGCGCCGCGCAGCCGCGCACCGGTCAGGCCGAGCCACATGCCCACGCCTGCGGGTAGCCGCGACAAGAAGTAGGTGGCGCCCACGTCCGGAAAGAAGCCGATGGCTGTCTCCGGCATGGCGATCATCGCCTTCTCTGTGACGATGCGGATCTCGCCGTGCACACTGATACCGAGGCCGCCGCCCATCGCGGCGCCGTCGATGAGCGCGACGTACGGCTTCGGGTATTCGGCGATCAACTGGTTGACGCGGTACTCGCTCGCGAAATACTTGGTGACGGCGGCGGCATCGCCCGCGAGCGCGCTGTCACGGATCGCGCGGATGTCGCCGCCCGCACAGAACGCGCGGTCACTCGCCGACGTGACGAGAACCGTCTCGACGGCATCGTCGTCCCCCCACCCGACGAGAGTCTCGTGCAGGTCGTCGATCATCGTCTGGTCGAGCGCGTTGAGCGCTTTCGGGCGGTCGAGGACGATCTCGCCGACGCCGTTGCTCACCGAGGTACGGATGTAAGACATGGCCACAACGCTACGTCAGCCGACGATCTCCGAGAGTTCCAGCCAGCGCTCTTCGAGTTCCTCGGTCTCGGCCTGCGCGGCCCGCAGCTTCTCGGTGAGTTCACCGAGCCCGGTGTAGTCGCCCTGATCGTGTGCGGCCATCTGATCATGCAGCGTGGCGACCTGCGCCGATAGCTTCGCCATCTTGCGTTCGACGGCGTTGAACTCCTTGCGTGCCGCCTGGTGCTCGGCCGCCGACATGGTGACGTCGGACGACGACTGATCAGCCGAGGTCGTCTTGTGCGCTTTCGCCGTGGACTTCGTCGACTTCTGCGCGTCCACTGCCCGCCGCTCGAGATACTGGTCGATTCCGCGCGGCAGGTTCGTCAGCTCGCCGTCGCCGAACAGCGCCCACGTCGAGTCACAGATCCGCTCCACCAGGTACCGGTCGTGGCTGATCACCACGAGCGTGCCCGCCCATGAGTCGAGGAGGTCCTCGACTTGCTGGAGGGTGTCGATGTCGAGGTCATTGGTCGGCTCGTCGAGCAACAGCACGTTCGGCTCGCCCATCAGGACGACGGTGAGCTGGAGTCGACGTCGCTCGCCGCCGGACAGGTCGCCGACGGGCGTGCGCTGTCGAGCAGGCGAGAACCCGAGACGCTCGGCGAGCTGACTCGCCGACAGCTCCTTGTCGCCCAACATGATGTGGCCTGCCACGTTCTCGACGACGTCGAGCACGCGCAGCGACTCGTCGAGATCGTCGAGTTCCTGCCGGAGCCAGCCGATGGAGACCGTCTTGCCTTCGATGCGTTTGCCCGGATCAACGGGGACGTCGCCCGCGAGGGCACGCAGCAGCGTCGTCTTGCCGGAGCCGTTGACACCGACCAGCCCGATCCGCTCCCCCGGCGCCAACCGCCACGTCGTGTCCGCCAGCAGCACGCGGCCTGGCTCACCGTCCGAGGACGGCGCCCGCAGCTGCGCATCCTCCAACTCGATCGCGACCCGTCCGAGGCGTCGTTTCGCGAACGCCGACAACGCGACGCTGTCACGCGGCGGCGGGACGTCCGAGATCAGCTTCTCGGCGGCCTCCACCCGATACTTGGGCTTCGAGGTGCGGGCGGGTGCGCCACGACGCAGCCAGGCGAGTTCCTTGCGCGCCAGGTTGCGGCGACGTTCCTCGGCCGCGTCGGCCTGGCGGACGCGTTCGGCACGGGCGAAGACCCAGTCGTTGTAGCCGCCCTCGTACTCGTCGACGCGGCCGGAGTGGACCTCCCAGGTGCGGGTCGCGACGGTGTCGAGGAACCAGCGGTCGTGCGTCACGACGATCAGCGCACTGCTCCGGTTCGTCAGGTGCTCGGCCAGCCAGTAGACCCCTTCGATGTCGAGGTGGTTGGTCGGCTCGTCGAGGATCAGCAGGTCGGCTTCGGTAACCAGGGCTGCCGCCAACGCGGTACGACGCCGCTGTCCGCCGGACAGTTCGCTCACCCTGCGGTCGAGCAGGCCGTCGACGCCGATGCCTTCGATGATCCCGCGGATTCGGGCGTCCGATGCCCACTCGTGTTCGGCCACTCCCACGCCGACGACGACGTCGGCGACGGTGCGGTCGGCGGGCATGTCGCCGCGCTGGGTGACCGTGGCGACGACGGCCCCACCGACGCGGGACACCCGTCCGTCGTCGGGTTCGGTGATCCCGGCGAGGATTTCCAGCAGCGTTGTTTTACCGCCGCCGTTGAGTCCGACGACGCCGATCCGTTCGCCCTCGTGGACGCCGACGCTCACCTCGTCGAGCAACGGTTTGATGCCGAAGCTCTTACTGATCTTCTCCGCAGTGATCAGCGAGGTGTTGGTGCCGTTGTTGACCGAGGCCATGTACTCCCGTTTCGTGTGTGTCGGATCCGTGTGCGCCAGAACCGTCCTGTGTGTCCTGTATCCCCTGTGTGTCCTGTATGAGATCAGTGCCCGTCGACCGGCACCAACCGCGCTCCGGCCACCGGACCCGATGCGGTCCGGACCGCTTTGGCCACGCCCGAGCCGGACAGTTCCGCGGCGACGCGGACCGCGGCGTCGAGGTCCGCGCACAGGAACGCGCAGGTGGGTCCAGAACCTGAGACGATGCCCGCCAAGGCTCCGGCCTCACGGCCGGCCCGCAGCGTCCTGCGCAGCAGCGGCTGTAGCGACAGTGCGGCCGGCTGCAGATCATTGTGGAGCAACGGGGCCACCGTGTGCACATCACCGGATGCGATGGCGACCATCAGATCGTCGGGCCGAGCCGTCAACGCGTCCGTCGGGCGGTCGCCGTCGGCTCGCAGCCGGTCGAGTTCTCGGTAAACGTCGGGCGTCGAGAGCCCGATCCCCGACACCGCGAGCACCCAGTGGAACTCGCCGCGGTGCAGTACCGGCAGCAACTGTTCCCCGCGCCCGGTGCCGAGCGCCGTCCCGCCGGTCAGCGAGAACGGAACGTCCGAGCCGAGCGTCGCCGCGATGTCGAGCAGTTCGGTGCGCGGTAGATCGACCCGCCACAGCCGAGCCGCGGCGACCAGGGCGCCGGCCGCATCGGCCGAACCGCCAGCCATGCCACCCGCTACGGGAATGTGCTTGTCGATGGCGATCGTGACGTTCGGCTCGCGGCCGATCCGCTCGCCCAGAGCGATCACGGCCTTCGCCGCGAGGTTCGAGGCGTCCGCCGGGACCGCTCGGCGGTTGTCGCCGGTCACGGTGACGCTCAAGGCGTCCGCCGGGCGCACAGTCACATCGTCGTACATGCCGAGCGCGCAGAACAGTGTCGCCAGTTCGTGGAATCCGTCGTCTCGGAGCGGTCCCACGCCCAGGTGCAGGTTGATCTTCGCGGGGACCCGTGCGGTTGCGCCGCCGATCATGACGGTTCGCAGCGCGCTGCTGACGCTGCGGATTCGGCGAGCCGGACGAAGTCGTCGACGGCGAGCCGTTCTCCGCGGATCTGCGGGTCGATGTCGGCGGCGCGGAGGAGTTCTTCGGCGCGCGCCGGGCTGCCGGCCCAGGTCGCCAACGCCGACCGCATGGTCTTGCGTCGTTGGGCGAACGCCGCGTCGATCGCTGCGAAGGTGAGACGGCGGTGCTCCGGGTCGAGTCCGAACCGGTCGGTCCGTTCGATCCGGACGAGGCCCGACTCGATCTTCGGCTCCGGCCAGAACACATGCTTGCCGATCGAACCCGCGCGCGAGACGTCGCCGTAATACCTGGCTTTGACGCTCGGCACCCCGTAAATGCGGCCGCCCGGGGTGGCCGCCAACCGGTCGGCAACCTCGGCCTGCACCATGACGAGCGCGGTCCGCAGAGTCGGGAACTTCGCCATCAGATTCAGCAGGACGGGAACGGCGACGTTGTACGGCAGGTTCGCCACCAGCGCTGTCGGCGCGACCGGCAGGTCTGCTGGTTCGACGGTGAGCGCGTCGGCGGTGACGACATCGAACGCGTCCACCTGGTCGGGCGCGTAGTCGCCGATGGTCTGAGGCAGACGTGCCGCCAGCTTCGGATCGATCTCCACGGCCACCACGCGGCCCGCTGCACCGAGTAGCGCGAGAGTCAGCGAACCCAGACCCGGCCCGACCTCGAGGACGACGTCGTCGGCGCCGACACCGGACGACGACACGATGCGGCGCACCGTGTTCGCGTCATGGACGAAGTTCTGTCCGAGAGTCTTCGTGGGTCGGACGTCCAGGTCCGCGGCCAATGCGCGGATCTCGGCCGGACCGAGGAGTCGGGGAGGCATAGCTCCCAGGATAGGCGTCAGCGCATCCCCAGCTGCGACGTGCACGACGGCCACGCTCCCCAGCCCTGTGCGGCCTGGGTCTTCTTGGCGATCGCGATCTGCTCTTCGCGGGTCGCCAGGTCGGCGCGCGGCGCGTACTCCTGCCCGCCCCAGCGGTCCCAGGTGTTCTGGTCGAACTGGATGCCTCCGTAGAAGCCGTTTCCGCTGTTGACCGCCCAGTTGCCGGTCGACTCGCACTGGGCGAGACGATCCCAAACGCCGTACGGGACGTGCGGTGCACCCGGTTTGGTTCCGACTCGAACAGTGCTGGGAGTCGGCTTCTCCAAGACCTGCTCGGAAAGCTTGACCTTCTTGGTGACCTTGCCGTTTCGCGTGGTGATCTTGTACGTCACCTTTGCTTTGCCGGGCTTGCCCTTCTTGACGACCTCGCGCTTGCCGGTGGTCAGTTCGGGGTCCTTCTGCTCGATCTCCGGGGACTTGACGTCCTCGTCGACCGTGACGTCCTCGGTACGGATACGGGTCACCTTGATGACCATGTCCTTGCTGACCGGGGTGCCCGCGGCAGGAACCACCTTGTCCGTGGGTGAGAGCGGATTACCCGACGCGTCCAACAGGTCGGCGACGGTCTTCGCGGCGATCGTCGGCCGCGAGACGTCGGTGCCGTCGCGTAGGACGACACGCTTGGGAAGGATCACGTCGAGGTCACCGCCTTCGACCGGAAGCGGGGAGTCGAGGCTGCCGTCGACGACGCTGGCGCTCAGGCCCTGTTCGGCGAGCACCTCGCGAACATCCGACGCGTTAGTCGTCACGGTCTCCGGCTTGCCGTCGATGAGCAGGGTGACCTGCTTGAGGCGATCGACCTGGATCGTCTGCCCGTCACTCAGCGAACTCGAGAGCGGTGCGCTGATCAGGTCACCGCTCGCCGGCTCAACGCCGTTGTCGCTCAGGACGTCTTCGACGGAGAACGCCATGGTCTGCACCGTGGTCTTCTCGCCGTCGACGGCGAGGGTCACCTCGCGGTGCATGACGGCGCCGGTGATGGCACCGGCCGCCACAGTGGAGGCGACTGCGGCCACCGCGAGGCGGGCACGCATGGAAGTAGACGCGTTGATACGTGTGAAAACAGACAAGGCTCATTCATCCTGACGGGTTCCGGGATCACGATACGGTAACGAACCGGGTGTGGTTACCGCAACGTAACCGCGTAAGCGCGTCTCGTGTTCGCCGTCAGGACGGCAGCCATCTCCTCGTCGTCGAGCCCCTTCACCGACGCCAGAGCACGCGCCGTGTACGGGAGGCAATACGACTGATTTGGCTGGCCACGGTAGGGATGCGGGGTCAGGAAGGGGGCGTCGGTCTCCACCAACATCCGCTCTGCCGGGGTGATGTCGGCTGCGGCACGCAATTCGTCGGAGTTGTTGAATGTCACAGTCCCGGAAAAGCTCAAGTAGTAGTTGCGATCGACGCATTCGGCGGCGATGCGGCGGTCTCCGGAGAAGCAATGCATGACGACGGTGTCCGGGCTGCCCTCCGCGGCCAGCACGTCCAACAGGTCCCGGTCGGCGTCGCGGTTGTGGATCATCAGCGCCTTGCCGGTGCGTTTGGCGAGGTCGATGTGCCAGGCGAACGCATCCCGTTGCGTCGCCGGATCAGCACAGTCGTCCGACCGCGTCGTCCAGTAGTAGTCGAGCCCCGTCTCGCCGACCGCGACCACCCGCTCGTCGACGACCATCTCCTCGAGTTCGGCACGGGCCGCGTCGTCGAGGTCGGCCGCATGCGTCGGATGCAGGCCGACGGCGGCGAACGCCCGCGGATCCCAGTGCGCGGCCGCGACCGCCCACCGCGCGTCGACCATGTCGTCGGCAACGGTCACCACGTGCGAGACACCGACCGCTTCCGCGTGGTCGAGGATTGCGCGGACGTCCTCGGCGGTGCGACCGCCGCACGCCGCAAGATGCGTGTGCGCGTCGATCAGGCCGGGCAGCGGCGCCGGGTCGGGCGGGGGCGTCTTGCGGCGGTCCTTCTTGCTGGAACTCACACGCCCACTGTGCCGCATCGGTCCACGCACTCGTCCGCGACGTCCGGTTTCGAGCCGATTACATATCGATGAACCAGCCGCGCCCGCGCGCATCACGCACCGGAGAGCGGTAGCGTCGTAGCGGTGCTGGGCCTACCTGACGACATCACCGTCGCACTCTTCGACCTGGACGGCGTTCTGACGACGACCGCCGTCCTTCACAAGGCCGCGTGGAGGAACGCCTTCGACGCGTTCCTCGCCGAGCGCGGCGACCAGTCGGGGCCGTTCACCGACCGCGACTACCTCGACTTCGTCGACGGCCGACCGCGCCTGGACGGGGTCCGCAGTTTCCTCAGCTCGCGCGGTATCACCGTCGACGACGCGACCGCGGGCGCGATCGCCGAGGCCAAGAACGCCGAGTTCATGGCGGTCCTGGACCGCGACGGCGTCACCGCCTACCCGGGTTCGGTGCGCTATCTGACCGCGGCGCGCGCGGCCGGGCTGCGGATCGCGGTGGTCACGTCCTCGCGCAACGGCGAGAAGGTCCTCGCCGCGGCAGGACTGGCCGAGTTCGTCGAACACCGAGTGGACGGGAACACGATCGTCGCCGAGAAGCTGGCGGGCAAACCCGCCCCCGACTCGTATCTGCGCGGCGCGCAGCTGATGGAGGTGCACCCTGGCCGCGCGGCTGTCTTCGAAGACGCGATCTCCGGTGTCGCCGCCGGTGCGGCCGGTTCGTTCGGTTACGTGGTCGGCATCGACCGGGTGGGCGGCGACCAGGCCCAGTCGATGCGCGCCGCCGGTGCATCTATCGTCGTGACAGACCTCGACGACCTCCTGCAGAGCTGAAGGATTCTCGCCAGTGACGGACCCGATCACCGCCGATCTCGCGCACACCACGCACGGCGACACCTCGAGCCACCCCGACACGCTGCACGTGCCGACCCACGGGACACGCCCCGACCACGGGTTCGACGTGCATCCGTGGGAACTGCGGTGGCGCGGCTTCGACATCGACACCATCGGACGCACCGAAGCCCTCTTCGCTCTCTCGAACGGCCACATCGGCTTGCGCGGAACGTTCGAGGAGGGCGAACCGGTCGATGTTCCGGGGACCTATCTGAACGGCTTCTACGAGTTGCGCGATCTGCCGTACGCGGAGAGCGGTTACGGGTACCCGGAGTCGGGCCAGACCGTCGTCAACGTCACCGACGGCAAGATCCTCCGACTCCTCGTCGAAGACGAGCCGATGGACCTGCGGTACGGCAGCACCGTGCAACACGAGCGTGTGCTGGACTTCCGGACCGGCACGCTCAAACGGGAGACGTTGTGGACGTCGCCGACCGGACGCACGGTCCGGATCCGTTCCGAACGTCTCGTGTCGTTCACCAAACGCACCGTCGCCGCGATCCGCTACGAGGTCGAGCCGATCGGTGAGGACATGAAGCTGGTGCTTCAGTCCGACCTCCTCGCGAACGAGCCGATCGGCGGCCCCGGCGGCAAGTCGGCCGCCGACGACCCGCGCCTGGCCGCCGCGCTCGACAATCCGCTGGTCGCCGACCTCGCCGACTGCGAGGACTACTCGGCGGTCCTGGTGCACCACACGAAGCGATCGGGGCTGTCTGTCGCGGCCGCGATGGACCACGAGATCGAACTGCCCTCCTCCGGCGACACCTCGGTCCGCGCCGACGGCGACCTCGCCCGACTCACCGTCGCAGCGACCGTCCCGCAGGGCTCGAAGATCGTCGTCACCAAGTTCCTCGGCTACGGCTGGTCCGCGCGCCGCAGCGTCCCCGCGCTCCGCGCGCAGGTGGACGCCGCCATCGCGATGGGTCGCGAGACCGGCTGGGAGGCTCTCAAAGCCGAGCAGATCGCGTACCTCGACGACTTCTGGGCAGACGCCGACATCGAGATCGACGGCGACTCCGAGATGCAGCAGGCGATCCGGTTCTCGCTGTTCCACGTCTTGCAGGCGGGTGCCCGCGGCCAGTCGCGTGCGATCCCCGCCAAGGGCCTGACCGGCCCGGGGTACGACGGCCACACCTTCTGGGACACCGAGACGTTCATCCTGCCGATGCTGACGTACACGGTTCCCGCGGCAGCCGGCGAGGAACTCCGGTGGCGTCACGGCACCATGTACAAGGCGAAGGCGCGCGCCGCCGAACTCGGTGAGACGGGTGCGATGTTCCCGTGGCGTTCCATCAACGGCGACGAGTGTTCGGGCTATTGGCCTGCCGGCACCGCGGGAGTCCATGTGTCGGCCGACATCGCGAACGCGACCGCCCGCTACATCCGCGCGACCGGTGACGAGGCGTTCGAGGTCGAGTGCGGCGTCGAACTGCTCGTCGAGATCGCACGGTTCTTCACCGGACTGGGCCACCACGACGCCAACGGCCGTTTCCGCATCGACGGAATCACCGGACCCGACGAGTACACGGCGATCGTCAACAACAACCTGTTCACCAATCTCGCCGCACAACAGGCGTTGCGCGACGCGGTGACCTCCGTCGGCAGACATCCCAGCGTCGCCCGTGAACTCGACGTCACCAGCGCCGAGCGAGCGCTGTGGACCTCGTGCGCCGACGACATGGTGATCCCGTACGACGAGTCGCTCGGCGTCCACCAGCAGTCGGAGGCGTTCACGCTCCTGGCCCTCTGGGACTTCGAACGCTCTCGCGGCAGGTATCCGCTGCTGTTGAATTACCCGTACTACGACCTGTATCGCAAGCAGGTCGTGAAACAGGCCGACCTCGTGTTCGCGATGTACCTGTTCGGCGACCGGTTCACGCCCGCGCAGAAGCTCGCGAACTTCGACTACTACTATCCGATCACCGTCCGCGACTCGTCGCTGTCGGCGTGCTGTGAGGCCGTCACGGCCGCCGAGGTCGGCTATCTCGACCTCGCGTACGACCTGATGAGCGAATCGGTCTTCACCGATCTCCACGACCTCCACTCGAACGTCTCGTCGGGACTTCACATCGCGGCGCTGGCCGGCGCGTGGACCGACTGCGTCGCCGGCTTCGGCGGTATGCGCGACTTCGGCGGGACCATCACGTTCGCTCCGCGCCTGCCCCGCCAGCTCACGTACATGAGCTTTCGCATGATGATCCGCGAATCGCGGATCGTCGTCGCCGTCGACCGATCCTCGGCGACGTACCGCTTGATGTCAGGGCCGACGATCGAACTGGCGCACCACGGGGAACGCTTCGTGCTCGGCGACGCACCGGTCCGCAAACCGATCTCGCCGCCGGCGGCGCAGCATCCGCCCGCCGCTCCCCCAGGGTGCGAACCGTACCGCCGGTCGCTCTGACTATCCTGGGACCACTATGGTCAACGCTTCCGCCGCAGCGACATCCCCTGCTGACGCCCCGCCGTTCTACATCACCACCGCGATCGCATACCCGAACGGCGCCCCGCACATCGGACACGCCTACGAGTTCATCTCGGCGGACGTGCTCGCCCGGTTCAAGGCCCTCGACGGCTACGACGTGCGGTTCCAGTCGGGCACCGACGAGCACGGCCAGAAGATGCAGCAGACAGCGCAGGCCGAAGGCGTGTCGACAGCGGAC
Source organism: Gordonia liuliyuniae (assembly GCF_021738805.1). NCBI lineage: Bacteria > Bacillati > Actinomycetota > Actinomycetes > Mycobacteriales > Gordoniaceae > Gordonia > Gordonia liuliyuniae. The sequence continues at coordinate 333,579 of NZ_JAKKOR010000011.1, read as the reverse complement.
CTCGCGCGCCGCAACTCCGACCGCTTCGAGTCGCTGCACGCCGCGCTAGGCACCGATCTGAGTCGGTTCATCCGCACCACCGACACCGATCACCATCGTGCATCGGAGGAGATCTGGAAGCGGATGGAGGCGGCGGGCGACATCTACCTCGACTCGTACGCCGGCTGGTATGACGTGCGCGACGAGGCGTTCTTCACCGCGGACGAGACGAGCGTCGACGCCGACGGCGATCGAATCGCCACCGAGAACGGCCACAAGCTGACGTGGACCGAAGAACAGACCTACTTCTTCCGGCTCTCCAAGTACAGCGAGCCGCTGCTCGAGTTGTACCGCGACAACCCCGGTTTCATCGGGCCGGACTCGCGGCGCAACGAGGTCACCCGATTCGTCGAGGGCGGGCTCAACGATCTGTCGATCTCACGCACCACGTTCGACTGGGGCGTCAAGGTGCCGGGCAATCCCGACCACGTCATGTACGTGTGGGTTGACGCGTTGACGAACTACTTGACCGGGGTCGGCTTTCCGGACGATCCGGCGACGCTGGAGCGCTATTGGCCCGCCGACCTGCACATCATCGGCAAGGACATCATCCGGTTCCACTGCGTGTACTGGCCTGCGTTCCTGATGAGCGCCGACATCCCGGTGCCCAAGCGGGTGTTCGCGCACGGCTTCTTGAACAACAAAGGCGAGAAGATGAGCAAGTCGATCGGCAACGTCGTCGACCCGCACACCCTCATCGACGAGTTCGGGCTCGATCCGGTCCGCTACTTCTTCCTCCGCGAGGTCTCCTACGGGCAGGACGGCTCCTACTCGGCCGACGCGATCGTCTCGCGCAAGAACGCCGACCTCGCGAACGAGTACGGCAACCTCGCGCAGCGCACCCTGTCGATGGTCGGCAAGTACTTCGAGTCGACGATCCCGCAGCCGGGCGACCTCACCGCCGACGACGAGGCTCTGCTCGACGCCGCCGACGCACTGCTCGACCGCGTCCGCGCACATTTCGACGTGCAGGCGATCCACCTCGGCCTCGAAGCCCTATGGTCGGTGTTGGCGGACGCGAACCGCTACATCTCGGCGCAGGAGCCGTGGAAACTCGCCAAGACCGACCTCGACCGCACCGGGACCGTCCTCTACGTGTGCGCCGAGGTAGTCCGCATCGTGACGCTGCTGACGCAGCCCGCCATGCCGTCGTCCACCGCGACCCTGCTCGACTTCCTCGCCGTCGACGCCGACGCGCGTACCTTCGCCGCCGTCGCTGATCGGTTGACCCCGGGCACCGCCCTGCCGAAGCCGAGCCCGGTGTTCCCCCGCCACGAGGTGTAGACGGCGCTTGGCGACCGTGGTGACCGTTCCGACCCCCGTCGAGCTCGTGCAGGCCCTGCACGCACGCGCCGTGCGTGAAAGCCTGCCACCGCCCGCTGCTCTCGTCGGCCGGTGGCTCGACGCGGACGCGGTGATCGCACCGTCGATCGATGTACGGCCGGGCGTCGCACTGCCGGATCTGCCCGACCGCTTCTGGCTGGGCGCGATCTCGTATGCACCGCCCGGGCAGACCCCCGACGTGGTCGGCGGGCTCTGCAGCGGCCTCCTCGTGTTGCGCGACAACGCGTGGGCGTGGGAGTCAGTCGACGGGTCGGCGTGCCCGCCGTGGGTGCTCCAGACCCTGTCGGACCTCTCCCCGCTTCCCCCTCGGTCCGGGTCGTGGTCGGCGACGTGGTCGCCGCCCGACAAGAAACCGCACGTGGATGCCGTCGCCCGGTGTCTCGACGCGATCGCCGACGGCGAGGTGTATCAGGCATGCGTCTGTACCCGGTTCACCGGCGTGCTCGACGGCGACCCGCTCGCATTCTTCTGCGATGTCGCAGCGTCAAGCCGGCCTGCGAAAGCCGCGTGGCTATCCGGCGCGTGGGGGTCGATCGCGAGCTTCTCCCCCGAGCAGTTCCTGGACCGGCGGGGCGGCGAGGTCTCGTCATCGCCGATCAAAGGGACGGTGCCCGCACACGTCGACCCGTCGGTGCTGTCCGTGTCGGCGAAGGACACCGCAGAGAACGTGATGATCGTCGACCTCGTCCGCAACGACCTGGGCCGCGTCGCGAGGACGGGATCAGTGCGGGTGCCCGACCTACTGTCGGTGGTCCCCGCTCCAGGCCTCTGGCATCTGGTGTCGACGGTGCGCGCCACACTCGCGCCCGCGATCGGCAACGACGCACTGCTGGCGGCGACGTGGCCTCCCGCGTCGGTGACCGGGACGCCGAAGATCCGAGCCGCCGAACTGTTGGCCGGCTGGGAGGAACACGAGCGCGGCGTCTATTGCGGCGGCATCGGCGTCGCAGGCCCCGACGGCCTGCTCGACCTGTCGGTGGCCATCCGGACTGTCGTCGTCGGGCCGGACGGCGCGCTGACGCTCGGTGTCGGCGGCGGCATCACCGCAGACTCCGATCCGGACGCGGAATGGCAGGAGTGCCTGGACAAGGCGGCGTCGATCGTCGACGCGCTACCGGTCACCCCGCACTAGCAGCCGTCCCTGCGTCCACACCATCGCGACGAAGGTGACGCCCCACGCAATGGACGCGATCCAGATTTCGACGTGACCGATGCCGTTGACGATCGGCAGGTCGTGCGCCGTGCCGAGGGCGCGGCTGGCCACCCCGTACATGCCGAGCGGGAAGATGATGGTCCACAGGCCCACCTCGTAGCGCAGGGGGACGCGGTGGACGACGTGTCGCCAGTAACCTGCAACGAGGAGTGCGGGCACCAGCCAGGTGCCGAACGCCCAGAGGATGAACGTGGACGCACTCACGGTGGTGCCGACGACGTCGACGAGCGGGACTTTCGTCATCTTCTCGACGTGTGTCCCGGCGACCACCGAGATCGCTGTCGCCCCCATCGCCACCCAGTACGCGCCGGACACGTCCGCGGGAGATGGGCGTGCGATCAGAAGTCGTGCGGCGACCAGGACGGCCACCGCGATGTACAGGACCACCCCGATCGACCAGCACGAGACCGCGAGCAGCGCGAACTCTGTCCGGAAGCCGACCTTCGGCTGCAGGCTGGCCGCGAGGATCGCGACGGCCTGGGTCGCGACCACCCAGACGAACCAACTGCCGTCGGCACGGCGCATCGGAGCCTCGTCGCCGCGCGCGGCGAACGCGATGGCCGGGAGCGCGTAACCGAGCACGAACCAACTCACCGCGGTGATACCGAGCGCGACCTCGGCGACGCCGAGGCGACCATCCAAGAGGAGCCTGGTCCCGATCACTCCGGTGCCCGCGACGAATGTGAAGAATCCGAACGTGCGCGTCGGCGACCGCAGATCGGTGGCGACCGCGTCCCGGTACCGCGCGAACCGGACCAGGCTCGCGACGACCAAGACCGCGTACGCGACGACGCCGATCCACAGGAGCGCGCCCGACACCAGGTCCCAACCCTGCACGTTCATCGCGATCGAGACGATCCCGGTCGCCATCACCATCGCGAAACAGGCGGGGTTCAACCCGCGGATCACCTTCTCCAGCATGGTCAATGATTACCGTGTCATCGACGGTATGCACGGTTTATTCGTATAACTCGTCACTCGCGTGCGGCCACCACGGCCTCGTACACGTCGCGCTTGGAGAATCCGGTTCCCGCCGACACGTCGGCGCAGGCATCCTTCAACCGGTCCCCGCCATCGACAAGGGCACGCGCCCGCGCGACGAGGTCGTCGATCGTCGCCGAGTCGTCGACCGCTGTGGCGCCCGCGACGACGACGGTGATCTCCCCCTTCACCCCGTCGGCAGCCCACTCGGCGAGCTCGCCGAGTCCGCCGCGTCGAACCTCCTCGTACGTCTTGGTCAGTTCGCGGCACACCGCGGCACGACGGTCCGCGCCCAGCACGTGCGCGGCATCGGCGAGCGTCTGCGCCAGCCGGTGCGGCGACTCGAAGAACACGACGGTTCGCTGATCGGCGCGCAGGGTCGCCAACCAGTCGTGTCGGGCGCCGGACTTGCGCGGAGCGAAACCGTCGAAAGCGAACCGTTCGGATGGCATCGCCGACAGGGCTAGCGCGGTAGTCACCGCGGACGGTCCCGGAAGGCAGGTGATGCGCAGCCCGGCGTCGGCGCACGCCACCACGACGCGGTACCCGGGATCACTCACCGACGGCATGCCCGCGTCGGTCACCAGCAACACGGTGGCCCCGGCCTCGATCTCGTCGACGAGCTTCGGTGCGCGCACCGCTTCGACCTGGTCGTAATAGCTGACGACGCGGCCGCTGATCTGGACGCCGAGCGACGACGCGAGCGCCTTGGTGCGACGCGTGTCCTCGGCGGCCACGATGTCGGCGGTCGCGAGGGCCTCACGCAGCCGCGTCGACGCATCGTCGGGCCGCCCCATCGGAGTACCCGCCAGAATCAACACGCCCGCACCGTCGTCGCTCACGACGTCCAGGCTACGGCTTGTCTCCGACGGCAGGGGCTTGTCTCCGACGGCAGGGGCTTGTCTCCGACGGCCGGGGCTTGTCTCCGACGGCAGGGGGTCACCTCCGACGGCAGGTCATCGCAGATAGCCGAGGATCAAGGTCACTGCGCTCTCGACGACTGCGTTCACCCGTTCGCGAGATCCGGTGCCGAGCCAGCACAGGGTGATGCCGTCCGACAACGCGATCACCGTCGGCGCGAGTTCGGCTGTCGGCTGACTCCACGAGCGACCGCCGATCCGCGCCGACTCGTCGAGCACTCGCGCCGCGACGTCGTAGTAGCCGTCGTAGAGCCGCTCGGCGAGATACTCGAGTCCGGGGGTGCGCCGGGCGTACAACGCGAGACCGATCAGCACCTGTTGGCGGGCGGGCTCGGTGATGGCGTTCTCGGCGAACGCGAGCAGGCCTGCACGCACGAGGTCTTCCATCGGTGTGTCGCCGACCGGAGCATCGGCCAGCGTCTCCAACCATTCGTTCATGGAGTCGAGTTCCTGGGCGACCCCGTGCTCGACGACTGCGGCCAACAGTTCGTCCCGCGAGGCGAATGCGTAGAAGATGCTCGACTGCCCCATGTTCGCCTCGGTTGCGATGCGGCGCGTCGTCGCCGCTTCGACGCCGTCCGCGGCAATCACGCGCAGTGTTGCGGCGATCGCCGCTTCGCGTCGCTCTTCCAGGCTGAGCCGTGCCATTCGGGCTACCTCTAATCTCGTCGTCGTCTCCACGATGCGTTCGCACCGGCCGGGACCGGTGTGCAAGTCCTCTAAGCGTACGGTGTGCCGCCGACGCCGAATCGAGTTCTATACCGAACGGCACGGCTCTGCGTCGCAATGAGATTCAGCCGATAATGGGTCGAACTGACATGCCCTAGCATGTGTGTGTGACGACTGCCGCCCCTGCTGCCGACCCCGAGAGCTCGGACGTCCGGCCGCACACCGAGGATCTGGGTACCAGCCCCGGTCGTGCGGTCCCCACGCCGATCTTCGGCGCGTCCGATCGCCTGCGCGGCACGATCGTCGGAGTCGTCATCACCCTGATCGCCGTCGCCACCCGATTGTGGGATCTCACCCATCCGACGGATGGCGGGACACCGGTCTTCGACGAGAAGCACTACGTCCCTCAGGGTTGGCAGGTCTTGACCGGCGGCGACTGGATCGAAGACAACCCCGGATACGGTCTGGTGGTGCACCCGCCGGTCGGCAAATGGATGCTGGCGGTCGGCGAGTGGATGTTCGGGTACGGACCGATGGGCTGGCGGGTCATGTCGGCGGTGTCGGGCATCGTCATCGTCCTCGCCGTGTACCTGACCGTGCGACGGCTGGCGCGTTCCACACTGGTCGGCGCACTCGCCGGCGTGTTCGCGATCTGCGACGGCGTCCTGTTCGTGCAGTCCCGGATGGGCATGCTCGACATCTTCCAAGCGTTGTTCGTGGTGCTCGCGTTCGCCGCGATCATCGCCGACCGCGACCAGATGCGGGCCCGCATGCACCGGGTGTGGTCGCAGGGCCGGATCGACGATACCCCGTTCGGCCCACGCCTGGGTTTCCGCTGGTACCGGTTCACGGCGGGAGTGATGCTCGGCCTGGCGTGCGGCACCAAATGGTCGGGCCTCTACTTCGTCGTCTTCTTCACGCTCCTGTCGCTCGGATTCGACGTCGCGGCACGCCGGGCCTACCACGTGAAGCGACCGTGGGTCGGGGTGCTGCGTCGCGATCTGATTCCGTCGGGCGTCTCGCTGGCACTGATGCCGATCGCCATCTACCTCGCGAGCTTCGCGACGTGGTTCGCGTCGGAGACGTCGGTCTACCGCTATGTGGTCGGCTCCGAGGTCGGCACCGGCGGGACCTTCGCGTGGGTGCCCGCGGCGTTCCGTTCGCTCTGGTATTACGAGTCGGGCATTCTCGAGTTCCATGCGGGGCTGACGAATTCGGCTGGCAACCACCATCCGTGGGAGTCGAAGCCGTGGACGTGGCCGATGAGCCTGCGCCCGATGCTGTACGCGATCGACTACGGGCCGGACCAGTGCGGCGGCGGCGACTGCGTACGGGCGCAGATGCTCATCGGCACGCCCGCCCTGTGGTGGTTGGCGTTCCCGATGATCGCGTGGGCGATCTGGCGGATCGTGTCTCGTCGGGACTGGCGGTACGCCGCGGTGCTCGTCGGCTACGCGGCCGCGATCGTGCCGTGGTTCGGCGACCTCGACCGTCAGATGTACTTCTTCTACGCGACAGTGATGGCCCCGTTCCTGGTGATGGGGCTGGCTCTGTGCTGCGGGGACGTTCTCGCGTGGGGCGCGCGGAGCAGACGGTCGGACCGGAAGACGATCGCAGTCCTGTCGGTCGCGGTCTTCGCCGCTCTGGTGATCGCGAACTTCGTGTGGCTGTGGCCGATCTTGACCGGCGCGCCTATCTCGAACGTCGAGTGGGGTCGTCAGATGTGGTTGCCGAGTTGGTCGTGACGGGCAGGTCGCGAGCGGCGTCTCCCGCCACGAGCCACAGGACGAGCGCGACGACCACGATGCCGCCGGTCACCGCGAACGCCGGACCGTAGCCCCACCGGTCGGCGATCAGACCGGCGATGAGCGGGCCGCTGACCGCGCCCAGATCGGACGCCATCCCGTAGGCGGCCAACGCCGATCCGCCCCGTTCGCGTCTGGCGAGAAGATCGCCGAGTGCCGCTTGATGTGTCGGCGCGAACAGACCCGATCCGATTCCGGACACGGCGGTCAACGCGAGCACGACCCAGATGTTGGGTGACCAGCCGAGCACGATCGTGGACGCGGCGGCGATGATCAGCCCGGGGATCATGACGGGGCGTCGCCCGAACCGGTCCGACAGTCGACCGGAGACGATGATCGCGACGATGTTTCCCGCGGCGTAACAGGCCAGGACGATGCCCGCCCAGCCTGCGGATTCGCCGAGCCCCTGTTCGACGAACAGCGGGACCACGGCCACTCGAACACCCATGGACGCCCAGCCCTGAGCGAAGTTGGATGCGAGGATCGCCCGGTACTCGGCCCACCGCAGCGCCTCGACGAAGCCCGCCGCGGGCAGCGGAGCGTGCGCGCCCGGTTCGGTCCGCGGTTCGGGTGCGGGCGGCATCGCGGTCGCGACGACCGCTGCCGCGATGAGCAGCGCGATCGCATAGACGACGAACGGCATGCGGAGCCCGAAGTCGACGAGGGCCGCTCCGACGAGCGGTCCGGCGAGGTTGCCGACGAGGAAGCCCGCCGAGTAGTAACCCGAGGCCCGGCCGCGGATCGCCTGTGGCGCGAGGCGGATGAGCAGTGCCATCGCCGACACCGAGAACATCGTCGACCCGATGCCGCCAGCGGCGCGGAACACCAGCAGCTGCCAGTAGGTCTGCGCGAACGCGCACGCCAGAGTGCTCAGCGCGACGACCATGAGGCCGGTCAGGTAGATCCGCCGCTCCCCCAGCTTGGTGACCAGGCGGCCGGTGGCGGGCGCGAACGCCAACCGCATCATCGCGAACGCGGATACGACGACGGTCGCGGCGGTGATGCCGACGCCGAAGTCGCTGGCGAAGATCGGAAGGGCTGGCGCGATGAGCCCGTAGCCGAGCGCGATGACGACATTGGCCGCCAGCAGGACCCATAGTCCGCGTGGGAGTTGTTTCATTCCTCGACTTCGGACGACGCCGTCACCGACCGTCGCATGCTGCGGCGGAGTTCATCAGACACGCTGTAGACAGTAGCGGCGGGCACCGGCTGAAGAGTCGGTGCCCGCCGCTGTCACCGCGTCACTTGCGGACGATCATCACCGGAACGTGCGCGTGGTGGAGCACCTTCTGACTGCGCGAACCCAGGAGCAGACCGGTGAATCCACCTCGACCGCGGCTGCCCATGACGATGAGCGACGCGTCGTCGCCCGCCGCCTCGAGGATCGCCTTGGCAGGCTCCTCGGGGATGACGACCCGGTTGACTTCGACGTCCGGATAATCCTGGGAGTAGCCCGCGATCCGCTCCGACACCGCTTCGACGGCCTGACGAGACATCTCGTCGATCTCCGCCTGGTCGAGCCCGAAGCCGTGGAGAGCGTCGGCGTCGAGCGGCGTCCACGTGTGGACGGCGGTCAGCGTCCGGTTGCGGACGCCTGCCAGTCGGTACGCTTCGGCGACGGCGGGGTCGCTGACCGCCGAGTCGTCGATGCCGACGACGATCGGGCCGTCGCCGCCGAGCGAGCCCGCGGGCACGATTACGACGCGTCCCTTCGCGTGGGCTGCGACGCTGGTGCTGACCGATCCGAGGAACAAGCCCTTGACGCTGCCCAAGCCGCGGGTGCCGAGCACGATCATGTGGGCGTGCTCACCGATCTCGAGCATGACGCGGGCGGCGTCGCCTTCGACGATCGAGCCGGACACCTCGATGTCGGCGACCTCGGCGCGAGCCACTTCGGCCGCCTTCTGCACTGCTGCAGTGGCCTCCGCGCGGATTGCGTCGATCACGTCCTGCGGGATCACCAGGCCAGGCGCGTAATCGCTGGTCGTCGACGTGTAAGCGGCAACGATCTTCAACGGGAGGCGTTCGGACGCTGCAGCACTTGCAGCCCATTTGACGGCGTCCGTCGACGCATCCGAACCGTCCACACCGACCAGGATCAAGCTCATCGCGAATGCACTCCTTCTCAGCAGGGCCGGACTACCGCGGATTCGGCGCCCCTCGGCCTCGTTTCCATTCTGTCGCAATCACTCCCGAAATGCATGGACCCGGGTAGGTCCAAAGTCCCCAGGTAGGCTGGCGGCACTGTCCGATTCGATCACCAGGAACGTTCGATGACCTCCCCGCTCCGCTCCGGCCCCGCCCGCGACGCCGCATTGCACGTACTCATTACATTCGGAGTGGGCATCGTGCTGCTGATCGTCGCGCTCAACACGTCCGACGGGGTGCACGACGCGTTCATCGTCGCAGGCCCGGTCGCCATCGGACTGGGCACAGTCTCCGCCATGATCCGCACCGCTCTCGCCTGGCGTGCCAACGTGGGGTGGCAGGTGTGGCAGGGCGCGTCATGGTTCCTCATGGCACTCACCGTCACCTGGGTGTTCGGCGCGGTCCCCGCCCTCGTCACCTAAACTCGCACGCCCCACTCGGTTGTCGCGTCAGTCTTTGACGGGCGCCTGGGCGTCGAGACTCAGTTCCTCCGCGTCGAGCCGGTCGAGAGAGACGGTCAACGCGCTGGAACTGTAGGCGCCGGTCTCGCGGAGCTCCAGAAGCCGCCGCCGCTGTTCGGAGACGATGAGCCTGCGGACACGCCTCATCTGTTTCGCGGTCTCCAAGCGTCTGTCGATCATGATCTCGTCGAGCCGGTCTTCGGCCCCGCGTTCTTCATCCCCGAGTTCTTCATCCCTGTCGACTGCCTCGAGGCGTCGAACAGTCTCGATGGTGCTCGCGAGCTCGGAGTCGGCTCCGCACGCGTCGGGCGCCCTCATGACACGATCGGTCACCGCAGCCAACTCGCGGCCGATCGCGCGACGCTGCGCCATCTCCTGCGCGGCGTGGTCGGGCAGCCGCATCCACTTGACGAATGCGCCGAGCGTACTGCCCTGGATCAGCAGTGATCCGACAGCGACGAAGAATGCGAGCAGGACGAGCATCGACCGGTACGGTGTGTCGGCGGGCAGCGTCTGCGCCGCCGCGAGCGTCACGACTCCGCGCATCCCGGCCCACACCACGACGAACCCCTCCCGCGTACCGATCGACTCGGCGCGGTAGTAGGCGATGTCGGCGAGCCGACGGTCGATCCGACTCTGCACCACCCGCAGTCGGCCCGTGTCCAGATGATCGGCGTCGGCCAAGTCGGTCTGCAGCTTCTCGAGTCGCTCCTCACGCCCAATGACCCGCTGCGCACGACGCTCCGTCCAGTGCACCAACGGGATAACGAAGATCAACCGCAGCACGATCAAGAGCACGAAACCGACCGCGGCGGGCCACGCCGCATGCCAGACCGTCTCACCGCTCTCGTGGACGTCGAACACCAGGTCCTTGAGTTCGAGCCCCATCAGCAGGAAGACGCTGCCCTCCAATAGCAGTTCGACCATCCGCCAGTTCTGCACGTCGGACAGCCGGTGCGCCGCAGTCAGATGACGGACCGCGCCCCGCCCCGCGACCAGGCCCGCAGCGACCGCAGCGACCAGCCCGGAACCCTCGACGAGTTCCGTCGGGATGTACGCGACGTACGGGGTGAGGAACGAGACCGCTGTCGCGACCGCGGGATTAGCGATTCGCGCACGGAACCGGACGAACACCCAGCCGACGGCGGAGCCGACGGCGACCGCAGCCACCACCGTCCACACGAACGAGATCGCGACACCCCACAGCGACACGCTCGCCGCCATCGCCGCGATTGCCGCACGCAACATCACCAGCGCGCTCGCATCGTTGAACAGACTCTCGCCGCTGAGCACGGTGATCAGCCGGTTGGGCGCGCCGACACGTTTGACGGTCGTCGTCGCGACCGCGTCGGTCGGGCTGAGGATCGCGCCGAGCGCTACACCGGTCGCATAGTCGGCGTCGGGGAGTATCCACATGAACACCGCGCCCAGCCCGAGCGCGCTGACGATGACGAGGACCACGGACAATCCGCTGATCGCACGGAAGTCACGTTTGAACTCCATCGAGGGCATCGCGACAGCCGCCGCGTAGAGCAACGGAGGCAGGACGCCCATCAGGACGATCTCCGGGTTCAGCGCGATCCGCGGGACCCCGGGAAGGTAGCTGACCACGACACCGAACAGGACGAGCAGCAACGGAGCCGCGATACGCAGTCGCGGGGCGAGCAGATTGGCCGCAGCGATCGCGAGCACACACATGACGACAATCAGAACAACTTCCACGTCCTACATTGTCGGGCATCGACCCCCATCCGTGGCATCCCCCGGCCACGTCGGGCCGTCAACTCATGCGCCACCACCCATCGTGTCATCGAGCATTGACAAGATCAATGATTGGTGTCACGGTTAAGTCATCAAGGTTCGTTCTGCTGACTCGTCAGCAGAACACCAGCAGAGGGAGATGTGAGATGACTTCGACGCAACCGCGGCCGACCACCACGTATCAGCCGCCCGTGAAGCAGGACGCAGAGCTCGACTACGAGCAGGTTCTCGACGATCTGTCGTCCGCGTCAGTGCACCGGAACTTCGATCCGTACATCGACATCGCCTGGGACGCTCCGGAGATGGCGATCGTTCCTGACGACCCCCGCTGGATCCTCTCGTACACAGTCGACCCGATCGGCCGTCACCCGTGGTACCAGTCGCTTCCCGAGTCCGAACAGATCCGCCTCGGCATGTGGCGCCAGGCCAACGTCGCCAAGGTCGGCCTGCAGTTCGAGTCCATCCTCATTCGCGGATTGCTTCAGTACTCGGACCGCCTCCCCAACGGCGACAAGCGGTTCCGTTACACCACGCATGAGGCGAAGGAAGAGTGCAACCACACGCTCATGTTCCAGGAACTGGTGAACCGGATCGGGATGAAGACACCCGGCATGCGCCGCTGGCTGCGCCTGCTCTCGCCGATCGTTCCGCTGTTCTCGACGATCACTCCGACCGTCTTCTACTTCGGCGTGCTCGCAGGCGAAGAGCCCATCGACCACATCCAGAAGGACTTCCTGCGCGGCAAGGACGGCCTGCACCCGGCGATGTCGGCCGTGATGGAGCTGCACGTGGCCGAGGAGGCTCGGCACATCTCGTTCGCGCACAACCATTTGCGAGCGACGATCCCGAACAAGGGCCGTCTCACCAAGTTCGTCCTGTCGATCGCGATGCCGATCGTCATGCGCGTGCTGTGCAATGCGATCGTCATCCCGCCGGCCGAGTTTCGCAAGGAGTTCAACGTGCCTCGCGAGGTGATGAAGGACATCTTCTGGGAGTCCGAGCAGTCGAAGGTCTTCTTGGCAGGCGTCTTCGGCGACGTCCGCATGCTCGCTGAACAGTGCGGTCTGATGAACCCGGCGTCCCGCCGAGTCTGGCGTGCCCTGGGCATCGACGGCCGCAACTCGCGGTTCCGCAGCGAACCCGCCTATACCGCGAGCTGACGCCGGTGCCCCACGTCGTCACACAGGCGTGTTGCGGCGACGCTTCGTGCGTCTACGCATGCCCTGTCAACTGCATACATCCCACCCCCGACGAGCCTGATTTCGGCATCGCGGAAATGCTCTACATCGACCCGGCGACATGTGTCGACTGCGGCGCGTGCGTCTCGGCGTGCCCGGTCGGCGCCATCGTCCCCGGCCACCGCCTGCCTGAGGAGGCGCAGCGGTTCGTCGACGTCAATGCCGAGCACTACGGCCACACGCAGGACGATTTCGTCCGCTTCCCGGTCCCGCGCGACAAGCGCCTGCCGCTCGCACCGATCTCCAAACCGCGGGCGGTCCGCGGCGGCCCAGACCTCCTCGAAGTCGCGATCGTCGGGTCGGGACCGTCCGCGATGTATGCGGCCGACGAACTCCTCAAACAGCCGCGCGTGCGCGTCACCGTGTACGAGCGGCTCGACCTACCGTTCGGTCTGTCGCGCTTCGGTGTCGCCCCCGACCACACGTCGACCCGCACCGTGATGAATCTGTTCGACGACATCGCTCGCCATCCGAACATCACCATCGCCCTCAACACCGAGATCGGCCGCGACGTGTCGCTCGACGAGCTACGCGCACGCCACCACGCGGTGTTGTGGGCCGGCGGCGCGCCGACCGATAAGACATTGCAGATTCCCGGCGTCGAACTGTCCGGCGTCCAGAGCGCGACGTCGTTGGTCGGCTGGTACAACGGGCACCCCGACTTCGTCGACGCCGGACCCGACCTGTCGGCCGAGCGGGTCGTGGTGATCGGCAACGGCAACGTCGCCCTCGACGTCGCACGCATCCTCACCGGTGACGTCGACGAGCTCGCGAAGACCGACATCTCGCGTGACGCGCTCGCCGCACTGCGCTCGTCGGCCGTTCGCGAAGTCGTCGTCGCGGGTCGTCGCGGCCCCGAGCACGCCGCGTTCACGTTGCCCGAACTGATCGGCATCGCCGACGGGCACGCTCGCGTGTGGGTCGACCCCGCAGACCTCGAAGGGGTATGGGCCGACGGTGTAGACGATCCGACGCTAGCCGCGAAGCTCTCTCTCCTGCAGGAGATCTCGCAGCGCCCCAAGCCCGCCGAACCCTTCATCCGACTGATGTTCGGTAAGACTCCGGTCGCCGTCGTCGGTCAGGAGAAGGCGACCGGCGTGCGCTTCGTCCGGACCGGGACCAATCTCGAGGAGACACTCGACACCGGTCTGGTGCTGACCTCGATCGGCTACCGCGGCGTCCCCGTCGCCGGACTCCCGTTCGACGAGAACACGGGCACCATCGCGAATGTGGCCGGACGAGTCACGGACGGCGGCACCCCGGTGCCCGGGATGTACGTGACCGGCTGGATCAAACGTGGACCGTCCGGTTTCATCGGCACCAACAAGACCGATTCCGGGGAGACCGTCGCGCATCTTCTCGAAGACGCTGAGGCAGGTGCCCTCTCCAGAGTCGGCTGACCATCTGCCGCAGGCTGGATTCGCTCGCCGCAGCGTCGCTGTGGAATTCCGCAGAACCGTGCACGGTCCCCGCACGTCTAAGGAGTAGAGGCCCGGTCGTCGTACCGGGTGCACTGCGGCGGACGGGGACATCATGGCGGGTTTCGGGATCACACCGGCTCAGATCGCACAGATCGCGGCGGACTGGCGCGAGCTGGGGAGCGTGATCGTCGAGACCCGGCTCGATGATCCGCCTGCGAGTTCCACCTCGCACACGGTCGCCGCCGCGGCGATCGCCACCGTCAAGGCCAAGACCGTGTCGGCGACCGACGGGCTCCGGCTGGTGGCACTGGCCGACGCACTCGCCAGATTCAACGCGCTCTCCCAGGAGTCGGATGCGGCGTCCGCCGATGCGATCGGCGACGCGACCCGCGAGAGCGTCCGATGACCAGCATCGACGACGTCCTCGCCTGGGACCTCAGCGGATTGCCCACCGCAGCCGCGCAACTGGCGACTCTCACCGATCGCCTCTGGGACGCGAGTCGGGAGGCGGTCGTCGCCGCCGGCTCGGACGAGGCATGGCACGGGGCGACCCACGATGCGGCGACCCAGCGCGTCGGAGTGGTCGCGGTGTCGATGCGACGATCGGCCCAGGCGACCTCGACCGCAACCGATTACGTCCGCGGCAGCACGGCGATCCTGGAGAACGCGCAGTCGACGCTGCGTGCTCGGGTGCTCTCCGCGCGCAACGCCGGGTTCACCGTCGCACCGGACGGCTCCGTGACCCACGCCGATCCCGAGCGCCGCGCCGACTCCCTCTACCTGACCGAGGCCGTCCAACAACTACTGGCGACGGCGGGCGAATTCGACCGGGTGTTCGCGAGCGAGATCTACCGGACCGCTCTGCAAATCGACGGCTCCGGAGACGCAGTCGGCCTGCCCGACGGCTCTTCAGGAAACCCGGACAAGGCTGCGCAGGCCCTGCACGCACTCTCCCCGGAGCGTCGTCGAACGTACTGGGAGTCGCTGTCGCGCGCGGAGAAGGACAAACTTCTTCGGTCCGCACCGGAGGTCGTCGGCAACCTCGACGGGCTCCCGTTCGACGACAGGATCACCGCGAACAGGGTCACGATGCTCGACCGGCTCGACGACGCACGCGAGTCAGGAGCCGACGACGACGCCGCGCGACTGCGGTCGATGCTCACCGACGGCCGCACATTCCTCGCCTACAACCCGGACACCGGAGAGTTCATCGAGCTCGTCGGCGAGATCGCTCCCGACGCTCGCGGCACAGCAGTCTTCGTCCCGGGCACCGGCACCGCGGGCGACGACGTCGACGACCTGCGCCGGCGGGCGCTCGCACTCAACGAGCAGACCGGTGCGCCGATCATCGTCTGGGCAAACGGCACGTTCCCACAAACCATCGTCTCCGATCCCCGCCACGCTCCGCTGAAGTCGATGGCCGTCGACCCGCGTCTGGCAGCCGAGAACGCACCGCGACTCAAGTCGTTCACCGAGGCCCTCGATGCGGAACTCGCGACTGCCGCACCAGGCGTTGAGACGACCGTCATCGGGCACTCGTACGGCGGCACCGTCGTAGGCACCGCCGAGCAGCTCGGCATGCGGGCCGACCGCGTCGTCTATGCGTCGGCAGCGGGGACAGGAGCACTGCCTGGTGTCGGATGGCACAACCCCGACTCGGACGTCGCCCGATACTCCATCACACCGCCCGGCGACCTGATCCATTACGCGCAGGACGGCGGTGGACTGCTCCACGGCGGCGACCCGGACGACGCCGACGGCGTGGTGAGGCTCGACAGCGGCTACCTCTCCCCCGACGATCACGGGCACCGCGCCCTCCTGGAGGGGCCGAGCTCGCATTCGGCGTATCTGGACGACCCGGGCTCGGACGCGTTCGGCGCCATCGCCGACGTCATCGTCGGCGACGAGCCGGCGCGGTACGTCGACCGTCGGCCCGACATGCACCAGGTCGACGACCTCACCGAGGACGTCGTGAACAGTGCGTCGGCCATCGGCCGGCTCAGCGGTCACCTGCTCCTCGACACGGTCGCCGGTCCGGCGCGTGGACTGCTCGGCCTGTTCGATTGATCCGACTGTCGGATGCACGAATTGTCGGAGGTCGACGGCACAATGGGTGCCATGTCGTACTTCCCCGACCGCGGGCCGGCCGTCGCCGCCCTGACGGCGATCATGGTGGGCGGCCTCGCCCTCACCGGCTGTTCACTGCCCGGCGCCGATCAGACCGATGTCGCGTGGTCGTCTGCCGTGCCCGACGGCGCCGTCGAGCAGACGCCTGCATCGATCTCGCCGTCGTCGCCGCTCCCGTCGACGAGCACCGTGTCGTCGGCCTCCTCCGACGCACCTGCAGGGTCCGCCGACGCACTCACCGCGCTCGACACGATCGCGGTGAAGGGTCGCGCACCGAAGACCGGATACGACCGTGCGCTGTTCGGGCAGGCATGGGCCGACGACGTCTCTGTCGAGGGCGGCCACAACGGCTGCGACACCCGCAACGACATCCTGCGACGAGACCTCACCGAGCTCACCACCAAACCTCGGACGCACGACTGCGTCATTCTGACCGGCGTGCTCGACGACCCGTACACCGGCACGACCATCGCATTCCAACGCGGCCAGAAGACGTCGACCGCCGTCCAGATCGACCACGTCGTCGCACTGTCGGACGCATGGCAGAAGGGCGCACAGCAGCTGACCACTGCCGAACGGCAGTCTTTCGCGAACGATCCCCTCAACCTGCAGGCAGTCGACGGCCCGACGAACATACTGGAGTGGGTCCGGGTTCGTGTAAGCGATCAAGCCGCGCGCTGACCTGCCAGTGCTGGTCACGGACGTGCCTGGCTGCGAGCCTACCGCCAGAGAATTTCGCCAGTAACTATCGGATTTCGACAGTTACTAGCGTATTGTTTCAAAGTATGGACGATTCGGGAATCACCGTCCTGCGTCCTGAACTATCGGACGCGGGTAGTGGTTCTGCTGAGCGCCGGGGAGCTGCGGGTGCGCTCGCTGAAGTGGTCCCGTTCGGTCGACCTGGAAGGTCCTCGCCAGATGACGCGCAGTCGTATTTTGTCGATACGCTCGCCGAGTACCGGTGGGCCCGTGATGCAGCGGGTCTGGCGCCGGGGACGCTCGAGAATCTGATCCAGCCGATCATCGAGATCGCGGACTACTTTGAGACGCAGCCATGGAATCTAGCGCCGCAGGATATCGACCGCTACTTTGCCGGCCCTGGAAAGCATGCGCCGAGCACGGTGCGGGGCAAGATGCAGAAGATCGACGGATACTTCGCGTTCTTGGAGCAGCGATACGGCTCTGAGATCCATCGCCGATTCGGTGTCACTGTCAGCTCTCCAATCGATGCGTTCAACAGGTCTATCCATCGCGGCGACTTCGAGCTGCGTGTGCCGCCGTCGCGCCGCGACACGTTGACGTTCTTCAGCGGATGGCGAGACGCTTTGCCTCACGCCCGTAAGCCCTACGTCGCGAGCCGCAACTACGTGATGGCCAAGCTTGCCTACATCTCCGGTGTTAGGGCTGCGGAGCTGTGTGGGGTCGGGTTGAACGAGATCTACTGGGACTCTGGGCAATGGGGGCGGTTCCTTGTGCGGGGCAAGGGCCATGGCGGCTCAGGTCCTCGCAAGAGGCTCGCGTTTCTTTTTGCTGATGGTCGCGAACTGTTGTGGTGGTATGTCGAGGAAGTTCGCGGCGGTTTCGCTGACGACCCTTCGCATCCGCAGGCCCCGCTGTTCCCGTCTGAGCGGCTACCGAAGGCCCTCTCGACGCTTGGGATGTCAAACGCTCCGGGTTCGCCGATCACGCCTGCCACGTTCCGTGACGCTCTGTCGAGTGCGAGTGCACAATTCCTGCCTGGGCCGGTGAGTCACCTTCATCCGCATCTGTTGCGGCATGCGTGTGCAACGCACAACTACGAGAGGGGAATGGGATTGTGGGAGGTACAGAAGCTGCTCGGACACGAGCGAGCGTCAACGACAGTCGGGTATTTGGCGACTGCGGCGGCCGATCCTGAGATAGCGAGTCGCGCGTCGGCCGAGCGAGTTGTCCAGCGTCTACGCGTTGATGAAGGGAGGCTCCGGTGAAGTGGAATCTACGCATGGTGGCGGCGCAGCGGGATATCTGGCGGCCTACCGATCTCTTGCAGGTTTTCGCTGAAGTCGGGTTCACTCCGTCGCTTAGCAAGGTCGCCAAGCTTTGGAGCGGTCAGCCGATCAGTGTCCGGCTCGACGAGCTCGACAAGATGTGTACTGCCTTGAACTGCACGATCGCGGACCTCTTAGAAGCTGAGCCGGTGGCCGCGGCTGCCGATAGCCCTGCTGAGGCGGTCGGCGACAGTTCTGAACATCATTCTCAACGGCCAGTCCCGCGACCGTTGCGTGCAGGACGGCCGAACCTGCGGCCTCCGAACTAACTTGTCCAGGTGAGGCGGTTCCGATGCCCAGGGATGTGTGTCAGTGTCAGGGCTGTTTCGCGTGGGCCGCCGATGTCGATGCAGCCTCAAGGTTGTGTACGAACTGCCGGATCTGGGCCGCGAATCCGAAGACGTCGATGTGTGTGTGTTGGCGATGCGGGCACCGGTCGTGGCTGAACCGGAACGACTTGTGCCGGTTGTGCATGGTGACTGTCCGCACTGTTGCGCCGCACTGGATGCTCAGTCCGATCGCCGGGTGTGGCAACCAGCTGTTTTTGAACCTCGACCACATCCGTCTACCGTTAGCGCGCGGCTTCAACCGCGGCGACGCCGCGCGGCGCAATCCGAGCCGTCTTCCGCCTCGATCTCCCGCCTGGGTAATACGGGCGACTGCGTTGCCTGCAGTCGACGATCCGACGATCTGCCCACCACCGACGAGCCCAGGCCAACTCGAATTGTTTCCCGTGCGTCGGCACCTCACCCGCGCGTTGGCATCGCGAATCTTCAATCGCGAAGTCGACGGCCTCGACGAGGCGATTTCGGCAATTGCGGCGATGAAAGCCGAGTATGGTCGCGGCGGCGCGTGGAGTGCCGCACTGACCAGAATGATGAGACTGGTCCTCGCCGCGATGATCGCCGACGAGGCGGAGGCTATGACCCCCTCCGACGCCGACGGCATCGACGACTACCGCGGTTCGATCGTCGAGGTGCTTCGCCGAGTCGACCGCTGGGACGAGAACGGTCGCCCAGCAACTCGCGGCTCGCCCTCTCCCGCGAACGATGCACGTCGCAAGTCCTTACCGACGACGCGGTGGCGGACGAAGAAGCCAGCCCATCAGCGGCAATGCGCAGAGTGCGGTTCGTGGGGAAACGACTACACGCTATGTGGCCGGTGTCGGTGGTGGCGTCAAGGACATCCCGTCGGGGACTGTGAACGTTGCGGTCGCAGCGGCATACACGTGGGGACAAGCGAGTTCATTCCGGACGACGACCGCACGCTGTGCCGCAGCTGCACGCTCACTCTTGTGACCGCGTGGCCAGACCCAGTACCGCCCACCGGAAATCAGCTGTTCTTCGCCGGACCGTTGGCGCCAGCGATCAGAACCCAGAGCGGAGCCCTAGGCTACGAGCCGCCCAACTGGCGAACTGAACAGGTAATTAAACGGCGTCGCGAAGAACCCGCAAGCGCAGCGTCGGAGCACCGTCAACACCGCGGCCAATTTGAGCTGTTCTCCCTGACCCGCGACTGGAGCGGTGTGTGCGACGATCCACCACCTGCACTCTCACCCGAAGACATTGCACTGCTCGAGGCAATGAGGACGTACGTATCGGAGATGAAATGGTCACCCCCGGCGATCCGCGTCCTGCTCCGAACTCTGCGGATCCTCTTCGGCTGGCTCGGCTCCGATGCTCCGATACACGAGCACGACGTCTGGCCCCTGAACGCTGCATACGACAACGTGACTGCTGTACACGCCGTGTTCGTCCTGGAGGCGTTCTCTATGGTCGACCGGGACGAACCCTCGACGTCGGACGAACGATGGGTCCAGGCTCGGATAGAGGAGCTCAAACCACCCTTTGCCACCGAAATCGAGGTGTGGGTCCGCGCAATGCGCGGATACGGCCGGCGTCGCCGCCCTCCGCTGCAGTGGCGGGTGATTGCCGGCTACCTGCGGCGAGCTCGCTCGCTCATCGAGTTCGCCGCCGAGCGCTACTCATCGCTGTCAGAGGTCACTGCTGACGACGTTCGGCGGTGGCGCGACGAGAATTCGACTACGCCTGATGCCGGAAACTATGGTGTGGCCGTTCGTTCTATCTTCGGGACGCTCAAAGCCGAGAAAGTCATCTCCACAGATCCCACGTCCAGAATCCCATTTCGGGTGGTTGATCACTTTCCTGTCGGTCTGCCCGACGATGCCATTCAGGGGCTTCTCGATCGTACAGCGACGCCGATGGCCCGCGCGATGGTCGCGTTGACGGCGATCCACGGCGCATCACGTTCGGAGATCGTCCACCTGAAGATTGGCGAGATCGATATGGCCCAGGCACGAATTACGTTGCCCAAGCGAGTGATCTATATCGACCACGTCACGATGGACGCCTTGAGTCGTTGGTTTGCTGAGCGGTCGACTAGTTGGCCAATGACGAGAAACGATCACGTCTTCATAACCAGAAACTCCGCGTTCACCCCAGAGGACAAACCGATCTCTGGAGATACCCTCGCGAGCGCCTTTCGCTCCATCGGGACAACATGCAATGCACTACGCACCGACCGTATTCTGTACGAAGCGAAGATATCGGAGGATCCGGTCGGCCTGATGCGGCAGTTCGGGCTCTCGGTGGGCAGCGCTATGTCTTACATCTCCGCAGCTCATCCAGAAAAGTCCTCCACAACTCGCCGGTAGCCAAGTGTTCCCATTCGGTACGTAGAGATGCTTCGCCGCCGGGTAACGGCCCCAACGAGCCAGTTCCAAATAGTCGCGGAGATGGAAAGCCACGGACAGATCGGTCATGTTCCACTGTCGGGATGCGTATGCGCCGGGCCAACGTGCACCTGGCGCGATCTCATGGGCTCACAGTGCGCTGAGAGGCCTCTGCCTCGGTCGGCAAGCTCTGCCCTGGACACCGGGCTAGGACCCTCTCCATCGCTTCGCCCTCGGATTTGGTGACCCATAGTCGGTACTTGCTTTTCACAGCGATCTGCCGGGCCACGTACATGCAACGGAACTTCCAGTTCGGAACCAACCACGACGCGGAATCGGAGTCCGATTTGGCCGAATTCGGTGCACGCGTTGTGGCGATCAGATTGAGTGGGTCGTTGGCCAGGTTCACTCGCTCGGCCGCCGTAATCTGTTGACCGCCCTTCTGCCACGCATCGCCGAGAGCGACGACATGGTCGATCGGCACGAGCTGCGAACTCTCTTGCCCGCGAACGAAGTTCAACGTCACTCCCGTATAAGGATCGGTCAAAATACCTGACTGAACCACGCACGGCGGAAGGACCGGAGCTGCCGGCTTGGCCTTGCAGATGACGTTGGTCAGATCGCGCGACAGGATGTTCTCGCGAGTACTCAATGAATCACCGCCCCACAAGGCCGTGTTCTCATCAGTCCACGCCTTCCCGAACTGGCTACGCGCATACCCCGCCTTGGGCGCTCGCCCCTTGACCGGCAACCCCGCCAACGCCACCGCCGCACTTCCCGTAGCCGACTGCTCGACCGCCGGAGGCGTCACCTGCGCCGCGCCAGAAGTCTCCGCAGACGAAACCTGCAAGTCAGTGGTGACCTCCTCGGCGCTCGGCACGATAGAGCATCCCGACAGCACGGCGACCGCGGCGAAGCACGCCATCCAGCGCAGTACGATGCGCCGATTCACAGCAACACCTCGACTCTCATGCCTTCCGTCCCTCGCACGTCACGTAGGAGATCGTTCGCCAACTCAGGTACCGCGACCTGAGCGAACCGAACCGCCCCTGAACGTGATCTCGTGATAATTCGGGTGCTCAGCACGTCGTGTCCCACAGCGCCGTGTTGTCGTCAGTCCATGCTGGGCCGAAATGTTTTCGGGTGTGGCCAGTCTTCGGTGCACGTCTTTTCACGGGAAGGTCGGCAAGGGTGTGCGCGGCTGCACCTGGTATCACCGAACTGCTGCGCTGAGTTGTGCCCAGACTTCCGAGATCGGCTCTCGGCAACGCGGCACAGGCCGACGCAGAGAGCGCGCAACTTACGGCCAGCGCGATCGCCGACGATGGTCGCCACTGTTTCTCACGTCCGAACCATAGCGAGAGACACCGACATTGCCGACAGGAGCCGCGCTTAGGCGCCGAGCCCGGCCACGACCGACAGCACCATCATCTCGGCATTGCTTGCTCAACTGACCGCCAAAGACGCCGAGACCAGACGACTTCGAGCCGACATCAACGCCAAGGACGATCTCATCGCCAGCCTGTACGGACGCCTCGACTCCTACACAGGTCCTTGACGCACACCGTCGCCCACCAGCATCAGGAATGCGCTCACTGCACGGTTCACCCGACCTGACTCGACAGGGCACATTCGCGCGCACAGTGCCGCTGCCGCTCGATTCTCAGGCGGCCGGAACGTCAGGCCGACAGCGTGGCCCGTTAACGGGAGCGAGGAGCATCGACAGTTCGGGGGAGTCCAGTCGTCGCTACCGGGGTGGAGGAGAACGCCGCGCGGCCCGCGAAACGCCTCGGGGCGCGGAGGAACGTGCGCAAGCATGTCGGCGATCACCCGAAGAGCTAGTCGCGATGCGGCTCCGCGCGGGTCGGTGGCACACAGCCTCGACAACTCGGCGTTCTTACTCATCAGGTGAACGGGCGCGAACCACGTCACAGGTATGCGCCGCCGTCCCATGCAGGACGGTATGAACCGAAGTGACGGAGCGGCCCACGCGAGAGTACGACTTCGTGTCGCATGGCGCACGACATCAGGATCCCCGGCGAAGTCAAGAAGGCACGTTGCGACTACTGCGGCTGCACGCTGAATACGGTGCGCAGCCTCGTAGCACGAGCATGCCTCCCATGCTTGCCCTGAAGAGCAGCAGCGGTCGGGTGTCTTCGTCGGTCTCTGCCGTAACGAGGTCACTGAGCATGCACGGCCAGTCGTCATAACGGACCCGGCCGGGATGCTCGACCTTGGTCAGGCCGTACAGGGGTACGTCAGGTGCCAATACATCGCATCCCTCGGAAGCAGGATCGCCGCTAACGGCCAGACGAGCCCGCTGTGCCCACCTGCACCGTGAACAAGCATGACGCGTATCGGTGCGTCCGGACGTGGCACGCGAGCAATGTGTACATCGACTGCGCCAGCACCGTGACCCCGAGTCTGTGGTTCGCGTACCCACTTCCACCATGTCGACTTAGATTCAACGGGTTCGGCGATTCGGCGCCAACGCTCGGGAAGGAACTCAATGTAGGGGTTCGTTGTCATGACATCCAGCCTCGCTCTGACTTCAGAGGGCAACAACTCGCATTCCAATACCATTGCCGTATGCGGAAAAGACCACGTCAACAACGGTCTACGTTCACTGTTGACGTGATTGTCGAAGCAGCTACTCGCTTACTCGCCAGCGAAGGCCGAATCCTGACCACCAATCGGGTCGCCGAACGCGCGGGCGTCTCAATCGGATCGATCTACCAGTACTTCGGCGGGAAACAGGCGATTCTCAACGAGATCGCCCGACGTCACCTACGCAGTGGCGAGGATGCGATCAACGAGGTGCTCGCACACAATCCAGTCGGCGCCCGTCCGTGGCCGGACGTACTCTACGACCTGGTGGCGGTGACCGTTTCGCAGAACAGAAGCCACGGACCAGCTCATGGCCGACTTCGGCACCTCGTCATGTCGCATACGCTGGCCGAAGAGTACGAAGCCCTCCTCTGACGGCTTGCAGCGGCTCTAGCCGACTATCTCGTGGACGACGGCGTACCCGCGATCGCCGCTGAGCGCGCCGCGGTGCTCGCCGTCCTGGGTATCGAAACTCAGGTCCACTATCTCACCCAGACATCACTTTCGAACACGTCGATCACCCGCGAAATAACCGACCACGCTGTTCGCGCGCTGACTCTGTGAGGGCGACGTCGTCGTATCACCGCCTAGCATCGCCGGCCCACTGTCGGCGGCGACTCGACCGCAGAGCGCCGCAGCGAGTCGGACTCGAGGAGATCGTCGACGAACGCCGCTAGCTGCCGTCGGATGTGCAGTGGGGCTCCACCAGCGAGTCGAAGACCGCCTCGGCCTGCGCGAGTGCATCGAGTCGATTCCCGATTCTCTGTGTGGCTGCGAATTCAGCGTCGGCGTCCACTACTCGCGCACCAGCGCGACGGCGGCCGAGATGAATGTGTGCCCGACGGAGCTGGGATCGGCGGCGATGACCCTTGCTGGTGCGTGATCGTTCAGGTGTGGGTTGCGGCCTTGAAACCACGCCTGGATCAATGCGGGGGTGGCGCCAAGGCGGTGTTGCAGGGCAGCGACGGTGTAGGCCGCGTGCAACCGGGCGCGAGCGTCGTCCCCGATTGTGACCGCGCCGGTGATGTAGCCGGTGACCGTGGAGGTGCTCGACGCGCCTGCGAGATACGCGACCAGACGGGCTCCGAGCAAGATGCGCAGTTCCTCGACGAGCCTGGGCCCGTCGAGGGTGGCCACGCGAGTTGTCACCTGGTGGTAGACGGTATCGACGGATGTGTGAGTCGACTCCATGAATGTCATCGTCGCATAGTGACACCGTCTGATTCGCCCAGTTCTCTCGCCCGGGTGAGTACTGTGCTCTCAGCGGATGTTCGTCACTGGTCCACAGGGTTCGGTGGTGTCCGGTTACGCCGTGCTCACCGGTAGCCATGCTGAGCGGCGGAGGAGTCGCAGTCCGTTGAGCGCGACGATGATGGTGGAGCCTTCGCGTCCGGCGACGCCCAGGGGCAGGGGCAGCGTGCCGAGGCAGGTAGGCGTGATGTCAAGACCCGGGTTTGTTGGAGAGCGATCAGTTGTTCTGTGAGGTGAGATCTCGGGCCGTGTTCGTGGCCCAGTAGTCGGCTTCGATCGCCGCGGGTGGTTGGTAGTCCAAGGCCGAGTGCAGGCGGGTGGTGTTGTACCAGTGAACCCATTCGGCGGTGGCGATCTCGACGGCGTTGGTGCTTGTCCACGGTCCCTTCTTGTAGATCAGCTCGTGCTTGTACAACGAGTTCAGGGCTTCGGCCATCGCGTTGTCGTAGGAGTCCCCGCGCGAGCCGACTGAGGCGATGGCGCCGGCTTCATCGAGGGCCTGGGTGTAGCGGATGGCTCGGTATTGCACACCGCGGTCGGAGTGATGGATCAGCGCGGTCAGGTCCTGACCGGACCGTCGGCGCAGCCACAATCCCATCGCCAGGGCGTCGATCGCAAGGTCAGCGAGCATGCGGGTCGAGGTCTGCCACCCGACGATCATCCGGGAGAACACGTCCAGCACGAACGCCACGTACACCCAGCCGACCTCGGTCCGCACGTACGTGATGTCGGCAACCCACAACTGATTTGGCGCCTCGGCGGCGAACATGCGATCGACCAGATCGGCCGGGCGTGCGGTCTCGGGTGCCGGGCGGGTGGTGCGCGGGAACTTGCCCCGCACGACACCGCGGCTCCCCAGGTCAGCGCAGAGTCGTTCGATGGTGCACTTGGCCACGGTGATCCCTTCCAAGTGGAGGGCGGCGCGGATCTTGCGTCGCCCGTAGATTCCGCCGGAGGCCTCATAGACCCGCACGATCTGGGTCTTGAGGTACTCGTCGCGCACTGCTCGGACCGACGGCGGTCGGCTGCGGGCGGCGTAGTAGGTCGATGGCGCGATCGCACAACCCGCCTCCGACAGGGCAGTGCAGATCGCCTCGACGGGCCATCGATGTCGGTGCTGATCGATGAAGGCGACGATCAGCGGTGTGGCCGGTCGAGCTCGGCCGCGAAGAAAGCCGACGCCGTCTTCAATATCTCGTTCGCCCGACGCAGCTCTCGAACTTCCTTCTCCAACAAGCGGATCCGCTCAATGTCGGAAACCGTTTCAATCCCAGGCGATTCGGCTTGGCCGGCCTCCACTCTGCGGACCCAGTTCCGCAGCGTTTCGGGGTTGATGTCGAGTTGCTTAGCGATCCGGGCCAGAGCTCCGGACGCGGTCTCGGGATCCTTCCGAGCATCGATAGCCATCCGTGTGGCACGGTCCCGCAACTCGGGTGAGTACTTCGATGGGCGAGGCATGAAACAAGTGTCCCTTCCGGTAAAACCTGCCTCCATCAAACCCGGGTCAATTCAGACGAACGAGCCGATTGTGTTGCCGGTGGACCGTTCCCAGTCGCCAATCTCGACCGCGAGGCCGAACGCGGTCAAGGTGCTCACCCCGCGCAAGCATCCCAATCGGTGCACGACGTCGGTGAACTCACTGTTCGAGGCCATCTGCTCGATCGCCGCGTCCAGACAACGGCGTCGGGCATGCATCGTCAGCACGTGGTCGTAGTCGGTGTCGAAAGTCATCCGGGTCGCGGGCGAAGTCAACAACGGGGCTGCTTCGGTGCGCAGCCACGGTCGTGTGCTCCGGTCCACGCCGCACCGCCGTAGTAGACGATGCCGTGCCGCAGCAACAGTTTCGAGAGACGATGCCGAGCCCGCATCAGATCACCACGACAGTCCTCTCGAGCTCGGACCAGATCCCGGGCGGCCTCCTGCTCGACCGTCGGAAATAGACACTGCCGTAATCTCATCCAGACGCAACAGCCGGGCCAGGTGCACGGCATCCCGCGCATCAGTCTTCACCCGATCACCGGCTGGGCGTTGCAGCTTGCTCGGTGCGGCCACCTCGCACCGAATTCCCTGAGCTGTGAGGTACCGACACAGCCCGAATCCAGTCGGGCCTGCCTCATAGGCCACCGCGACTGGCCCGGCGAGCTCCTTCAACCACGACTGGACATGCGCATAATCCGGGGTCAATCTCGCTTGGATCAGCTCGCCTGTCACGCTGTCGATCGCCGCCGCCGCGACCGATCGTGCGTGCACATCGAGTCCCACACTCGTACGCTCTGAAAACACCGGGGCCTCCCACAATGTCGGATAGGCCGGGCAGGGACACCTGCTCGGTAACCCACGAGTCTTTGTGCGTGAGGCCCCGGCCCGCAACCCCGACCAATGCCGGGCGTCACTCCATACCGTCTAGGGAGTGGCGGACGGTGCTTCGGTGACGGGGTCGTCGCGGTCGTCGAATTCGAGGCGCAGAGCCCGGCAGATGGTGGAGTGCATTTCGTAGAGGCCGATCGCGAAGGTCAGCTCGAGGATCTGCTCGTCGGTGAAGGACTCGACAAGGGCACCGAAGATCTCGTCGGGGACGCGGCCGCCGCCGAGGACGAGGCAGTCTGTGTAGGTGAGGGCGGCGCGTTCGGCCGGGTCGAAGCAGGTGGCAACCTGCCAGGCGGGCAGTGCGTCGACCTGCTCGTCGGTGGCGCCGGCAGCGCGGGCGAACTTGCTGTGCTGGGAGAAGACGAACCTGCTGCCGCGGGCCCAGCCGGCGCGGGCCTGGCATAGCACCCGAATAGCGGGTGGGATTGTGCGGTCCGGGTTCTCGTACACCTCGATGCCCTGAGCGACGTATCGGAAGAGGTCGGGGACGAGGGCGTAGGTGGTCCACCAGTCCCCCCGTGAGCCTGTCCGTGTGCCCGGGTTCTGCACCGGGTCTCGGTCACCGAAGAGGCGGTCGTACCACTTCGAGATCACCGGGTCGGTGACGTCGGCTCGTGAGACTTGGCGCAGGCGCGGCATGGGGTGTCCTTGATCGGGTTGCTGGCCGACACCGCCGAGAGCGTTCGCCTGGAACGGTCTCGGCGGTGTTCGGAAGGAGGGTGCGAGCGGTCAGTTGCGTTCGGCGGGATCGACGGCAGTGACCATGACGCCGCTGATGACGGCCACCTGGCCGGACCGGTTGCTCCAGGCGTGCGGGGTGCCGCGCTGGACGAGGGTGTCGCCCTGCGTGAGTAGGACTTCCTCCTCGTCGAGCAGGGCATAGATTTCTCCTGAGACGACGGTGATGATGTCGACCGTCGGGGTCTGGTGGAATCCCGGCGGCCGGCCGTCGAGGTCGTCGAGGCCCGCTGATTGGATGGTCTCGCGGTAGGAGTCGGGGTCGGCGGACCAGCTTTCGTCCGGAGCGACGGAGGTGAGGAAGACCTTCACCCCCTCGCGAGTGGGCATGTACCGCTCCTGCTGCTGCACCAGGTCCGCGCCGGCGATCACCGGCAACGACTCGGCCTCGAAGAGGACGGTCGAGGTGACGTTGGGTGAGGGATACCGGATCGCACCGGTGGTGTCGGAAGTGACTTTCGAGGTGCCCTTATCGCTATAGCCGGTGACGACGATGCGGGCCTTCTGATCTACATCGGTCAGGTTCACGAGTACCTTCTTTTCGGGGTTGTGCGGTGTGAGCGATCCAGACACGTCAGGAGATCGCGCTGCCGCCGTCGACGGAGATGTTGGTGCCGGTGACGTAGCGGGCGTGGTCGGAGGCGAGCCAGAGTACCGCTTCGGTGATGTCGCCGGGTTCCATGTACGGCACCCCGAGTGGGACCATTCCTGCGGCGCGGGAGAGGAACACGTCATCCGAGGGTTCGTCCTGGTCGGGCACGAACAGCCGCTTCATGGCGTCGTTGCGGAAGATCGGGGTGTTGGTGTTTCCAGGGGAGACACAGTTGGCGCGGATGCCGTGTGGGGCGAGTTCGAGGGCGGCGGTCTTCACCAGGCCGACGAGTCCGTGCTTGGCGGCGACGTAGTTGCCGATGTTTTGGAGCGGCTTGAGTCCTGCGGCGGAGATGGTGGCAATGATCGAGCCACCCTTTCCGGCGTCGACCATGGTCGGCAGTGCGGCGCGGAAGGTGTGCCAGGCGCCGATCAGGTCGACGTCGACCACCGCGCGGAAGTCTTTGGGGGTCATCTCCCACAATGCTCCCGCTTCGCTCCAGATGCCGGCGTTGGCGACGACGACGTCGGGGCTACCGAACGCGTCGATGCCCGATTGCATGACCGCGGCGACTTCGTCGTAGGTGCGGGCATCGGCGACCCCGCTGACCACTTCGGCGCCGGCTTCCTGGACCAGGCGCACGGTTTCGTCGAGGTCATTCTTGGTGGCCATCGCGTAGGGCACCTCGGACATCTGGCCGCAGATGTCGAAGAGCACCAGGCGGGCCCCCTCCTTCGCGAATCGCACCGCGTGCGAGCGGCCTTGGCCGCGGGCGGCTCCTGAGATCGCGACGACCTTGCCGTCGAAGTCAGCCATTTCGATTCCTTCCAATCCCGAACGGGAACGACTGTGACACACACCATATGTGCACATAAGCAAAACTATCGTATTGCTTATGGTACCGCAAGAGTCGGTTTTCCTTGGGACTATTGACAGGCAAATTTTCCTGGTACTAATTGCAAGACTGTAGTACCGTGAAAATGACCCCACTCGGGGTTCCCATCGATAACGGAGTGGACCCACGTGAAGAGCGAGAATGAACGCGTTGCATCAGCCGCCCAGGCCGTGCTCGAAGAATTTCCCCCGGACCAGGTAGGAATCACGGCGTTCTACGGTGCCTGCTTCGATGCCGGACTGTCTTGGGTGCACTTCCCGGCGGGACTGGGCGGACTCGGGCACTCCCGCGGCGCGCAGCAGGCCGCCGACGAGGTGTTCCGGGAGGCGGGGGTGCGCTCGCCGTTCTTCGAGAACCCGATCGGCTACGGGATGGGCGCGCCGACGGTGTGCGAGCACGCCGCCCCCGAGCTCGCCGCCCGGTTGCTGCGACCGCTGGCGACCTGTGAGGACATCTGGTGCCAGCTGTTCAGCGAACCCTCGGCCGGCTCGGATCTGGCCAGTCTGGCGACCTCCGCGGTCCGCAACGGCGACCGGTGGATCGTCAACGGGCAGAAGGTGTGGACGAGCTACGCGCACCGGGCCCGGTGGGCGATGCTGCTCGCCCGCACCGACCCGGCCGCCCCGAAACACCAGGGGCTGACGTACTTCGTCGTCGACATGCACCACCCTGGCGTGCAGGTGCGACCGTTGCGACAGATGACCGGTGAGGCCGAGTTCAACGAGGTCTACCTGACCGACGTCGTCATCCCGGACACCCACCGGCTCGGCGAGGTCGGCAACGGCTGGCGGGTGGCGATGACCACCCTGATGAACGAGCGGTCCTCGATCGGTGCCGCGGTCGTCACCGGCGCCGAGATCGCGCTGGACTTGTGGCAGTCGCGTCCGGAGAGCCACACCCCGGTGTTGCGGGACCGATTGGTCGAACTGTGGATCGCCGATCAGTCGCATCGGCTGACCACCGCCCGCGCCCAGGTGGGCGGTGCATCCAGTTCCCCCGGGCCGGAGGGATCGATCGCGAAACTCTTCGGCGCCGAGTTCAACCAGGACGTCTTCGACTTCTGCATGGACCTGCTCGGCCCCGAGGCCACGCTCTACGACTCCTACGACCTGGCCCCGGCCGCGAACGGCCACTCGATCCAACGCCAGTTCCTGCGCTCGCGGGCGAACACCATCGAGGGCGGCACCTCCGATGTGCTTCGCAACATCCTCGCCGAGCGGATCCTCGGCCTGCCGAAAGAACCCCGTACCGACGACACCCTGCCGTGGAAGGACATACCCCGTGGCTAACGCATCAACTCTCGTACTCCGCGGGAACGAATTCACCTTCAGCTACGAACAAGCCGAGCTGCGCCGCACCGTTCGCCGCTGGTGCCAGCAGCACTGCACGCCGGAGTCCGTGCGGCACACCATGGGCACCGACACCGGCTTCGACCGGGCCTTGTGGAAGAAACTCGGCGCTGAAGTCGGGGTGATCGGCCTCGACGTCCCCGTCGAACTCGGCGGGGAGGGCGGCACCCTGGTAGACAAGGCGATTGTCGTCGAAGAACTCGGCGCTGCCCTCGTCTGCGGGCCGGTCCTCGGCACACTGGCGCTGGCCACGTCACTGCTGGCCGCGGTCGCAGACCAGTCCAGTACCCCGGGGCTGCTCGAGGCACTGGCCGCCGGGACGACCACCGCGGCCGTGGGTGTCCCGCACCGCGGCGCCGGCATCGACGTCGCCGGGATCGCGGCCACCGCGCACTGCCGCGACGGGCACTGGACGCTGTCCGGCACCGCAGAACATGTCCTCGACGCCCCGCAGGCCGATGTGGTACTCGTCGCCGCCCGGTCCGACGCCGGGGTCGCACTGTTCCTGGCCGATGCCGGAGCACCCGGCTACGCGGCGCAGCCGCTGAGCACACTCGACCTGACCCGCCGCCGCGCGAACCTGGCCTTCGACGACTGCCCCGCAACGCTGATCACCAGCGAAACCAACGAAGTCGCCGCTCTCACCGCGGCCTACGACCGCGCCACTGTCCTGCTGGCTGCCGAGCAACTCGGCGCCGCCCAGCACTGCTTCGACGCCGCCGTCGCCCACGCCAAGACCCGGATCCAGTTCGGGCGACCCATCGGCTCCTTCCAGGCCGTCAAGCACCGGCTCGCCGATCTGATGATCACTCTCGAACACGCCCGCTCGGTCGTCTACTACGCCGCCTGGGCGCTCAAGGAGGACGGCACCAACCCCGCCGTGCTGGCGAGCCTGGCGAAAGCGACCGCGACGGACGCCTTCAGCACGACCGCGGCCCAGACCCTGCAGATCTTCGGCGGCATCGGATTCACCTGGGAGCACCACGCCCACCTCTACTTCAAGCGCGCCGTCACCGACGCCGCCACCTTGGGCAGCGCCGCCGAGCACCGCGAACGTCTCGCCGCTCATCTGCTCGACCAGCCGCACACCTGAACCCATACTCCCCCACGGTTCCGGTTGTCGGCACCACTACCACACCGCACCCTCTCCCGGCCCCGACCAGGGGCCACACAGAAAGGACCGTCATGACGGCAGAAGCGCTGATCTACGACGCGATCAGAACACCGCGCGGCAAGGGCAAGAAGGCCGGCTCCCTGCACGAGGTCAAACCCGTCGCCCTCGTCGTCGGGCTGATCGACGCCCTCCGCAGCAGGCATCCGAACCTGGACCCGCACCGCATCGACGACATCGTCCTGGGCACCGTCGGCCCCATCGGTGAACAGGGCGGGGTCCTCGCCAAGACCGCGGCGCTGCGCGCCGGGCTGCCGGAGACGGTGGCGGGCGTGCAGCTCAACCGGTACTGCGCCTCCGGCCTCGAGGCGGTCAACACCGCCGCCGAGAAGGTGCGCTCGGGGTGGCACGACCTGATCCTCGCCGGCGGCGTCGAATCGATGTCCCGGATCCCGATGGGCTCGGAGGGCAACCCCTGGGCGATGGACCCCGAGACAAGCTACGAAACCCGATTCGTCCCACAGGGCGTGGGTGCCGATCTGATCGCCACCCTCGACGGATACACCCGGGAAGATGTCGACGCCTATGCCGCCGAATCCCAGGCCCGCGCCGCCAAGGCCCAGGCCAACGGCTTCTTCAACCGGTCGGTCGTCCCGGTCACCGACCGCAACGGGCTGACCATCCTCGAACAGGACGAATTCCTCCGGCCCAGAACCACGGTCGAGACCCTGGCCGCACTGCCACCGTCGTTCGCGAAGGCCGGTGAACTCGGCGGCTTCGACGCGGTCGCGCTGCAGAAGTACCACTTCGTGGAGAAGATCGAGCACGTCCACACCGCCGGTAACTCCTCGGGCATCGTCGACGGCGCCGCCCTGGTCGCGATCGGCAACGAACAGACCGGCCGCGACCTCAGGCTGACCCCGCGCGGGCGGGTGGTGGCCACCGCGGTCTCCGGCGCCGACCCCACCATCATGCTCACCGGCCCCGTTCCGGCGACCCGCAAAGCCCTCGCCCGCGCCGGCATGAGCATCGACCAGATCGACCTGGTCGAAATCAACGAGGCCTTCGCCGCCGTGGCCATGCGGTTCATGCGCGATATGGATCTGCCGCACGAGAAGGTCAACGTCAACGGTGGCGCGATCGCGCTCGGCCACCCGCTGGGCGCCACCGGAGCGATGATCGTCGGCACCGTCCTCGACGAGCTCGAACGCCGCGATCAACGCTACGGCCTGGTCACGCTCTGCGTCGGCGGCGGTATGGGCATCGCCACCATCATCGAACGCTTCTGAAACAGCCACCCGCACACCCGAAGAGAGCCACACGAATATGAGTGAGCAGACAGCGATCCGCTGGGAGAAAGGCGACGACGGAATCGTCGTGCTAACTCTCGACGACCCAGGCCAGTCGGCCAACACAATGAACGATCTCTACCAAAAGACCATGCAGCATACCGTCACCCGGATCGAGGCCGAGAAGGGCGCCATCCGCGGTGTGGTCATCACCTCGGCGAAGAAGACCTTCTTCGCCGGCGGCGACCTGCGGGACCTTTCCGCCGCCCGCCCCGACGACGCCGCGCGGCTGTTCGACGAGGCGGCCGCGGCCAAGAACACCCTGCGCCGACTCGAGACCCTCGGCCGCCCGGTCGTGGCCGCCTTGAACGGATCCGCGCTCGGCGGCGGCCTGGAAATCGCCCTGGCCTGCCATCACCGCATCGCGGTCGCCGGCAGCAACGCCCGGTTCGGGTTGCCCGAGGTCACCCTCGGGTTGCTGCCCGGCGCCGGCGGCATCGTGCGCACCGTGCGGATGCTCGGGATTGAGAAGGCCTTACACTCGCTGCTGCTGCAGGGTCAGCGCCTGGCCCCGGCCGCCGCGGTCGAGGTCGGCATCGTCGACGAACTGGTCGAGGACCCCGAGCAGCTGCTCGAGCGGGCGAAGGCCTGGATCCGCCAGCACCCCGATGCCGGCCAGCCCTGGGACACCCCGGGTTACGCGATCCCCGGCGGCACCCCAGCGAACCCGTCGTTCGCCGCCGTCGTGCAGACCCTGCCGTCGGTGCTGCGCAAGCAGCTACGCGGCGCCCCCTACCTCGCGCCGCGCAACATCGTCGCCGCCGCCGTCGAAGGCACCCAGGTCGACGTCGACACCGCGCTGCGGATCGAGAACCGCTACTTCGTCGACCTGCTCACCAGCCAGATGGCGAAGAACATGATCCAGGGCACCTTCTTCGACATGCAGACCGTGGCAGGCGGCCACAGCCGCCCCGGCGGCCACCCGACCTGGAATGCGCGCAAGGTGGCGGTGGTCGGCGCCGGGATGATGGGTGCCGGGATCGCCTACTGCTGCGCCCGCGCCGGCCTCGAGGTCGTCCTCAAGGACGTCACCCTCGAGGCCGCCGAGGTCGGCAAGGCCTACTCGGCGAAGATCGTGGACAAGGCCGTCACCCGCGGCCAACTCGATACGGCCACCCGGGACGCGGTGCTGGACCGCATCACCGCGACCACTACGGTCGCGGACTGCGCCGGCGCCGATCTGGTCATCGAGGCGGTGTTCGAGAATCCCGACCTCAAGGCCGCCGTGTTCGCCGAACTCGAACTGGTAGTCGCCGACGGGGCGGTCCTGGGCTCGAACACCTCCACCCTCCCGATCACCGGCCTCGCCGAAGCCGTATCCGCCCAGGAGAACTTCATCGGGCTGCACTTCTTCAGCCCGGTCGACAAGATGCCGCTGTTGGAAATCATCAGCGGGGCCCGCACCAGCGACGCCACCCTGGCGAAGGCGTTCGACCTCGCCCTGCAGATCAAGAAGACCCCGATCGTCGTCAACGACAGCCGCGGCTTCTTCACCAGCCGCGTCATCGGCACCCGGGTGCTCGAGGGCCTGGCCATGCTCGGCGAAGGTGTCGACCCGATCAGCCTCGAGCGGGCCACCACCGAGGCTGGGTATCCGGTCGGCGTGCTGCAGATCAGCGACGAACTCAACCTCCAGACGATGCACAAGATCCGCACCGAAACCCTGAACGCCGCCGCGGACACGGGCGCACCCGCGGCGCACCCGGGCGACACGGTCATCGCGGCCATGCTCGAACTCGGGCGCCCCGGCCGCGCTCAGCGGGCCGGCTTCTTCGACTACGACGAGCACGGCACCCGGACCCGGTTGTGGCCCGGAGTGCGGGATCACGTCCCCGGCGGCGATGCGGAGGTTCCGTTCGAGGACATCAAGGAACGACTGCTGTTCGTCGAGGCCCTCGAAAGCGTGCGCTGCCTCGAAGAAGGCGTGCTCATCTCGGTCGCCGACGCCAACGTCGGTTCCCTGCTCGGGATCGGCTACCCGACCTGGACCGGTGGGGTGTTGCAGTACATCAACGGCTACCCTGGCGGAGTCGCCGCCTTCGCCGCCCGTGCAGAAATCCTGGCCAAGGAGTACGGGGACCGCTTCGCACCGCCCGCCCTGCTCATCGAAAAAGCCAGCACCGGCTCGACATTCGCCTGACCTACGTCAGAGCCCGCCGTGGGGCGCTGCCGGGTACGTGCACTCAGCAGCGCCCCACACAGCAACCCACATAACGGACAACCACCCAAGCCGAAAGGCCCCGTATGACTTCCTCCTCCACTGATCTCGCCGGCCGTGTCGCATTGGTCACCGGCGGCGGCCGCGGCATCGGCCGCGCAACCAGCCTCGCCCTGGCCGGGCGCGGCGCCGCAGTCGCCGTCAACTGGGCCCGCGACGAGCAGTCGGCCCTCAACACCGTCAGGGAGATCCGCGACCTCGGGGGCAATGCCGTCGCCACCCGCGCCCGCGTCGACAACATCGACGACACCGAGGCCATGGTCGAGCAGGCCGGCACCGAACTCGGCCCGATCAGCATCCTGGTCCACAACGGCGGCATCGCCAGCCGCGGCCACCTCGTCGCTGACACCGGCGTCGACGAAGTCGAGCGGCTGCTGCGCGTCCACGCCATCGGCCCGCACCAACTGACCCGATTCGTCCTGCCAGCGATGCGGCAATGCCCCCGCGGAGACATCGTGATGATCAGCAGCGTCGCCACCCACCTGATGGAAGCCGGTGGGGCACCCTACAGCATGGGCAAGGCCGCACTCGAAGCCCTCGCCTACACCCTGGCCAAGGAAGAAGCCGACAACGGGATCCACGTCAACATCGTCGCCCCCGGCCTGGTGGCCTCCGAGATGGGCGATCGGATGATCGCCGCACGCAGCAACGGCACCGCCACCCGCGCCGTCGAACTCGACCCCCAGAGCCCCTTCGGGCACGTGTGTCGACCCGACGAAATCGCGGACGTGGTCACGTTCTTGGTCTCCCCGCCGGCCGGCTACCTCACCGGGCAACGCATCGTCGTCGACGGCGGCGCCAATCCGCACCGCCAGTGACCGAAACCGGGCAACAGCCGCGCCCACCCCCTCGTTGCGGTATTATGCAGTAGACAATCGTACCGACGGAAGGCACACCCCGAGATGGCCGAGTTCAGTCTCCCCGTGCACCTGCGCCCGCCCGCTCTCGGCCCGAAGGATCTCTCCTCCCGAGCAGCGCAGATCCTCGACGAGATGGGCAATGTCTTCATCACCGAGGGCTTCAAGCACCTGACAATCGCTGACCTCGCCTCCCGATTGCAGTGCTCGCGCCGCACCCTCTACGAGATCGCCCCCAACCGCACCGAACTCGTCCTCATCGCCATCGACCGCCGGTTGCGACGCGTCGGGCGGGTCGGCGCCGAGCGCCTGCACTCGATCACCGATCCGCGCGAACTCCTCGAGCAGTACATGCTCGCCGGCCAGTCCGAGGTCTACCGCACTGACGTCCGCTTCACCGAGGACGCCGCCCGCGACCCCGCGGTCACCCGGCTGATGACCGACCACTTTCGCTACCACGTGGCCATCGTGCAGGCGATCATCGAATACGGCATCGACCAGGGCGCATTCCGCAAGGTCAACACCCGCGTCGTCGCCGAGGTCATCGACGCCTCGCTGGCCCGGTTCGCCGATCCCGACTTCGGCCACGCCACCGCGGGCATGACCTTCGAGGACGCCACCACCGAACTGGTACCTCTGCTACTGGCCGGGATCGACGTCGCGAGCCGCTTCACCCCCGTCGCCTCTACGCGCTGACCTCCAGATATCGGCGGTCGGGGAGTTCGGCGAAACCTCTGGCGGTACGATCATAGGAATGATAGTCTCCTAATACGTTTTCACACCGGGTGTGAAAGACGTTCCACTACGCGTGTTGCGCATCCGCCACCGGCGAGGAGTCGCAGATGACATCACGCGAAACCCTCACCCGCACTGCGCGAAAGGCGACGCCCGTCGCCGACCCACACGTTCAAGGAAGTTGCACCGGGAGGCCAGCACATCATGACCGACGCAGAGATCACCTGCCCACACCCAGACGGGGGAACCGTCACCACCCTGGTCGAGGCGTTCGAGCGGACCGCGGCCCTACAGCCGGACGCGGTCGCCCTGCGCACCCCCGGTGACCACCTGGCCATCACCTGGCGCGACTACGCCGCCCGCGTACACGCACTGACCGCCGGGCTGGCCGCCCTGGGCGTGCGCCGCGGCGACACCGTCGGGATCATGCTCACCAACCGGCCCGAGTTCAACCTCGTCGACGCCGCCGCGATACACCTCGGCGCGGTCCCGTTCTCGATCTACAACACCAGCTCACCGGACCAGATCGCGTACCTGTTCTCGCACGCCGAGAACACCGTCGTCATCACTGAAAAGGCGTTCCTGCCAGGCATCGAGGCTTCCGGGGCCCGGCTGCAGCACATCATCTGCGTCGACGGTCCCGCCGACGGTGCGCTGACCCTCGAGGACGTCGAAGCCGCCGGCTCCCCGGACTTCGACCTCCAGGCCGCGCGGGCGGCGATCACCGCCAGCGACATCGTTACCCTGATCTACACCTCGGGCACCACCGGTCCACCCAAGGGTGTCGAACTCACTCACCGCAACATCATTGCCCAACTCGGCTGCCTGGCACCGCTTCTCGGGATCGGCCCCGATGATGCCACCGCGTCCTACCTGCCGCACGCGCACCTCGCCGACCGCACCGCCAGCCATTACGCGAGCATCATCCACGGCCAGCAACTCACTCTCGTCGCCGATCCGCGCACCATCACCGCGGTGCTGCCCGACATCCGACCCACGATCTGGTTCGCCGTGCCCCGGATTTGGCAGAAGATCAAATCCGGCACCGAAACGGCCCTGGCCGCCGACCCTAACCCGATCACCCGGAACCTGAACCTATGGGGGCTTAACGTCGGACGCAGAGCAGCCGAATACACCCTCGCTGGCACCAGACCGCCCGCCCCCCTGGTCGCGCAGCACGCGGTCGCCAACCAACTTGTCCTGGCGAAACTCCGTCGCCGCCTCGGTCTCGATCGTTGCCGGTGGGGAATCTCCGGTGCCGCACCTATTCCCGCGGATACCCTCGCGTTCTTCTTCGGTCTCGGGATTCCGATCTATGAGGTCTGGGGCATGTCCGAGACCACCGCTACCGTCACCAGCAACGCGCCCGGCGCGATCAAGATCGGTAGCGTCGGCAAGGTCGTGCCCCCCTCGCAGCTCGCCCTCGCTGCCGACGGGGAACTGCTCTACCGTGGCCCACAGATGATGCGCGGCTACCGCAAGGATCCCTACAAGACCGCCGAGGCGATCGACACCGACGGCTGGCTACACACCGGGGACATCGGCGAAATCGACGAGAATGGGTTCGTCACCATCGTAGACCGCAAGAAGGAACTGATCATCAACGCGGCCGGTAAGAACATGTCCCCCAGCAACATCGAGAACGCAATGAAGGCCGCCAGCTCCCTGATCGCTCAGGTCGTCGCGATCGGCGACGCCCAGCCGTACAACACCGCCCTGATCATCCTCGACCCCGACGTCGTCGCCGCCCGCAAGGACGCCCTCGGACTCACTGACCCCTCCTCGGCAGCGGCCGCCGTCAGTCCGGTGGTGCGCGCACTAATCACCGATGCCATAAGAGAAGGCAACAGCACCCTCTCCCGCGTCGAACAGGTCAAACGGTTCCGCATCCTGCCCCGGCCGTGGGATCCGGGTGGCGACGAGATAACCCCCACCATGAAACTCAAACGCAGGCCCATCGCCGAGAAGTATGAGGCAGAGATCGAATCCCTCTACGAAGCGACCCCCGGACCCGAGGTCGTTGACCTGGGCTCCTGACGATTGGCCGCAAACCCGGATCCGCACGAGGCGGCGGCCAACCGGCGGCAACAACATCCAAAGAGCCAACAACCAGCAGCGATGCGGGGCGCTGAAGGTCCGGTTGTCACTTCAGCTCAGTGATTCTCACGCCGAGTGAGTGGTCTATGTAGATCAACTCATATGCGATCGGGTGAGGTTGCCGAGTGTTCGTTAAGCCTCGATCCACCGATGAGCACGGGGTTGGCTCGGTGGGCGTGATCGTCGGGGGTGATGTGTCGAGGGCAGGGGTGAGTTCCGGGCGTCGCATCCCGGTTGTCCACGTGATCCTGGGTCGTGCCGCTTCGGCGGCGATGGCCAGATGGCTGCCATTGGTGGTGGCGCGTGCGTGACCGTGAATAGTCGCGCGAACGCGTTCTGCCATGGCCAGGCCTCGGGGAGGTGCAGGGTGATGCGGCGTGCGGAACGCGCCAGTCGCGCGGGGACTGTGACGAGGGCGCGGCGAATTGTTGCGGTCGTCGCCCGCGCCAGCGGTCCGGCCTGATCGGCGATTATGCCGGCGGTGCGGATGACGTTGAAGGCGATGACGGCGAGGACGAGTCGGGCGGCGTTGGCGGTGAAGTTCCCTGAGGGCAGGTGCGCGAGGGTGGAGTTCTTCAGGTCGGCGTGACTTGCTCGATGATCGCGTGTCGGCGGTGGACCTGGTCGGCAGCGATCGTGTCGAGAGTGCTGGTGGTGAAGAACGCGTGGAAGCGGTGCGTGTCGAACAGCGTCGGCTGAAATAGCTTTTTCCTGTTCAACTCCGGGATGTGCCTGACGACTAGACGCCCCTGAACTCGGTCCTTCTTCGGTTTCGAGGAGAACGCGGTGAAGGAGACCTCAGCCACGTCCGCGTCGGAGGTCCAGGTGTGTGTCGTGGTCGTAGACCGCGTCGGTGTACTGGATCTTCGTCCAGGCATCGTCCGCGATCGAGCCGACCGCGCGTTTGACTGCGGGATCCTGCCGGGCCGTGATCGACACGTCCGCCCCGGCCTTGAGCGCCGCGGCCACTGTCGCGTGGCCGTAATACGCGGAGTCCGCGCGCAGTAGGACCGGTGTTGCTGCCGTGCCGGGCAGTCGGGTGACGGTTGTGAGCGCGTCGGCGACGATTCGGGCGGCGCCGCGTGGGGATCCGGCGGCGCCTTTGCCGAGGCGTTGTCCGATGATCACCGGGGCGGTCTGCTCTATCGATACTCCTCGCCAGGAGCGCGTTGAGACCGCGAACACCGGAGTATCCGAACCCCGCGCCCTGCTTCTTCGGCCCGTGGACCTCGATGATCGTGTCGTCAACATCAACGAACACCATCTGCCCGTCCGTGGGCGCGGGGACGATCGCAGCCTCCCCGGCGAGGTTGATCAGCATTCGAGATGCGACGGCATCGAGTTGACGGACATGGGCGAATGTGAACTAGCGCAAGAGCGAACCCAACGTCGAGGGCGCGTAGATCGAGGTGAAGAGCTTCGTCATCCCGCTGTGGCGCAGCACCGCCATGTCATCGACTGAATCTGCTCCCGCGACCATTCCCGCTACCAGCGAAGCGACCTTCGACCCGGCGTTCGAACCCTTGTCCGTCGGGACGCTCAACCACTCATCGGCGAGACTCCGCTGCCCGGCTTTATCGGCAAGGCGGACGATCGGGAGCACACCCGAGACCGACACGAGATTCGGATCATCAAATGACCAAGCGACGGACCGTGCGGCGTGAGAAACTTGCATCTGCGAGATGCCTCTCTTATCGGGCGAAATGGAACCTTAGACAAGTCCTATTTTCCCTGATCAGAAAGGCATTCTCCGTTTAACGCGCCGACCTCAACCCGCCCGCAATCGGTGGATCCAGGTTAAGCCCTGGCGGTCGACGCGGCTGTCGATTGCCATGCCGAGT
The DNA here is from genome assembly GCF_021738805.1 of Gordonia liuliyuniae. Lineage (NCBI taxonomy): Bacteria > Bacillati > Actinomycetota > Actinomycetes > Mycobacteriales > Gordoniaceae > Gordonia > Gordonia liuliyuniae. Next base: position 292,726 of record NZ_JAKKOR010000011.1, on the reverse strand, counting down.
GTATTTGGTAACTAGCGCTGCAGTCGGTGACGCCTCGATCGACCAGCCGACGCCCCGCCGTGAGTGGTGTCCAGGACGGCGCAGCAGGACACATTCCCCTCGCGGGGACGCGCGGTAGTGTCGGTGACCCACGGTTTGATCCGGGCCACTACCGCTGAAGTCCCACTCGACGAGATTCAATGGCGATCGTGTGGGGTTTGACCTGCCGCCGCTTTCGCCGTTCAATGATGCCCTGCAACCCGGCGCGCTGCATCAACATCTCGACCTGACCGTGACCGCCGAGAATCCCGTGGCCGTTCGTGAGTTCAGCGTGGATCCTACGAGCACCGTAGATGTCGTGGGACTTGGTGTGGATCTCGGTGATGATGTCTGTGAGCATCGCGTGCCGAATCGAGCGCTCAGAAGGTGCTCGCGTACGGATGTTGTAAAAGCCCATCTCCGACCTGCGTAGCACACGACAGCCGATCTGAACGGCCAGACCTTCTGCGGCGATCACCTCGACCCCCGCGTACCGCCTTTTGGGGTCCGCCGCTTCCTTGATGAACTTGATCGCCCGGTGCGCGCGGCCATCAGATCGGTCCCGAGCGCCGTGATCTGCTTCCTTGCTGCCGCCAACTCGCCCTTCTCCGGGAGCGAACCTCCAGGCGTACCTGTCTGGAGCCACGACCTGCGGTGACAGGTCGGGCAGGCTTTTATCAAGCTACAGAGGAAACCGGGTCGACGTCGCCGCAATCGCGTGGACAGATCCTAGGAATGTCACCACCGCACGCGGCGGTGCCAGGCGACTCACGAGCCATACCCCCCGACCACGACGACATCGCCCTGCCAACAAGCCCCAAACCCGCCACCTCAAACACTGGCAGGCGATTCAGCGGCCGGCCGCAGAGTCACTTGTGCAATCGCCTGGGTGGAGAACGTTAAGACCCGTGAAATTCGGCACAGATCGCGCCCTGGTGGCAGGTTGTTGCTGGGTGATGCAGTGGATGCCGCCGCCGCGGGCGAACAGGGGCCGCGCGTCGATGGTAACGACCGTCCGGCCGGGATACATGGTGCCCAGGATCTCCACTGCGACGGCGTCGTTCGGATCGTCGAAAGAACAGGCGATCACGGCCCCGTTCACCACTGCGTGGTTGATGTAACTGTAATCGACGAACCCGTCGTAATCGCGGAGCACCTTCGGGGCGGGGACAGAGAGGACCTTCCAGGACCGCCCCGCGGCGTCGGTCGATTCCTCGAACACCCGACGCAAGCGGGCGCAGCGCTCGTGGTCCGGATGGGACGGATCACGCTGATCGTGCACCAGTACAGTGCCTGGTGATGGGATAGTCGCGACGATGTCGACATGCCCGCGGGTTCCGGCCGGCTCGTAGTCACGGGCGAGACCATAGGGCAACCAGACAGCATTCGTCGCACCAATTGTTCGCCTCATTTCTGCCTCGACCTGCTGCCGCGACAGTCGCGGGTTGCGGCCCGAGTCGAGCTGGACGGTGTCTGTCAGCAAGACGGTCCCATTGCCGTCGACATTGATACCTCCACCCTCGTTGACCAGCTGGGAACCGATATACTCAGCCCCCGCGGCCTGTCCCACGAACCTCCCGATCCGATTGTCCTTATCCCAACCTGAACGCGGGCCAGTCCAACCCCAGCCGTTGAATACCCAATCCACCGCACCGAGTCGGCCTGCCTCATCGAGGACGAAAGTCGGACCGATATCACGCATCCAGGCGTCGTTAAGCGGCGCCTCGATCACAGTGACCCGACGGGAGAGACACCGCGCGGCGGCTCCCCGCTCCGCAGGATCGACCACGACAGTCACTGGCTGGAAGTCGACGACCGCATTCGCGACTGCTGCCCATGTAGCACGAGCAGAACGCCGCTCCTCGGTGGTCTCGTCAGACAGGCGATCGGACATCGGAAAGGCCATCCACGTTTGCGCCTGAAGTGCCGTCTCCGACGGCGTACGCCACGTCATTGCGTACCGGTCGTGTTGCGCGTCGTCACGTGAGCGATGACTAAAATGTTCGGGCGAGCCAGTGTAGAAGCGTTCGAGATGCGCATGGGTTACATCCTTGGAAGTGCCATCGGTGTTCGTACGGTCTGATCAATCGCAACCGGCCAGCTACGGTCGAGACCACGGGCACCCCAACCTGATGCGGATGCGATCTAAGTGGGTTCCTCGAGGTTGAGCGGCACTCCTTTGCTCTGGAATTCATGGATCCTCGGCCAGCTGGGCACGGCAGTGGAATCGTATCCGGCGGCGCAAGTTCTCGGCGCTTCGGAACTCGCGGGCGACGCGCCTGACTTGCGCGACCAGCCGGGTATAGCCCTCGGTGCGGGCGTTAGTGAGCCCGGTGTCGACAGACGCAAGGGTCGCGGGCCACCAGACCTCGATCGCGATGGCGCGGCGGGTCAGCTCCGGCGGGCGGCGTCAGCGCACCAGTAGTAGAAGCGTAGAACGAGCGCATACTTGTGATCGTCCACGAAATTGCGAGCGCCAGTCAGAAGCCAGCGTAGTTCTTCCTTCGCAATGTAGGCGTCCAGGATCGGCACCGCGGGATCGTTGTCGATCAACGCGCTCACGCCACGCGCAAGATCGGTCCGACAATCGTTCTCACGCTGTGAGGAGGCGCCTCCTGTTCGCCCATTCCGGGTCCTTCTTACGACCGCGGCCAGGGGCCGACCCGGATATCCGGCACCCATGAATCGAACGCCCCGGTGGTCGTGACCGATTGCTCAGGCCCCGGTCATGACCACCACCGCACGCCGCTGCCTCGATCAGCGCCGGGCTCTGGATGCGGGCCAACTCAGTCACGCTGTTCGACGAGATATGGTCAAGACCTGTGGATGAAGTGTTGCCAGGTGGCCTCGCTTGCGTCGGCTGATTCGGTGTCGAGGATGCGCCTCACATTAGAGGCTCCGCGCCCGCGCCGTCCCCCCGGACGTGCTCTTACCGATCGGTAATCGGATACACATCGCGCGGGCCTGTGTCACCCACTACCGCCTAGCCCTGTCGTCATACATAGTCGGATACGCAAGAAGTGGGCTACAGATAAGGCGACGACAACACGCCGTGCCCGCCGAGCGAACGCGATAGCGGAGGGTACCGCGCTCAGATCATCGCCGACGATGACGACATCGGCAGCTTGCAACGCCACATCGGAACCGGCGCCACCCATCGCGATCCCGACTTCGGCCACAGCGAGCGCGATAGACACTCGCACAACACACGCGCAACGTGCCACGAAACCCGAAAACACCCTGCGGCAGAGCAAAGTCCGCAAGCGTAAAACCCATAAACTACAAAGCCGACCTGACCCAACTCAACATTCGGTAACCCGAACCCCGACACGCCGCCACTCCGCCCAGATCATCCAGTAGCTCAGCGCTCGCATACCCGCTACCGACAACCAGGTACGCCCCACCAAGAACTCCGGACTCACGTTTCTCACCACTTCAGAGCGGCTGACGTACACGCCTCGGCATCAGAAACACCGCAGCTCAATTACAGGCAACATCGGATCATATTTAATTGACGTATTGGAAGCGCGATCACTTCCAATACACTCCAAAGGTGTAAAGCACCGAAATCATGTTGGGGTTATTCACTCATGATCGGGATGAGGTGACCGACAGGGCGTCGCGAGTACTTGGCTGCGGCTAATCGCGTAACCATGGCAGATGCAGCCCAGTCTTGAGAGTGATCAAGTGCATCCAGACACGCTTTGAGAAGATCAGCAGCAGCAGCACTACCGAGAGCCGACTCGAGACCGGGGGCCTGAGTGTTGAGTGTGTCAGTTACTGGCCACAGGTCGCCCCGGCGGGTCCGTGTGAGCTTCAGCGCCGCTAAATCGGCCATCGCGTCTTCGGCGAGCAGTGCGTCGGGCGGTTCGAGGACGCTCGACAACTCATCGAATGCCGGGCGGATAAGTTCGGCGACGGTGACGGTCTCTACGCCGCGGGAGTCGGATGAACGGCGAAATATCCACATATTGACAGCGCGCCGGAGGTCTTCGTCGCTGTAGGAGCCAGGGATTCGAGCTGAGCCGTAGTGCCCGTGGTGCATGAGGATCTGGGCGATCGCCTTCCGCTCACCTGTCGCGGCTTGTGCTCTGGACATTTCATTTCGGATGTGAGCGCTGTCGAGTTTGTTTCTAGCGGCGGTGTTCTGCAAGGCGACCGCCACAGTCCGAGGCTCTTGCAGGAGCGGGCCCTGCAAGCAGCGTAGGGCGACGTGGATGAGACGCTTCTGGTCGTTGGGGCGGTCGGCAACAAGTCCGTCTTGTAGGAGGTATGCGGCGAGCTCTGGCCCAGCGGGACATAGCCAGGACGGCCAGTCGCTCGATTCGTCACAGTGCTCCACGACCTCGAGGAGCAGGTCTCGGCGGTGCCTATTGTCAAGAGCGAGCTTGCCGGCCCCGAACAGCCAGGCGTTTCGCCAGTGCGGACTCAGGGCAGTCCGCTGGAGGTTTGCGCGGGTCAGTTCGTCATCTTGGTCGACCAAGCGACTACCGGCCATCAGCTCTTGCAGGCTTCGCACGTCGAATGAAACGGTGTCGTCCTCGTCTGCGGTGAGCAGGACGAGTCGCTGCGTGGCAACGTCGAAGATCCTGTTCGCGAATGCTGACGCACTGTCCTTGTCGTGTCCGTCACCGAGCATGTACTTCTCCGCGAGATCGGAGAGCTCGGCCCGTGGCATTCTGGCGACGACCTCGTCGGTCGTTTCGCAGCGAATCTGGAGAATGAGACCAACAATCTGGTGCAACTCGATGATCGCTGCGCGGTGATCTCGAAAGAATGTCCTGTTGGCGGTGAACTTGCTCGCCTCTCGTTTGTAGACAGTCTCGAAGTAAGTCCAGAAGAGCTGGTAGCGAGTCGTCGGCAAGGATGTAGAGCCGCCAAGGATGATCGTCATGATTAGCACCTGAAGCGGAGTCTTGAGCAGACGTTCGATCGCGGGATTCTTGATGGCCTGGCCAAATCGGTCGAGCACGCGTTCGCGGTGCGGTGCGTCATCACTGAGGCGCTGCGAGGTAATGTGGTGGGCGTAGCGGACGGCCTCTTCGATGGTGAAGTCGCCTAAGTCGATCTGCTTGAAGTGCTCAGGAAATAGCTGTTCGGTGTAGCCAGTCCTACGGGTCGTGATGACCATCAACAGGTCCGAATCGTTGGCGTCAGCCCAATCGAGGAGTTCGCCGATCTCGTCGACGACACGGTCGCGGTGCTGCGGCATGGTGACCTCGTCGTATCCGTCGAAGATCAACAACGTTGGCCAAGCCTTCATCCAGTTCGACAAGGTAATCGGTTCGATCGACATTTCGGTGCTCTTGGTAACCGCGTCGGCGAGCCAGCGCTTGATGTTCGGGCCTCCAGACGGGCCCATGTCGTTCGCCATCTTGGCAAGATCGACTCTCAGTGGCCATCGAACGCTCCTTGGGCCGACCACTCCAATGCGTTCGAGAGATCTGTCAGTGCGTCCGACGAGATCGATGATCGTCGTCTGGTTCGCTTCATGGCGGACGAAGTTCGCCCGATAAACCTGGGTGATGTACTGCGCTACCGTGCTCTTTCCGTTTCCGGGGGCGCCAGTAATGACGAGGTGACGAGGAGCACCGAAATGCCACAGTGACTTTCGGGTGACCTGGTCTGCTCGCTGGACGATCTCGGTGAGCATCGACGTCATTCTGCTTCCGTCGCACTCGGCTGGCAGGTCGACGATGGCGTTGTCGATCTGGTGACGGGCATCGGGGGTATCACCTGCCTCATCGAACCGTAGCCACTGCTCGTGGCGCAGGGTGCTCTGCGCATGGTCGACAAGAAAGGAGGACACCCGTTGCGGGTCCAGAGCCCCGGAGCTCAGCATCGTGAGGCGCGTGAGTAGGTCTCCGACGGTCAATAGAGAGGGAAACGCGTCACGAATGTCGGAGTGAGCGGATACGAGGGCGTTCAACGTATCGCGGTGCCATACGTTTACGTTGCGGAGTCCGCGGTCGTGCAGGCTCCGGGTTTTCTCTCCGGCACCGTTGGTGCGATCCTCGTTCAGCTTTGTATCGATGTACCTCGTGATCTGGTCGATGCCGCCGACTGTGTCCTCCGCCGATAAGCGAGCGTTGGTCACAAACAGCAGGTTGTCGGGCAGTTTCGCCCGGCGACCGGAGGCCCAATCGTTGAACTCAGCGCCGATCTGGCTTTTGAGCCAAGCGAGGTCCTGCGCGGGCGGACCAACACGTTCGCGTTGTTTCGCCTGTACCACGGTGTAACCGGTCCAGCGTCGATCGGTGGGTATCGAGCCGGTGTCCTCTGTCCACACGATGGTGCCGGTATACGTGGCTTCGCGGCCACCATCCTTCCCGGATCCGAACACTTCAATGTGTGGACCGAGTAGTTTTGCGGCCAGCGCGACTGCGAGCTGCTCAAATGCGCGCGGCCCGAGTTCTTCGAACGCCCAGTCACTAGCCATAGGTGGCAACATACCTGGCCGGATGCACTCGTATGCCGTCAGATCATGTTCACGAGGCATATCCCGCATCGAGCGCGCATCGGCAACCGGACACGCTCGCTCGGCTGCCACCTGGGACTGAACCCGACATCCCCCACCAGGAGCGTCCACCCCTCGGAACCCGCGTACATTTTTGGCTACAGTGTTCAATATCGGTGCGAGTTCCCAGCCAGCGTAGTCGCAGATCCTGCGAACCCACGCGGTTATGCGTAAGCGCGACGGCGACGCCGCGACGTGGCTACCACCGAACAAGGCGTACCGCTGTACCTACGTCTCGCGGCAGATCGAGGTGAAGGCTCGCTACCAACTCTGGGTGACCAAGGCCGAGGCGGAAGCGATGCGTCGGATTCTCCACTCCTGCTGAATCTCCCCTCACTAAATCTCAACGACTGGTCGAGATCTCGCCGTCGCGAACATGGTTGCGGGTAGGTGACTGCAGGTGAACACGAAATTTCGAGCGAACGCCGAGCTATCTCACAGCGCATTCGGTGGTGCGCATACGACGAGGTCACCGACCGTCGATCTCGCCCTCGTGATGGGTACCACTCGTTTACGAACTATGTGAGGTACACCCAGACAGTCGGAAGTTAGGCAAACCTTATGTAACGATCTTCGTGCATCAACCGATGCGACTCATCCCAACGAAAGGCCAACCGTGGACTTCCCGGCCCTCACTCAGTTCTTCAACGACTTCACCGTCTTCGGTGGCGACTTCCTGTCGATCGCACTGACCTTCGGCTTCGGCGCATAAGGGTCCCGCGTAAAAGTGGCACAGTGATGCCCGGGTCGCAGCGGACGCGACCCGGGCATCACCGCTACTCTACGTCGCTGTTATAGTGGACAGCGGTTCACTTCGGTGACACCCGGGGCTATGGCGCAGTTGGTAGCGCGACTCGTTCGCATCGAGTAGGTCGGGAGTTCGATTCTCCCTAGCTCCACATACGAAGGCCAGGTCAGCGGAGCATCCCCTGACCTGGCCTCATTTCATTTCACGGCGCGCACGCAGCGGAGGAGTCGACGATCGGACATGAACTCCTCCGCGACGCCGCCCCAGGGTGACGAAGAGAAGCCTTCCGACGCCCGGCTGTCCGACGAGGACCGGGCGATCATCGACCTCTCGAAGCGGCATTACCGCACCGCCGACGCCCACGCCGCAGCGGTCCGCACCGAGCTCGGGCTGTCCGTGACCGACTACTTCAGGAAGCTCAACCGACTCGCCGACGATCCCGCCGCGTTCGCCTACTCACCCATCGTCGTCAAGCGATTGCGCCGGAACAAGCTGCACTGATTCAGCTTTCGGAACGGTCCGTTCGTCTACCGGTACGCAGACCTACACCGCTCAGGCCATGCGACCGGCTATAGACCCACGCTCGCCCTGAGCGGTGTCACCGTACGCATTGAAGGACAGCTCCGCCCCGCCCCGTGCCGCGCAGCGCGGGCGCCGACGGCAGCTTTATCGGTGCGAACAACTCAGGACTCGACGGACTGCCCGGTGCCGAGTGCACCTAGCTGGACGCGCGTGTCACGACACCGGGGTGCGCGTCAATCCATGCCGTCGCCTGCCCGACCGCTCGGTGCAGCGCGATGCGTTCGCCGATGTAGGTGAGAGGCCCTCCGAGGAACGGAATCCATGTCCCCCACCCGATGGCCCGCGGCATCGACGGACGAGAGTCCAATGACTTCGACAGCTCGTAGATCGTCGTCCCGATCCCCCACGTCTGCTCGACGAGTCCACCCTCGGCGTCATCACCGGCGTGTGGCTTCTCGTCATCGACTCCCACCACGGTCTCGGACACGTCGCGGTCGAAGAGGATGTCGGCGAGCATGACCACGCCCACCGCGCGCGAGGTGGCTCCGTGTTCGCGCGCCACGGCGCGTAGGACGAGCGCCTGACCGGCATAGCCGAGCCACGCGCCCAACGGCAGCATCCTCGACCACACGCCGAACACGCCGGGGAAGGCGGCCGCCGCCGTCGTCAGCGCGCCGACCCGGTTCACCCACCAGGCCGCACGGTCGTCGACGTCGAGACCGTCCCACGAGTCGGTGCCCGGCCAGTGCGCGGCGTCGAGCGCCCACGACCCGACACCAGATACACGGCAGTCCCGCTCGCCGCGCTGTTTGAGATGCAGCGGATCGGTGTCGGCCAACAGTCTCAGGACACCGTCGACAGCGCCAACCGTCCGGTCCACGACGTCGACCAGTTGGGCGTCGCTCAAAGTCATGACGTCCAGGGTACGGTGTCAGTCGTTCTCGGAGTCGTCTTGATCGTCGGCCGCGGCATTACGCGCCGCAGCGATAGCCAGTGCATTCCGGGCGGTCGCCTCGTCCGGGTATGGTCCCATCCGGTCGAAGACGTTCGCGACCTTGCCGCGAGTCACTTCGCCGGTCGAGATCTGGTAGTACCACTCGTCTGATCCACTCATGGCTCCACGATCCCAGATCAGACGGCTGCGCGGTGGGCAGAGCCGTCGAATCCCCTGTCGTCGAATCCGCTGTCGTCGAAGGCCCCGTCGTCGAATGTCGAGTCGTAGCGGTGTGCCTCGCCGAAGTCGTAGGTGGGTAGATGATCGAACGCCGGGTCCTCATCGTCGATCTCCAGGACGATCGCGCCGCCCGGTCGACGCAGACGCGCGGGCGGGGCGACGTACAACGGCTCGGCCTGCTCGCGGCGAACCCTCGCATCTTCGGCCTGGCGGCGACGCTGCCGGGCCACCCGCTGTGCGTGTCGTTGGTGCTCCGCCCGGACTGCGCGCCGCAGGAACGTCAGGTAGGCGGCGAACACGACCACCATCACACCGACCGCCACGTATCCGAGCGGCTGCACGAAGAACGCGGACACGACGGCGGCGAGGGTCAGCAGCGAGAGCGAGGCCAGGATGCGTCGGCGCTCCCGGTAGGTGGCCTCCTCGCGCGCCTGAACGTGGCCGGGGGCAAGACCTCCGCGGCCGCGGAGCTCGCGCGGTGTCGGCTCGGGTACCGACGACGCCTCCTCGACATCGCTCTCGTCGTCGGCGTCGTCGGACTCCTCATCGAGGATGTCGAAGGCCTCGTCGGCGTCGTCACGCTCGTCGGTGAGATCGTCCTCGTCCAACTCGTCGTACTCGTCGTCGAACTCGTCCTCTTCGAACTCTCCCTCGTCGAACTCACCGTCGAGTTCGTCCGTCTCCTCGTCGGTGACGAGCGGATCGACGCGGGCGGCCTGCGCCTCGTCGAGGTCGACCACTTCGACGTCGACGATGTCGAGCACATCGGTGACCTCGGCGGGACTCTCGGCGTGGGCGCGCAGCGTTGCGGGCGAAGGTCGCGACTCGTCCTCGACGATCTCGGCGTCGATCTCGACGATCTCTGACTCGGTGGTCACAGAATCTGGGGTTACAGAATCTGGGGTTACAGAATCTGGGGTCGCAGAATCGGTCTCCGCAGCCTCAGCCGTCCCCGTCTCCGATTCCGTCTCCGTCGCAGATTCCACGGTCTCGACGTCGACGATGGTCTCGTCAATCGATACGGCATCAATCGATACAGCATCAATCGATACAGCATCAATCGATTCGTCGGCTTCGATCTCGTCAGCTTCGATCTCGTCGGCTTCGGCCACTGCGGCCTTGGTTGCCTGCGCTTCGGCAGCGCGACGCTCGGCCAGACGCTTGGCGGTGTTCGCCGCACGTTCGGACCTCGCGTGCGCCGCCGCACGGCGGGATGCAGCACTGCGACTGCCGCCTCGATGGACGACACGCGTCTGTGCGGCGGCCTTGGTCGATGTGCGCGCGGCCGGTCGCCCGCGCAGCACCATCGGCACCAGGACGAACAGCCAGACCACGATCAGGAACACCCAGAGCACTGAATTAGGCATGTCGGGTGCCTCCCTTCTCCGAGTCGAGTGACGAGTCTCCAATCAAACACCCTAGGGAGGCAGGGCCTTTCGATCGGTCAGGCGCGCCGCGCATATATCGAACTCACAGGTTCCCCTGCGCGCTCACGGCGCCGACGCGCGCCCGGCACGGATCAAAGCGTCCACCGCGGCGCCGTCGACCTCCTCCACCGTGAGCCCGAACAGCAGGTGGTCGCGCCACCGCGCATTCACATCCATATAGCGTTTGAGCAGGCCCTCTTCCCGGAATCCGACACGGCGGAGGACGGCCTGCGATGCGCTGTTCTCGGGTTGGACGGTCGCCTCCAGCCGGTGCAGCCCGACAGGGCCGAAGCAGTGGTCGACGCCGAGCGCGACCGACGCCGCGGCGACCCCCTGACCGGTGTGGTCCCGATCCACCCAGTAGCCGATCCACGCACTGCACACCGCGCCGCGCTGGATGTTGCCGACCGTCAACTGTCCGACGTATTCGCCGTCGAGTTCGATGACGAACGGCAGCATCACGCCGTGCTTGGCCTCGCGTTTGAGCACGGAGAACAGCGGGCCCCACATCGACTGCTGATGCCTGCGCTCCCACTGCCCGGAGCCGGTCGGCTCCCACGGCAGGAGCTCGTTCTGGTTGCGTATTCGCAGCCGACTCCAGGTGGCTGCGTCACGGAGTTTCACCGGCCGCAGCGTGATGAGGCCTGCGGGTACCCGGACCGGGCCGACCGTCGCCGGCCATCCGGGGGAGGTCGACGAGTCGACGAGCCAACCGAACACCGATCAGCCGCGCTCTGACAGGAACGCGACTTCGACGCGATCGCCGGTGTGGACGTCTTCGACGTCTTCGGGCACCACGATCAGGCAGTTCGCCTCAGCGAGTTCGGCGAGCAGGTGCGACGCCCCGCTCTCGGACTCCCCGATCACTTGCACGAGATAGTCGCCGGATCGTTCGTCGCGCATCAACTGTCCCCGCAGATAGCCGCGCCGCCCCTCCACGGAGGCGATCGGTCCGATCGAGCGGGCGGTCACCGTGCGTCGCATCGGTTGACGTTTACCGAGTGCGATCCGGATGAGCGGCCGGACCATCACTTCGAACGTGACGAGCGCGCTGACCGGGTTCGCGGGCAGCAGGAACGTCGGGATCTCGTCGCGGCCGAGACGGCCGAAGCCTTGTACCGAGCCGGGGTGCATGCCGACGCGCCCCACTTCGAGGTCGCCGAGATCGACGACGGATTCGGAGATCATGCGGGACGCGGCGCCACCGACGGCGCCGCAGATCACGACGATCTCCGACCGGATCAACTGGGCCTCGACCACTTCGCGGAGCCGGTCGGTGTCGCGTTCAGCGATCCCGACACGGTGCACTTCTGCTCCAGCGTCGCGCGCGGCGGCGGCCAACGCGTACGTGTTGACGTCGAACACCTGGCCGGGCCCGGGATCTCGGTCGATGTCGACCAGTTCGTTTCCGACGGCGATCACCGCGACGCGCGGCCGCGGGTGCACGAGCACTCGCGCCCGTCCCACTGCCGCCAACAGTCCGACCTGAGCGGAGCCGATGACGGTGCCCGCACGGACCGCGACGTCGCCGGGTTGGACATCGTCGCCGATGCGCCGCACATAGTCGCCGCTCTCCACGTCGTGCCCGATCATCACGCGATCGTCGCCGCCGTCGGTCCATCGAAGCGGCACGACGGCGTCGGAGAGCGTCGGAAGCGGCGCGCCCGTCTCGACCCGGACGGCCTGGCCGGGCTGTAGCCGGGTCGGTGTCCTGGCTCCCGGTGTCACCTCGCCGACGACGGGCAGGTGCACGACGAGTCGGTCTGTGTCGGCGAGGACGGACACATCCACCGGCTCGTCGTCGAGCACCGAGGTGTCGTCGGGCGCCTGCCCTCCGGCGTGCGCGACGTCGACGGCGCGCACGGCGTATCCGTCGATCGCGGCCTGGTCGAATCCGGGCAGCGGGTCAGTAGTGACGACTTCCTCGGCGCACATCAGACCCTGCGCTTCGGAGATTGCGACCTGGATCGGTCGGGGTGCCACCACTGACGCAGTCACGAGGCTCAGATGATCCTCGACCGATCGCATCGTCTCTCCTACTCGTGGACTCAGGTTTCCCAGGATAGAGGTCCGCTTCGCTCCTGCCGGACAGGCGCGCGGAATCCGGGTCGGCTCAGCGGCTGCTCAGGCGTGCTCAGTCGCACCCAACCGTTCGACGAGCCAGCGACGCAACTCCGGACCGTAGTCGTCGCGGTCGAGTGCGAAGTCGACGGCGGCCTTCAGATAGCCGCCGGGGTTCCCAAGGTCATGGCGGGTGCCGGAGTGGACCACGACGTGCACCGGCTCGCCCTGTTCGATGAGCAGCGCGATCGCGTCGGTGATCTGCAGCTCGCCGCCCGCGCCGGGCTCGATCTGACGCAGCGCGTCGAAGATCTTGCGGTCGAGGATGTACCGGCCTGCGGCGGCGAGGTTCGACGGCGCGAGGTGCGCGGGCGGCTTCTCGACCATGCCGCGCACGCGTTTGACGTCCGGCGACGCCGGGTCTGCGTCGGCTACGTCGAACACGCCGTAAGCGCTGATCGTCTCGCCGGGGACCTCGATCGCGCACAGGACGCTTCCGCCGTGTCGTTCACGGGTGGCCGCCATCGCGCCGAGCACCCCTCCGGGCAGCACGAGGTCGTCGGGCAGCAGGACGGCGACGGCGTCTTCGTCGTCGGCCAGCTCCGACTCGACGCAGCCGATCGCGTGGCCGAGGCCCAGCGGCTTGTCTTGCACCACCGAGGCGACTTCGAGCAACGACGGCGCATTGCGTACCTTCGCGAGCATCGCTTCCTTGCCGCGCGAGGCGAGCGTGTGCTCGAGGACGAGGTCCTCGACGAAGTGCGCGACGACCCCGTCCTTGCCGGGCGAGGTGACGATGAGTAGCCGTTCGGCGCCCGCCGACTTCGCTTCTTCGGCCACCAACTCGATCCCGGGGGTGTCGACGACGGGAAGCAACTCTTTCGGGACGGTCTTCGTCGCAGGCAGGAATCTCGTCCCGAGACCCGCTGCAGGCACCACCGCGGTGCGCGGGATGCACGGCGCGGCGCCGCTGCTCGGACTGGTCGCGTGGTCAGACATGGCGATCAGTCTACGGTCGAACTCTGGCAGGATCGTCGGCACTGGGTTCGTACCGCCTGAAAGGACCGCTATGGCCGCCGAGACGACACCCTCACAGTCAAAGAGCGAATTGCGTCGCGCCGTCCTCGACGCGCGCACGTCTATGTCTCCGTTCGTGCTGGCACAGGTCAACGCCGAACTGGCCGAATGGATGTACCGCCTGCCCGTCGACATCGCCGACGGCGCGATCGTCGCGGCATACGTCGCGTCGGGCTCCGAACCCGGCAGCACCGCGATCCTCGACGTTCTCGTCGACCGCGGGTTCACCGTGCTCCTGCCAGTGGTTCCGCCCGGCGATCCGGCTCGTCTGCAGTGGGGCGAGTACCGCGGGGAGATGGCGCTCGAGGCGCGCCGCTGGGGTCTCCTGGAGCCGACCGGTCCGCCCCTGCGTCCCGATGCGATCCACCGGGCGCGACTCATCCTGGTGCCTGCTCTCGGCGCGGACCGCAGCGGCGCGCGCCTCGGGCGCGGGGCTGGCTATTACGATCGGACGCTCGCGACGATCGACGCCCCCGTCGTCGCCGTGGTGAACGACGCAGAGTTCCTCGACGACGGTATCGAGCAGAGCGAGCACGATGTGCCGGTCGACTGGGTGCTGACCCCCGGCAGCGGTTTCACCGCCGTGGGCGTCTGACCTGCAGCCCTCAGGCGCTGGCCGCGCTGGACGAACCCGAGTCCGACGAAGAACTCGACGACGAGGTGCTGGTGCTCGAGGAGTCCGACGACGCCGACGACGCGGGCACCGAGCCGTTCGAGCGCGAGTCCGTGCGGTAGAAGCCGCTGCCCTTGAACACGACACCGACCGAGTTGAAAAGCTTACGGAGCTTGCCGCCGCATTCGGGGCACACGGTCAGTGAGTCGTCCGAGAACGACTGCACGATGTCGAACTTGTTGTCGCACACGGTGCACGAATAACTATAGGTGGGCACGGGAAACCTCCGGTCGTCAGATTCCCCATTGTAAACAGCTATTGGCACTCAGTCATTCCGAGTGCCAGTTGCCGTGTTCGACACGACCCGCGTGCAGCGTCAGATGACGCGAGTGTCCTGGTCAGGGACACCGTCACGGTTCTCGTCGGAGGAGCGGGCGCGTCGCGCGTCCCATCGGAGCATGATCGCGCCGAGCACGGCCGCGGTCAGGGAACCGACGAGGATGCCGACCTTCGCCGCCGGCTCGTGATCGGGTGACAGACCGGAGTCGGGCGCGAACGACAGTTCCGCGATCAGCAGCGCGACGGTGAAACCGATACCCGTGAGGAGTCCGACCGGCAGCAGGTCGCGCAGCCCGATCGCGTCGGGTAGTCGCAACGGCGTCAAACGGGTCACGCACCAGACCGTCCCCATCACGCCGACGACCTTGCCGACCACCAGACCGGCGAAGACTCCGACGCTGACCGGCTGGACGATGTGGCCGGATCCGATCACCGTGACCCCCGCGGACGCGAACGCGAACAGGGGCAGACAGATCGCCGTCGAGTACGGCGTGACAGCGGCGGCGAACCGTTCCGTCCGAGGCTCGCGCTCACCTGCCCTCGCGACGGCCGGAACGGTGAATCCGAGCACCACGCCGGCGACGGTCGAGTGCACACCGGACGCATGGACGAAGCCCCACGCGATGACCGCGAGCGGCAACAGAATCCACCAGTGCGACCGAGTCGCCCGCACGCACACTGCGAACACTGCGATGCACACGACGCCCACACCGAGCATCACGGCGTCGATGCTGTCGGTGTACACAGTGGCGATCACGAGGATGCCGAGCAGGTCGTCGACGACGGCCAACGTCATCAGGAACACCCGTAGAGCCGACGGCAGCCCCCGCCCGAACAACGCGAGGACCCCGAGCGCGAACGCGATGTCGGTGGCGGTCGGGGTGGCCCACCCGCGCAGGGCCTCGGGTTCCAGACCGCCGACGATCGCGACGAAGATGAGCGCGGGCACCACCATCCCGCCGACCGCCGCGGCAATCGGCACGCCCGCGCTCCGGGGATTTCGAAGATCCCCTGCGACGAACTCCTGCTTCAGTTCGACGCCGACGACGAAGAAGAACACCGCGAGGAGTCCGTCGGCGGCCCAGTGCGCGAGCGACAGATGCAGCTGCAACGCTTCAGGTCCGACATCGAACGACAGCAGGTCGTGGTAGATGTCGCGCCACGGCGAGTTGGCCCATACGAGGGCCAGGACGGCGGCGATCATCAACAGCACGCCGCCGGTCGTGTCGGCGCCGATCCACAATCGGGCGCGCCGGATCAACGGTTGTGCCTGCGGGTCCGATCGATCCATGACGATCAGTCTTCCAGACGCCAGAACTGTGGAGAATCGTCGCCAATGTCGTCGGTTATCCACATTCGTGGATACGCGGTACTAACCGGCATATTCAACCCAGTACATTCCGGACATGAAGCGTGACGGGCGACGAGACTTGAATCCGAGGATCATCGATCGGCTTCGCCGAATCTGCGCACCGGGATGGATTCGATCGGTGTTCATTCGGCGGGCCGTCGCGATCACGTTAATCGTGTGCGCGGCGGCAGTGACAGTGACTCAACAACAGGGCCAGCCCTCCTCGACTGCTCTCGTCGCGACCCGCGATCTGCGCCCGGGCGAGTCCCTCACAATCAACGACGTCCGGTCGACTCCCGTCCCCGAACACCTGGTGCCCACTGATTCGGTCGCCCCCGACGATCTCGTCGGCCGTCATGTGACCGGACTCGTTCACGCCGGAGAAATCATTGCCCGCCACCGGCTTCTCGATTCTCGGCTGCCGTCAGCACTCATCGGACGGCCCGACGCGCGACTCGTTCCGGTGCGTCCGGCGGACGACACACTGGCGACATTCGTCCGCGCAGGCGATCTCGTCGACCTCTTGTCCGAGGACGACCGGGTGCTCGCACGCGGAGCCGTCGTCGCCGTCAGTCCGGACAGCGACCGGCGTGCGTCCACCGACACGGGAACTGTTCTTGTCGCGATGGGTGAAGACGACGCACACATCGTTGCCGCGGCCGGATTACGTGAACCGATTACATTCGTTCTCCACTGAAAGTCGGTAACTCGCCGATTGTTGGCGAGAAATCCCCCGTTCGGTCCATTAGACTCACGTTCGTCTACGGCACCGAAAACGAAGGAGAGCCGCGTGCTCAAAGGATTCAAAGACTTCCTCATGCGGGGGAACGTCGTCGAATTGGCCACAGCGGTCATCATCGGCGCCGCGTTCACCGCAGTCGTCACCGCATTCACCGACAAGATCATCGCGCCGCTCATCGCGGCCATCCCGGTCAACACGGATTTCGCAGGTCTCGGTTTCGAGATCTCAGACAAGAAGAACCCGGACGGCACCGCCGCAACCTTCCTCGATTTCGGCGCCGTCATCACCGCATTGATCAATTTCGTGATCGTCGCCGCGGTGGTCTACTTCCTGATCATCGTGCCGTACAACAAGCTGAACG
Source organism: Gordonia liuliyuniae (assembly GCF_021738805.1). Classification (NCBI taxonomy): domain Bacteria; kingdom Bacillati; phylum Actinomycetota; class Actinomycetes; order Mycobacteriales; family Gordoniaceae; genus Gordonia; species Gordonia liuliyuniae. The sequence goes on along the minus strand of NZ_JAKKOR010000011.1, from coordinate 275,776 downwards.
AACTCCGGACTCTCGAAGAGGAAGCGGAGGACGATTCGGAGATCTCGCTGCTCGTCGAGATCCGCAACCTCCTCGACCCGCATGCCGAGGAGCGTAAGGCCTCCGAGACCGCTGCCGCAGAGGAGAAGGCTCGCGCCGACGCCGACGCCGCACGTGCTGCGGAAGCCGCACGTTACGAGGGGCAGCGTCCGCAATCTCCGCAGGACAACTACCCGTCGAGCGGTTCGACACAGCAGATCAGCGTCCCGCCGCAGGCTCAGCAGCAGCAGGGGCCGCCCGTGAACCCCCAAACTTCGGGCCCCCAAACTTCAGGCCCCCAGACTTCGGGCCCCCAGTACCCGGCGGGACCGCCGAGCGGCGGCTTCCCGACGCCGAATCCCGCACCGGGCGAGTACCCGCCCCCCGGCAACCTGCCTCCGGGCCAGTACGCACCGGGGCAGTACCCGCCGCCCGCACCGGGCCAGTACCCGCCCGCAGGCGGTCAGTACCCGCAGGATCCGGGCTTCGGACAGGATGGTCCGCGCCACTCGCGCTGACCGCTGTCTCCTAGCGAGGAGAGAAGGCCCCGTTCACGTGCCGGAACGGGGCCTTCTTCAGATCATTTGACCGTGTAAGGTTTACCTCACTAGTTTCCATGTTTCTTCAGGAGCCCCACCATGACCACCGCCACACCGGCCCGCACCGCGCCCGAGGACACGCTCTCCGCAGCGATGAAGAAGGGGTCGGCCATCGAGCATGAGCAGGCCGAGGGTTCGGCGTTCATGTCGGCGCTCCTCGACGGCCGGATGGACGCCGACGGTTACATCGCCTATCTGCAGCGTCTGCGGCTCGTCTACGAGGCTCTCGAGTCGGTGGCGACGACCCTCGTCGACGATCCGATCGCGTCGCCGATCATCGACCCCGCATTGGACCGTCTGGCGACGATCGACGCCGACCTCGCGCACTGGGCCCCCGGCGGTGCACCTGCGTTCTCATCGCCTGTGGCGACCGCGTATGCCGAACGCATCACCGAGTCGACGTGGAGCGGCGCGTTCGTCGCACACCACTACACGCGCTATCTCGGCGATCTGTCCGGAGGTCAGGCTATCGGCCGTATCCTCGACCGGTCCTTTCACCTCGACGGCGCAGGCATCTCCTTCTACGCGTTCGACGAGGTCGGCAAGGTGAAGCCGTACAAGGATCGCTACCGGGACCGACTCGACGCCATCGGCGCGACGCTCAGTGCCGCCGACCGCGACCGGCTCGTCGACGAGGTCCGGCTCGCGTTCGGCTTCAACCAGTCGTTGTTCGCCGAACTCAGCGAACTGCATCCGGGCCGCTAGCCGTCTCCGCACTGATCGAGACCCCCGCGGGTCGAGATGCCCCGCGGGTCACCCGTGGTGGGGCGGGCGGTTCTGGTCGTACCAGTCGCGGCCGCGGCCGCTGTCGGGGTGCTCGCCCGGCTCGGCGACCTGCTCGGGCAGATCGTCGCCGAACACCGCGTCGAGTCGGCGCCTGCGTTTCCACGCCGGCTCGACAGGGTCCGGGTCAGATGTCACTGATGTGCCCGATCACATGCTGGGCCAACGGGATCAACGTCGCCATGCCGTCGCGGACCGCGGCACGCGAATCGGCGATGTTCACCACGACCGTCTGACCCGAGATCCCCGCGAGTCCACGCGAGAGTCCCCCGTCGGTGGCGCCTGCCGACAGTCCAGAACTGCGGATCGCCTCCTCGATGCCCTGCAGGCGACGGTCGAGCAGCGGCTCGGTCGCTTCCGGTGTCACGTCCCGCGCACTGACGCCCACGCCACCGACGGAGACCACCAAGTCCACACCGCCGATCACCGCGGTGTTCAACGTGTTCCGGATCTCGATCTCGTCGCCGGGCACCGTCACGGTGGCATCGACGTGGAATCCGGCCTCCTCGAGCAGCTCGCCGATGAGCGGGCCGAGTGTGCTCGGCTCTTCACCGAGGGCCGCACGGTCGTCGACGACCACCACGAGCGATCGGGAGAAACCGTCCTCGGGTGGTGTCGGCACCTCGGGCGAACTCACGCGAGCGGCCGCGTCAGCGGCCCGTTCGTCCGGGTCTGCGGGAGCGTTGGTCATCTTCGGCCTCTCTGGAAGTGTCTGGTGGTCTGACTGCCGGTGAACGTCGGACCGTCTGTGAACGTCGGGTCGCACGGGCCGACGTCACGCCGTGCCGAGCGTGACCTCAGCGGTCTTACTCTGGTTGTTCACCGAGTAGGTCACCTTCACCGTATCGTCCGGAGCGTGTGAACGGATAGCCGCGACCAATGCGTTGGCCGTCGAGATCTTCCGGTCGTTGACCGCGGTGATGAGCGCGCCCGACGGGATACCCGCCTTGTCGGCAGGTCCGTTGCGGACCACGCTGGCGACGACGGCTCCCGGCTTCTCCAGGTCGTTGTTCGGACGGACCGAGACGCCCAGATTGGCCTGAGTCGGCTTACCGTTGTTGCGGAGTTCTCTGGCCACCCGCATCGCCTGGTCGACGGGGATCGCGAACCCGAGGCCGATGCTGCCCGTCTCGCCTTCTGCGCCGGTCGTGGCGATGGCGGTGTTGACACCGATCAGCGCCCCGCTCGAATTGATGAGCGCGCCGCCGGAGTTGCCGGGGTTGATCGCGGCATCGGTCTGGATCGCATCGATCACCGATTCGGTGCTGCCGTCGGAGCCGGAAGTCGACACGGGACGGTTGAGGGCCGAGATGATGCCCGTGGTCACCGTCCCCTCCAAGCCGAGCGGCGAACCGATCGCGATGACTTCCTGCCCGACGCTGAGATTGTTCGAGGCACCGATCGTGATCGGGGTCAGGCCCGTCTTATCGGCTTGGATGACGGCGATGTCGGACACCGGATCGGCACCGAGGACTTTCGCTTGGGCGCGACTGCCGTCGTTGAAGCTGACGAGCACCTGGTCGGCGCCCTGCACGACGTGGTTGTTGGTCAGGATCACGCCGTTGCTGTCCAGGACGACTCCCGACCCCGAGCCGACCTGGCGTCCCGACGCGACGGTGATCGAGACGACCGACGGGAGCACGCGGCTCGCGACGTCCTGCACCGAACCCGGTTCGGCCTTCGGCTGCGACGACTCGGTCGGCCCGGACGCGACCGGCGAACTCGACGACGACGTCGAGTTGTTGTTATCGGCGACGAATGCGCCGACGCCGCCGCCAACACCGCCGGCCAGTACCGCGACGGCGACCGCGCTCAGGAGGATCTTCTTGCCGTTGCCGCCGCGTCTGCCGTCTTCAGGCTTCGGTTGGGCGAATGGACCGGCGGGCGGCACAGCGCCGAACTGTCCGGTCTGGTTCTCGACGGGAGCCGATCCGAACGGGGCCGTCCCGTACGGGCTGGTCGGCGGTTGGGCACCGAACCCGCCGGCGCCGGGACCCGACTGGGTCTGCCCGTACTGCTCGGCTCCATACGGGCTCGGGCTGTATGGGTTCTGACCGTACTGCCCCGGAGCCTGCGGGTTCCCATACTGGGAATTCACACTCTGGGGATTCACACTCTGGGGATTCACAGACTGGGGGTTCACAGACTGGGGGTTGGTGCCCGCAGGGTCGGCTCCAGCAGGCTTGTCGTCCGAAGGGTAGGTGCCGTAGGGGTTGTGCCCGTACGGGTTCGGCGAGCCGGGGCCCTGCCCCGGGTAATCGTCGTTGCCCTGCGAGGAGTCGCGATTCACACCGTCATTCATGAAAGTGAGCGTATGCCACGTCCCTGTGAAGTTGGTCAAAGTCCACTGGGAATCAGCTTCCGGAACACTCTCGGTCGGTCAGAGCGTTCAGCGCCGCACCACGACGGGATCCGGTTCGGTGTGTAGCGGCGACCCCGGGAACCGCAACCGGATCAGCGCACCGCCCTCCTCTGATCCCTCGGCCGACACCGCCCCTCCGAGACGCGTCACCACCTGTCGGACTATCGCCAGCCCCAGGCCGGATCCGGGCATCGACCGCGTGGCATCGGCGCGGTAGAAGCGTTCAAAGACCAGTTCCCGGTCTTCCATCGGGATACCCGGACCCGCATCGGCGACCGTCAGCTCGGCGGACGCCGGACCGGATTGAGTGAGCCGTACACGGACTTCCCGGCCGGGCGGGCTCCACTTCGCGGCGTTGTCGAGCACGTTCAGCACGGCTCGAGAGATCCCGTGCTCCTCGCCGAACACGAACCACGGCGTGGTCTGCACGTCGAAATCGATGTCGGTGCGACGGCGGCGGACGCGTTCGAGTGCATCGCCGATCACCGACTCCAGCGCGACCTCTTCATGGACGGTGTCGAGGGCGTCCTCGCGGGCGAGGTCGACGAGGTCGCCGACCAGCGTCGACAACTCCTCGATCTGGGCGACCACATCTGATCGCAGTTCCACCATGTCGGCGGCCGGAATCTGCGGAGCTCCCGGCTCCGACGATGCCATCAGAAGTTCCAGGTTGGTCCGCAGCGAAGTCAGCGGCGTCTTCAACTCGTGTCCCGCGTCGGCGACCAGACGCGCCTGTTGGTCACGCGATTCGGCGAGGGCGCGCAACATCGTATTGAAGCTCGCTGTGAGACGGGCCAACTCGTCCTGACCCGACACCGGGATCGGCGTGAGGTCCTGCGTGCGCGCGACGCGTTCCACGGCCCCGGTGAGCCGCCCGACCGGTCTCAGGCCGCCGCGCGCGACCGCGGTCCCAGCGAGTGCCGCGAACGCCACGCCCACACCGCCCGCGATGAACAGCACCGACGCCAACTGTTTGAGAACGGCATCGGTGCCCTCCAACGACTGCGCCATCATCAGGGTGCCGCCGTCGGACAGCTTGCGGGCGAGCACTCGATGATTGCCAGTCGTCCGGAGACTCTGGTTGAGCTTGCCGGGCGGATTGACCGAGTCGATGATCTGCCGCTCGGTGTCGCCGAACGGGACGTCGCCGACCATGTATGTGCGTCCGTCGGGTTCGACGAGGCCGATCGAGATAGAGGTCGAGAAGACGGTGCCCGCGAGGAGCGCCTCAGGGCCGCTCGACAATCGGCCCAGTTTCGACAGCGCCGTCATGCCGTCCGCACGCGCCACAAGTTGTGCGTCGACGTCCTTGTACAGGGACCGTTGCACGACGAAGAATGCGGCTCCCGCCATCAGCATCGCCGACAGCAGCACGACGGCCGCGGCCAGGAGCGCCACGCGGTTGCGCAGCGACACCGATCTCGTCAGTGCGATCGGCGCACGCATCTGGCGGTGGCCGTCGGGGCCACGGCGAAACAGTCCCATCGAGGGTCAGGCGTTCTCGCGCAGCACGTATCCGACGCCGCGCACGGTGTGGATCAGGCGAGGCTCGCCGTCGGCTTCGGTCTTCCGACGCAGATAGCCGATGTAGACCTCGAGCGCGTTGCCCGACGTCGGGAAGTCGTACCCCCACACCTCTTCGAGGATGCGGCTGCGTGTGAGGACGCGTTTCGGGTTGGCCATCAGCATCTCCATGAGCGCGAACTCGGTGCGCGTCAGGCTGATCTTGCGTTCACCGCGCGTGACTTCGCGCGTCACGGGGTCGAGCGTCAGGTCGGAGAACGACACCGCCTCCGAACCCTCTTCCTCGTCGCGGACGACACGACGCAGCAGCGAGCGCAGACGGGCCAGCAGTTCCTCGAGCGCGAACGGCTTGGGCAGATAGTCGTCGGCCCCGGCGTCGAGTCCGCTGACTCGCTCGGAGACGGAGTCGCGGGCGGTCAACACCAGAATCGGGAGGTCGTCGCCCGCCGACCGCAGCCGACGGCACACCTCCAGCCCGTCCAGCCGCGGCATCATCACGTCGAGCACGAGGAGGTCGGGTCGCGCAGCGATCACCTTCTCGAGCGCTTCGAGGCCGTCACCCGCGGTGTCGACCGTGTAGCCGTTGAATGTCAGAGACCGACGAAGGGACTCTCGGACGGCCCGGTCGTCGTCGACCACGAGAATACGCATGCCTACAGTTTTACTGACCGAAGTTCAGATACGGCTGAGAACGCGCCGTCATCGACGCGCTCGCGTCGCCGCGGCTACCATCTCGGGGATGTCTGTGAACTTGATCCGAGGGCGTCCCGCCGCACGTCCGCGCGCCCGTTCGGCACGGTCGATCGCAGCGACGCCCGCGTAGTCGACCGGCATCGTCCGTCCCGCGACCAGCGCCGCGAACTCCGCCGCCGTTCGCGACGTCCGTGTGAGACGTCCGGCCGCGGCGTCGTCGATGAACGCCTCTACCGCACCGATCGCATGAGCCTTGTTGGCGCCGATGCCGCCGCGCGCTCCCCGCGCCGCCCAGCCGAGGGCGTAATGGCCGGGGATCGGCGCACCGTCGGCGTCGACGATGCGGCAGTCGTCGTTCGGGATCGTGCCGGTCGCCTCGTCGAACGGGAGTCCGGGGACCTCGACGCCGCGGTACCCGACCGACCGTACGACGAGGTCGGTCACGATCGAGTGGTCGTCGCCGTGCGTCACGACGTCCACGGTGCCGACGCGACCGGACGCGTCCGGCAGGATCTGACGGACCGTGCTCGCGAACAGGAAGACGATGCGCCGACGGCTCGGGTCCGCAGGCCGGTCGAGTCCCAGTCCACGGATCTGCGCGGGGTCATCGCACACGATCACCTCGACGCCCGCCATCGCTTCGACCGCACGGTATTCGGCTGGCGTGTACGCGGCGTGCTCCGGCCCGCGCCTGCCGAGCAGCACCACGTCGTGGACGTTCTGCCTGCGTAGGAGATTCAGTGCACGGTCGGCTATGTCGGTCGTGGCCAGCTCTTCCGGCGACGACACCAGGATGCGGGCGACGTCGAGCGCGACGTTGCCGGTTCCGACGATCACCGCGCGCGAGCAGCCGTCGACGCGGACGTCGCCGATCGCGCCGGGGACCGCGTTGTACCAGGCGACGAGGTCGGTGGCCGATGTGGAACCGGGCAGTTCCTCGCCCGGCACGCCCAGCGACTTCGATGCGGGCGCGCCGATCGCGTAGAAGACGGCGTCGAAGTGGTCGGCGAGTTCGGCGACGGTCAGCGCGGACGGACCGTCGCCGACGTCGACGCCGCCGACCATCGTCGTACGCCGATGCCGATACAGGAGATCGAAGGTCTTGAGCACGCCCTTGGTGCCCGGATGGTCGGGAGCGACTCCTGCACGTACCAACCCGCCGGGCGTCGGAAGGCGATCGATCATCGTGACTTTCGCGTCGGTGCGCCCGATCAGCGTCTGCAATGCGTATCCGCCGGACGGACCGGTGCCGACGACGGCGACGCGCAGGTCGGACTCCAACCGCGGAATCTTCGGGTAGACGACGTTCGACCATCCCGACGCGATGTCCGGGTTGTCCTTGTAGAAGGACGCGTTCACCTCGATGAACACGCGGTCACGCTCGCCCAGCCGGTCGGCGGGATAGATCGCGTCCACCGGACACGCGTCGGCGCAGGCTCCGCAGTCGATACACGCGACGGGGTCGATGTGCAGGATGTCGGAGGTCCCGAAACCGCGTTCCTCCGGTGTCGGATGGATGCAGTTGACCGGGCACACCGCCACGCATGAGGCGTCGCTACAACAGGACTGAGTGATGACGTGGGCCATGTGCGGTCAGATCATGTGGACGCGACGGTAGTTCTTTCGCGCCATGGGAGTGAGCAGTCCGACCTCGTCGAGGAACGCCATCAAGTGTGTGCAGTTGCTCCGGACCATCGCGTGAAAGTGCTTGTTGGTACGGCGTTCGGCCAGGGCGCGCTCGGCGTCGAGCCCGGCGTCCGCGTATGCCTGCGGCTGCACCAGATTCGACACGATCTCCATCGCGCCGAGCGATGTGTACACCGCACAGAAGTTGCGTTTTGCCGCCGACATGCCTGCGACCGACTCGCGTACCTGCTCACGCGCGTACTTCATGTGTCGAGACTCTTCGAGGACATGGATCTCGTTGATCGTACGGATGAACGGCAGCACCCGGTCGTCGCGCATGCAGCCGCGCTGGAACACGTCGAGGATCTCCTCGGCGACGAGGATGCCCGCGTAGGAGACCGCGCCGCGGGCCGTGTACTGGAACACCTTGCCCAGGCGGCCGATCGCGCGAGAAGGTCGGTACGACGTGCCGACCATCTTCTCCGACGCCTTCGCGAACATGATCGAATGCCTGCATTCGTCGGCGATCTCGGTGAGCGCGAACTGGAACTCCGGGCGGTGATAGGCGCCGAGATACTGGTCGCGGAGGATGAGCTCCTGCAGGATCATCTCGAACCAGATGCCGATGTTCATGATCGACGCGAACTCGTGGCGGGTGAGACGCACGCGTTGCTCATGCGTCAGTTCGTCCCAGTAGTCGGTGCCGTACAGCGTCGACCACTCGGGGCTGCAACCGTAGTGGTTCGGATCCATCGGCTGCGACCAGTCGATCTCGGTCATGGCATTGCGCGAGAGTCGTGTCGCGGAGGCGAGGAGCCGGTCGGACACCTCGTCCATCCCACGGTCGGGCATGCTCGTCGTCGACGTTTCGACAGATGTCATCTCAAAGCCCCCATTGACTGATGTGACAATTTCTATTGTCACGATAACACGCCTGTGACAGCCTTCATAGGGGCTAGTAAGGTTACCCGCGAGTAAGTAAGGTGTGCGCGTAGACATCGCAGGTCAATCACCCGACAGAGGGAGCATTCATGTCGTCGATCTTCATCAGCGGAGGCGCCGCAGGCATCGGCCTCGCCACCGCGAAGCTGTTCCGTTCACACGGCTGGACAGTCGGCATCTATGACGTGAGCGCCGACGCTCTCGCCGCGGCGAAGGCCGACGATCCCGAGTTCGTCACCGGTCTCCTCGACGTCCGCGACGCCGACCAGTGGGACGCCGCGCTCGCCGACTTCACCGCGCACACGGGCGGACAGCTCGACGTCCTCGACAACAACGCGGGCATCCTCCTGTCCGGCGACATCGCCGACATCTCCCCCGACGCGGTCAAAGCGCAGATCGACATCGACGCGCTCGGCGTCACCCTCGGCGCGCGCGCCGCACACCCGTACCTGAAGGCGACGCCCGGCGCGCACCTGGTGAACATCGCATCGGCGTCCGCCATCTACGGTCAGCCCGGCATCGCGACGTACAGCGCCACCAAGTTCTACGTCGCGGGACTCACCGAAGCCCTGGAGCTCGAATGGCAGGACGACGACATCCGCGCCGTCTCCATCTGGCCGCTCTGGGCCAAGACGGCGCTGGCCGCCGAGACCGACGCCAAGAGCACCCAGACGCTGGGCGTCCGCCTCAGCGCCGAAGACGTCGCGGACAAAGTGTGGGAGTCGGTGCACCCGACCACCGTCGACAAACTGATCCGCCGCACGAGCTACTCCGTCGGCGTCCAGACCACCGTCCTCGGCAACGCCGCCAAGTTCATTCCGAACGTCCTCAACCGCGGGGTCAACAAGTTCCTGTCGCAGTAGCGGCCCGTTAGACCAGCGCGAGGGGCTAGACGCTGCCGGTCAACAGATCGGCGCAGCGTTCGCCGATCATCATGACGGTGATGTTCGGGTTCACCGAGATGTGCTCAGGGAAGACGGAGGCGTCGGCCACACGGAGCCCCTCGGTGCCCTTCACCCGCAACTCGGCGTCGACCGGGGCGTCGTCGGCCGAGCCCATCGCCGCCGTGCCGACCGGGTGATAGACGGTGTTGTGGGTGGCCCGAATGTAGTCGGCCAGGTCGGCGTCGGCGACGGTGCCGGGCCCCGGGAACAGTTCCTCTCCAGCCCAGTCGGCAAGCGCCGGCTGGGCGACGATGTCGCGCGCACGGCGGATGCCCACCGTCATGATGCGGATGTCGTAGCCTTCCGGGTCACTGAAGTAGCGCGGGTCAACCATCGGCTTGTCCCGGAAGTCACGCGACCGCAGTCGAACGGTGCCCCGAGAACGTGCGTGCGTCACGTTCGGGGTGAGGCAGAAGACGTTCTCCTGTGTCGGATAGCCCTGCCGTACGGTGTGCATGTCGAACGGCACGCTGCCGTAGTGCATCATCAGGTCGGGCCGGTCGAGGCCTTCGTCGACCATGTCGAAGATCCCGATCTCCCACCACTGGGTGGAGTCGGTCGGCATCGGCTGCTTGGCGACCCACGAGATGACGCCCTCCGGGTGGTCCTGCAGGTTGAGGCCGACTCCCCGCGAGTCGACGAGCACGTCAACGCCGCTGGCACGCAAGTGGTCGGCCGGCCCGATTCCCGACAGCATCAGCAATTTCGGTGTGTCGATGGCGCCGGAGGACAGCACGAGTTCGCGTTCGGCGGTGATCGCCCGCGCCTGGCCGAACTGGTTGTCGACCACCTCGACGCCCGTGCAGCGAGTGCCGTCGAAGAGGAGTCGCTTGGCGCGTAGTCCGGTGAGCAGCGTGAAGTTCTCGCGGTCGACGATCGGGTGGATGTACGAGACCGACGACGATGCACGCGTACCGTCGGCCTGCCGGTTGATCTGGAAGAAGTTCGCGCCGCGCGTCACCGTCGTCCCGGTGTTGAATGTGCTGGTCGGCAGCCCGGCTTCGGCGGCCGCAGCGAGCAGAGCGACGCCGCACGGGTCGTTCGCAGGCACGTTCATCAGGTGCACGGGGCCGCTGTCGCCGTGGTGCGGCGCAGCCGGGCCGGCGTCTTCGTTCGTCTCCAACCGCTTGAGGATCGGCCACATGGTCGCGGCGTTCCAGCCGGTCGCACCGAACTTGCGCTCCCATCCGTCGAGGTCTTCACGAGGCGGCCAGAACGCGATACACGAGTTGTGCGACGAGCAGCCACCGAGGACACGTGCGCGGGCGTGGCGCAGGAACGAGTTGCCCGATGCCTGCGGCTCAACCGGATAGTCCCAGTCGTACCCCGATTCGAGCAGTTCCATCCACCGGTTGAGCTGCAGCACTTCGGGAACAGCGCGATCATCGGGGCCGGCTTCGACGAGTGCGACGCGTACCGACGGGTCTTCGGAGAGCCGTGCGGCGGCGGCGCAGCCTGCCGAGCCGCCGCCGACGACGACGTAATCAAACGAATCGGGATCAAACGAATCGGGGCTCAATCTAGTTCTCCTCGCTCGTCCGGTCGGCGAACCAACCGGTCACTTCGGGGGCGATGTTCTGGTAGACGTGCTTGGCTTCCCGGTACTCGTCGAGCCCGGTGGGGCCGAGTTCGCGTCCGACACCGGACTGCCCGAACCCGCCCCACTCGGCCTGCGGCAGGTACGGGTGGAAGTCGTTGATCCACACGGTGCCATGCCGCAGCCGGTTCGCGACACGCTGAGCCTTGCCCGCGTCCTGCGTCCACACGGCACCCGCGAGACCATAGATCGTGTCGTTCGCGGTCGTGACGGCGTCGTCCTCGTCGGTGAAAGTCTCCACGGTGACTACCGGGCCGAACGCTTCGTCGACGACGACGGACATACCGCGCCGCACCTGGTCCAGGACGGTCATCTGATAGTAGAAGCCCGCATCGAGATCACTGGAACCCGATGTGCCGGTGGCGAACCCACCACCGCACCGAAGGCGGGCGCCATCAGCGACGCCCGCCTGGACGTACGCGTGGACCTTGTCGCGGTGGGCCGCCGAGATCAGGGGGCCGGTCTCCGCCGCCTCATCGAACGGTCCACCGAGCCGGATCTGCCCAGCCCGCTCCACGAGCGCGTCGACGAACTTCTCGGCGATCGACTCTTCGACGACGAGTCGCGCGCCCGCCGAGCACACCTGTCCGGAATGGACGAACGCGGCGTTGAGCGCATTGTCGACGGCGGCGTCGAAGTCGGCGTCGGCGAACACCACGTTGGGGTTCTTGCCGCCGAGTTCCAGCGCGACCTTCTTGACGGTCGGCGCCGCCGACGCCGCGATCACCCGACCGGTCACCAACCCTCCGGTGAACGAGACCATGTCGACGTCCGGGTGCGCGGACAACGGGGCGCCCGCCTGCGCGCCCGCACCGGTGACCAGGTTCGCGACGCCCGCGGGCAGCCCGAGATCGTCGAGCAGCCGCATCGTCAAGATCGCGGTGTGCGGCGTCAGCTCGGCGGGTTTGAGAACGAACGAGCAACCGGCGGCGAGCGCGGGGCCGATCTTCCACGCGGCCTGCAGCAGCGGATAGTTCCACGGTGTGATCAGCCCGCAGACACCCACCGGCTCGTACTGGATGCGACTGACGACTGACTCCGAGCCCGCGTCGACCAGCCGGCCCGCATCCTTCGACGCGACTTCGGCGAAGTAGTCGAAGCAGTTGACGATGTCGTCCATGTCGATGCGTGCTTCGACGATCCGCTTGCCGGTGTCGAGGGCCTCGGCGCGCGAGAACTCCTCGTGGCGTTCCCGGATGCCGTCGGCGAGCTTCGCCAACAGTCTGCCGCGTTCGCCCGCAGGCACCGACGCCCACCGCCGGTCGTCGAATGCGCGACGCGCGGCCGCGATGGCCCGTTCGGTGTCGACGGCACTCGCCTCGCTTACGGTCGCCACCAGCGTCCCGTCGGCCGGGCACCGAATGTCCCGGGTGGCGCCGTCGGCCGCGGCCTCCCACCGTCCGTCGATGAACAGGGTCTGTGCGCTCACGATTCCTCCTTCGCCGGGGATGCGGTCCCGGCCTCTGCCGCGGGTTCGGTCTCTGTGGTCGCCGGGTCGGGCCCGTTGTCGAAATCGGCCGACCAGTCGGTGACGTTCTCGCCGACGATCGTCGCGGTGTCGCCGCCGACTATCTCCAAGTAGTGCAGGTGACGCTCGTAGTGGTCGAGCACGTTGGAGCTGATCTGCGCTTCGGTGAGCCCGTACACGTCGAACCCCTCACTGCCCTGCGCGGTGAACACTTCGAGCCGGAAGAACAGGTCGCCGGCGTCTGGTGAACGGCCGAATACTGGTGTCGGGTGCCGGGTCGGATACACCTGGTAGTGGAATGTGCGGCCACCGCCGAAGTCGACGTCGAGGTGGTAGCTCGTCAGGTCGTAAGCGTCGACGTGGGCCGACCCGGTCGTCGCGTCCATCCCCGCCTGTACGAGTTCGTCGACGACGTCCGCCAGCGCGGGCCGCACGATCGACTCCGAGAATCCTCGAACGTCGTCGGCGTCGGGGTACTGCACGAGCCGTTTCACCCGTTGCCGCCAGTTCAATGCGGTGCCGCCCGACGATCGGTGCGAGAGAGCATGGGTGAGCGCGCTCCGCCGCGAATCCACCCAGTCTCCTTCGGCCTGCAACGCTCGGAAAAGGCCGAGCATCATCAGTGCGACGACCACCGCGAACGGCAACCCCATGATCACCGTCGCGTTCTGCAAGGTGGTGATGCCGCCGATCAACAGCATCGCCATGGTCAGCAGGCCGGTCACCACCGCCCAGAAGATGCGCACCCAGCGCCCCGCGTCGGAGTCGTTGTCGGTGACGTGGGAGCTGAAGTGTGCCATCACGAGAGCGCCCGAGTCGGCGCTCGTGATGTAGAACAGCATGCCGGTGAACGTCGCGATCACGACGAGCACGGTCGCACCGGGGTACTCGTGCAAGAGTGCGTAGAACCCCTCCTCGGGAGTGTTGACCGCAGTGTCCGCGAAACCCTTGTTGCCACGGGCGATCTCCAGCGCGCTGTTTCCGAAGATCGAAATCCAGATGACGATGAACACGAACGGAATGGTCAGCGTGCCGAACACGAACTGACGGATGGTGCGGCCGCGGGAGATCCGCGCCAGGAACAGCCCGACGAAGGGTGCCCACGCGATCCACCAGGCCCAGAAGAAGAGCGTCCACGTCGCTTTCCAGTCGCCGGTGTCCTCGTAGGCGAACGTGTCGAGCGCCATCGAGGGGAACCGGCTGGCGAAGTCGCCAACGTTCTGGACCAGCGCATTCATCAGGTATGTCGTAGATCCGGCGATCAGAATGAACAGCAGGAGACCGAGCGCGATGATCACGTTTATCTCGGAGAGCCGCTTGACGCCCTTGTCGACGCCCGAGACCGCCGAAAGCGTCGCGATCGCTACTGCGACCACGATGAGCCCAGCTTGCGCCCAATGGCTCTGCGCGATCCCGAACAAGTCCTCGAGGCCCACGTTGAGCTGCGCCACCCCGATGCCCAGGCTCGTCGCCAACCCGAAGATGGCTCCGAGGAGCGCGGCGATGTCGACGGAGTCGCCGAGGATGCCATCGAGTCGGTCGCCGAAGATCGGCCGCAGCCCCGATCGCAGAGACAGTGGCTGATTGTAGCGGTAAGCGAAATAGCCGAGCGACATCCCGATGAGGGCGTACAGGCTCCACCCGATGATCCCGTAGTGGAACAGGGTCCAGACGACGGCTTGTCGCGTGGCCTCGACAGTCTGGCCGTCGCCCGTCGGCGGGCTCATCCACTGTGTCACGGGTTCGGCGACCGAAAAGAACATGAGGTCGATGCCGATACCCGCCGCGAACAGCATCGCCGTCCACGAGAACAGGTTGTAGACGGGCTTGGAGTGATCAGGACCGAGTTTCACCCCGCCGACGCGAGAGAGCGCTGCCCAGACGACGAACAGGACGACGGCCACGACCAGCCCGATGTAGAACCAGCCGAGTTCGTCCGCGACCCAGGTGACCGCGGACTGGATCACCCGATCTGCGCCATCGGCGTCGATGAAGGCCCACACGATGATGCCGATGATGCCTGCGCTGGCGCCGACGAACACTCTCTTGTTGACCGGTATGGCGGGGGCCTTGGTGACCGGGCTTGGCGGATCGAGCGCCCCGTCCGATATCGACGCTGGATCAGTTCCCACAGGTCAACCCCCACCTTCTCACTATCGCCACCGCACCGGGTCGCTGGCTTCGTCCCACGCCCACGCTACTGACGGACGGCGCCGCATATCGGCGGGGTTCCGTTACCTATGGGTTTTGGTAATGCTAAACGGGCTGGGGCCGACGAGCTGGACGCTCGTCGGCCGCAGCCGGTGACACTGATTAGTCGTCGCGAGTGGTCTCAGCGACGGTCGAGATCGACGAGGCCGAGTTTCACGGCCTTGACCAGGCGACGCGGCACGCGCTGCGTGACGCCGTTGATCTTCTCTTCCTGCAGCGGAGCATTGTCTGCCTTCCACTGCGAACGACGGCTACGGGTGTTCGCCCGCGACATCCGGCGCTTCGGTACTGCCATGGTTCTCGCCCTTCCTCACGTTCGGCGCGGGCATGGGTCCGGGTCTGTCCCGACCCGCCTCACCCGCTGATCGCCTGTATCCACGGCAATCCGACCGCGGCACACAACCCGAACAGATTAACCGGCCGGAGGCTCACATGGCAAAACGGGACGGGCGGGACCTTCCACATGGGTGGCCGGCACCTACCATTACGCGGGTGTCAGGCGTCGTCTCCGGGTTCACCGTGATCTTCCTCGTCGTCGGTCTCGGCTACATTCTGGGCCGGACCGGCACCCTCGGCGAACACGCGTCCACCACGCTGGCCAGACTCGTCTTCTTCATCTGCACGCCAGCGCTTCTGGTCTACTCGCTGGCCACGAGCGACCTGTCGGCCGTCTTCTCCTCGACGCTCGCCATCGCGTCGATCACCGCGGTCTCGGTCGGACTCGTCTACCTCGTCACCGCACGCCTGTGGCTGCGGCGGGAGCTTCCCGAACTGGTGATCGGCGCGCTCTCGTCGTCGTATGTGAACTCCGTCAACCTCGGCCTGCCGATCGCGATCTTCGTCCTGGACGACGAGTCGTTCATCGCGCCGCTCCTACTGTTCCAGATCGTCTTCTATTCACCCGTCGCGCTGGCGGCCCTCGACCTGACCGCGCTCGACGCGTCGACGCGGACGTCGGTCTGGAAGACGATCTCAGTACCGTTGCGCAACCCGATCCTGATCGGCGGAGCGATCGGCCTGATCGTGTCGCTCACCGGGTGGACGCCGCCGGAGGCGGTCCTGGAATCGGCGAACATGCTCGGCCAGGCGTCCGCTCCCCTCGCTCTCCTCGCGTTCGGGCTCACGTTGACTGGCACCACCGTGTTCAAGAAGGGCGAGAGCCCGCGGCGTGACGTGGTGCTCGTGTCGATACTCAAGATGATCGCGATGCCGGTGATCGCGTACGCGACGGCACGCTGGATGTTCGGGCTCACCGGCCACCGGCTGTTCGCCCAGGTCGTGATCGCGGCCCTGCCGACTGCGCAGAACGTCCTCGTGTACGCGACCCGTTACCGGCGCGGCGAGATCCTCGCCCGTGACTCGGCGCTGGTCACGACGGTGCTGGCGATTCCGGTCATCGCGGTGACGGCGTGGCTCCTGACGTAATCGCCGATCGTGGCCGAGTCGGGCGGGGCCTCACCCGACGTGCGCGAGCACCGCTTTATGGTCGGTGCCGGGCACGTCGTGCGACGTCACGTCCGCCGCAGACAGCCCTCGGACGAGGACATGGTCGATGCCGACCATCGCCGGGAACCATTTGTCGGTCGGATATGTCGGCAGCCAGCCGACGCCGGCGATCTCCCCCGCGTCGCGGTATCCGCCGGTCAGCACCTGCCGGAACCGCGCGTGATCGAGGGTCGAGTTAAAGTCGCCCATCGCGATCACCGGGCGATTCTCGGGCGCATCGTGCACGATCTCGTCGATCCGTCCGAGTTCGGATCCCCACTGCGGCGCGATGGTCGGCGGCACCGGGTGCAGCGCGAACACCTGCACGTCACCTCGCCCGGGAACGGCGACGACAGCAGAAAGCTGGTTGAAGACGAACCTCTGATACTCGACCTCGTCCGACAGCGGGTACCGACTGTATAGGGCGGTCCCCTCCGCTCCCGACCCGGCCCGCACGAAACCGTGCGGCAGATCGTCGGCGATACTCGACGCGGCGATCCGATCCGCCTCGTCGCTAGTCAATTCCTGGACGGCGAGCACATCCACCCGATTGTCCCGAACCAGGCGCGCCAGTTGGTCGACGTCGCCCTCCCCGAACATGACGTTGGACGTCAGCACCGTGATCGGTTCTCCGGACAGCGCGTCCGCCGCGGCGAAGTACTGCGCTTGCACGCCGATCGCGGCGACGGCGACGGCGACGGCGAGTCCGACTCGCCACCATGCACGCGTCGCCCCCAGACACGCGAGAGCGAGCACCACGGACACACCGACGATGACCGGCGACACGGATGCGATCGCGACGATCGGGACCTGCGACGTCGGCCAGAAATACAGTGCCAGAGCCACCGCGGCGACGATAAGTGCGACGGTTCCGATGATGTTCGCCGTCCAGCGAAGAATCTCCCCCATGCCCATATTGTGCCTGTGCCGCCGTCGCGACTCTTCTACGAGACGGCACCTCGCCGCAGGCCGGCCGCCACCGCGGCCTCCCGGTACGCGCGCGCCAGCGACGCGACACTCTCGTGGGCGTTGAGGCCGCTCGGATTCGGCAGTACCCACAGGCTCGCCCCCGCCACCCCCTCCGGCTGCTCTCCGACGGTCGCCTTCGGGGCCGAGAACGCCGTCCGGTAGGCGGTGACGCCGAGGACCGCCAGCACTCGTGGACGCACCCGTTCGACGGTCCGCACCAGTTGCTCACCGCCCCTGACGAATTCGTCGCGAGTCAGGTCGGAGGCTTTCGCCGTCGCACGAGCCACCACATTGGTGATCCCGACGCCTGCACCGATGAGCGCGGCCTTGTCGGCCGCCCTCATCCCGTCGGACGCGTCGATCAGGTGGTCGGTGATACCCGCCGCATACAACGCCGGGTAGAACCGGTTACCCGGCCGCGCGAAATGCGCGCCCGTCGCCGCCGTCCACAACCCTGGGTTGATACCGGAGATCAGGAGGCGGCATCCAGGACCGATCAGATCCGGGACGCTCGTGCCTGCGAACGCGAGGAGTTCAGCGCGCGTGAAACTCACCGTGCGCGTCGGGCCCGCAGATAGTCGCCGACCACCGCGGCGCCCAGCCCGTCGATATCCGGTGCGACGACGCGTCCGCCGATCCGGCGGGCGATGCGGTCCACGAAGTTCGCCAGACCGGGATCCTCGCCCAGTCGGAAGAACGTGATCTGCGTGCCCATCCGCGAGAGGAGGTCGAGTTCGCGCACCGTGAGCCCAATGGTCTGCGGGTGCGGCGGATACCAGAAGAACGCCTCGCCATCCGGCTCCAAATGAGCGGTCGGCTCACCGTCCGTCACGATCAACAGCACGGGCTGCGCGTTCGGGAACCGGCGAAGATGCCGGTGTGCCAGCATGAGCGCGTGGTGCAGGTTAGTGCCCTGCTCCATCCTCGGCTCCAGACCCGTCAACTCGTCGACCGTCGTCGACCGCGCATGCCTGCCGAACTCGATGAGATGCAGCTCGTCGGATCGGAACCGCGTCGAGATCAACTGGTTCAACGCCAGAGCCGTCCGCTTCATCGGCGTCCACCGACCCTCCATGACCATGGAGAACGACGTGTCGACGAGCAGGACGACGGCGGCCTGCGTCCGGGCTTCGGTCTCAGTGACCTCCACGTCCCGGACATCGATTCGGACCCCGTCGGCGGGGTCATCGCCGTCGGCGGCCGTCCGCACCACCGCGTTCGTCACTGTCCGCGTCACATCCCACGGCTCGGTGTCGCCGAACGCCCATTCGCGGGTCGCACCGGTCGGCTCGCCGAGCCTGCCCGCGAGGTCGGTGCGCCGGTCGCCGCCGCGAGAGGAGAGCTGCGCCGCGACATCACGGAGGATCGCCTGCCCGAGTCGGCGCATCGCCTTCGGGCTGAGTTTCAGGCTCCCGTCCTGGTCGCGTCGGAAGAACCCCTGGTCACGGAGTGCCTTCTCCAGCTCGGACAGGGTTCGTGCGTCGGCTGCGGCCTCGTCACCCAGCTGTCGAGCCAGCGCATCGAGGTCGATGTCTTCCATCTGCGCGCCCGCATAGCCTTGGGAGAGTTGCTCGGCGAGTTGTTCGAGTTCGCCGATGTCGCGCAGTGCGGCGGCCCCCTCCCCCATGCCCATCGGATTGTCGCCGGAGAACTCCTGCGACCCGCCCCAGTCCAGATCGGGACGCGCCTGACGGAGTGCGTCGTCCATCTGTCCGAGGGCGCTCATCAGTTCGGGCGACCCGAACGCCTGCTGGGACAACTCAGCCAGCTCGGCCTGCTGCTCGGGGGTGAGCGAATTGAAGAACTGCTGAGCGGCGGCGGACCGTCGCGCCAGCGCGTCGATCAGTTCGTCGATGTTCTCCGGGTCTTCGGGGAAGAACTCGCCATGCTTGTCCATGAACTCATCGAAGTCGGCCTGTGTGTCCTGTCCGGCGTTGTGCTTGGCGAGCAGGTCGTTGAGGTCGCCGAGCATGTCGGTGATCTGCTGCCGATCTTCGTCGCTCGCGCCCTCAAGCGCCTGCTTCATCCCGGCGAACCGCTGGTCGAGCGCCTCGCGGCCGAGGAGGTCGGAGATCTTCTCGTAGTCGGCGCGCGCCTGCGGACTGCGCCAGTCGTAGTCGGCGAGTTCACGGACGGCTTGGGCCGTCGACGCCGGCAAGCTGCCGATCTGCATCTCGGCGAAACGTGCGTCGTCGTCGAGGTCGCGGGCGAGCTGCTTGCGTTCGTTGAGGACCGCTGAGTCGAGGAGTTCTCTGATCTCGTCGAACGTCCCGTCGAGGTTGCGGCTGCGGAGCAGTTCCCTGCGGCGCCGGTTCGCTTCCTCCGCGAGCCGGTCGAGTCCACGATTCGACGGTCCGCCGCGCCGCAGGAACTCGCGCATCGCGCGCTCGGGCGAGACGCCCTCCATCACGTCGTCGCCGATCGCGCGCAACGCCTCCCGCAGGTCGACCGGAGGCGCGAGCGGGTCCGGTCCACCCGTATAGCGGCTGTACCGGGAGCGGTGGAAACCCTTACGCGCCATCGCGTTCGAGTTCGTCATCGGACGCGGCCACCGAATAGGCGGTGCGACCGTAGTCGTCCTCGTCCTTGCCGATACGACGTGCCAGATAAAGCCCTTCCAACGCCAATTCGATAGCGCTGGCACGCTCGGCCAGTTCGATGGCGTCGAGTCGGCCTGCGATGTCGTCGACGACCTTGTGGACCTCGGCCGAATCACCGATCGCGTCGACGACGTCGGCGGCGGGGACCCGGTCACCGGTCAGGACGGGATGCCCGGAGTCGAGGGCCTCGACGAGCGGGCGCATGTCGATGCCGCCAAGATGTGCCCGGACTACGTCAGCGACGGACTTGCGGAGCAGATAGTCGAGGATCTCGACCTCGCGCCCCTCCTCACCCGACTCGAACTCGACCTTGCCGCGCAACACTTCGATGACCGACTGGAGGTCCACCGGACGCGCAACAGGCAGCTCTTCGCCGGTCACCGCTGCCCGGTGCAGCGCCGCCGCAGCCACCGTTTCAGCTGCGGCGATCGAAAAGCGTGCGGAGACACCGGACCGTTGATCTATCGACGGATGCTCGCGGGCGTACCGAGTGAACCGCGCGAGCGCCTCGACGAGGTACGTCGGGACCGTCGCGACGAGGTCGGCTTCCTGCTCGACGACGTCGATCTCGTCGTCCAGGTCGAGCGGATAATGGGTGCGGATCTCGGCGCCGAACCGGTCCTTGAGTGGGGTGATGATGCGACCGCGGTTGGTGTAGTCCTCCGGGTTGGCGCTCGCGGTGACGACGACGTCTAGCGGTAGGCGCAGGCTGTATCCGCGCACCTGGACGTCGCGTTCCTCCATCACGTTGAGCATCGAGACCTGAATGCGTTCGGCGAGATCAGGCAGTTCGTTGATGGCGATGATGCCGCGGTGCGAACGCGGGATCAGACCGAAGTGGATGGTCTCCGGGTCGCCGAGGCTGCGCCCTTCGGCTACCTTCATCGGGTCGATGTCGCCGACGAGGTCGGCGACCGAGGTGTCCGGTGTCGCGAGCTTCTCCCGGTACCGTTCGCTGCGGTGGCGCCAGTCGATCGGCAGATCGTCGCCGAGTACGTCGGCGCGACGGATCGACTCGGGGAGGATCGGCTCGTACGGATGCTCGTCGAGATCGGATCCGGCGATCACCGGTGTCCACTCGTCGAGCAGGCCGACGAGCGTGCGCAGGAGCCGCGTTTTGCCTTGGCCGCGTTCGCCGAGCATGACGATGTCGTGTCCGGCGATCAGCGCGCGTTCGACCTGTGGGATCACCGTGTCGTCGAAGCCGACGAGGCCGGGCCACGGGTCATCACCGTTCCGGAGTGCGGTCAACAGGTTGTTTCGGATCTCGTCGCGCACACCGCGCTGTACGTGATCGGACGCGCGAAGTTCGCCGAGAGTTGTGATCTGGGGCGGGTTGGTGGATTGATCTGCCACCTGTTCCACGCTACTCGCACTCTCGTGATCGGTTCGCCCGCAACGGGAATTCCGGCCTACGGGCGAGCATTCCGCAAGTCACCACTGATTGGGGTCGTCACCGAACGGCTCGATGAGTCCCTGCGGCCCGACGGGTCGGTCGCCGCGGAGCGTGACGCGGTGCATGACGCGACGCTGCGTGTAGTCACGATTCGCATAGTGGGCGGTGCTCCGGTTGTCCCAGAGGACGACATCGCCGAGGCTCCATCGGTGCCGAACCACATGTTCGGGCTTGGTGAGGTGCGCATAGAACGCATCGAGCAACCCGCGGCTCTCCGCCTCGGACACACCCTCGATGTGTGAGGTGAAGCCGGGATTCACGAACAAGGACTTGCGTCCGGTCTCCGGGTGGATGCGGACCACCGGCTGCCGGACGGGCCGCAGGCTCGTCACCTCTTCGCCGTCCCACAGGTTGCCTCGGCCCTCGCGACGCTGCCGCAGGTAGTAGCCGAACTCACGGTTGCCGTCGTGCACGGCGACCAACTCGTCGGCGGCCCGCTGCAACGGCGACGACAGGGACGCGTACGCAGCCTCGGCGTCGGCCCAGTTGGTGTCGCCGCCCAACTCGGGCAGTACCAGCGGACGCAGAATCGATGCGGCGGGCGGACGCGGCATGAACGTGACGTCGGTGTGCCAGACGTCGGCGAACCCGTTGTCGGTGCTGTCGAGCGAGTACACCTCGTCCGGTACGTCGCCGCTGTCCCACACCGGATGTCCAGCCGTCAGCTCCCCGAGTCGGGCGGCGAACTCGACGTGGTGCGCGTCCTCGAGGTCCTGGCCTCGCAGCACGAGGACCTTGTACTCGGCGAGTGCGACGCGCACGGCAGCGATCTGAGAGTCGGTCGCCGACGCGATGTCGATGCCCGAGATCTCGGCGCCGTGCGACGGTCCGAGTCGGGCGACGTCGATTTCGACGCCGGAGGTGACGCCCGACGAGACGGGGCGGTCGGTGGCCGCAGCGGTGATGGTCATGATTCGAGGATGTCCGAGGAGCCCCCGAGGCAGAAGCCTTTTGCCTGCGGTGCGTTTTAATCCGCGAAACGCGGGTCACGTCCGATGAACGCGGCCAGCGCGACCGCGGGATCGACGTCGCTCGACACCGGGTACGCGGGACCGTACTGGCCGCTCGAACGCAGCATGTCCTCCAGCGGTCCCATCCCGGCGAGCAGGTCGGCAGCGAAATCGTGATCGAGATCTGGGCGACGCCCACCGGCTTGGGCGAGGTCCCACGTGTGCATGAACACGTCGGCGGTGTAGAACCGGTCGACCGCGTCGGCCAACGGCATGGTCCCGACGTACGGATGCGTGAAGTCACGCGCCGCATCGTCGCCGTCGAGCAGCCCCTGGATCTCAGCAGTGCGGGCCGCCCATGCGTCGACCGGGTCGTCGGCGGAGACTTCGGACAGTTCGACACCGCCGGCTTCCAGAAAGGCTGGGAACCACTCCACGAGGTGATCGACGACGGCGCGGGCCGTCCACTCCTCGACCGGACTGCGCGCCGACCAGTCCGTGGTCGCCGCAACCTCGTCGGCGAATCCGGCGGCGACGATGCGGTGTCGTTCGGCGGGTGAGGCGTTGCTGACGGCGCTCACACCTCCCCCTCGGCGAGCAGATCGTCGAGCTTCGCGTACCCCTGGTCGACGCCGACCTCCATACCCGACGCCAGCCAGGCGTCGCGCCCTTCGAAGCTGTCGACCAGCGACTGAGCGTGCAGCCGCGTACGTCCGTCGCCGAGGTCCTCGAATCGAAGTGTCTCGAGTGACACGTCGTCCGGCATGCCTTCGAAGGTGAACGTCTGAACGATGACGTCGTCGCTGATCGTGTGGAAGCAACCGCGGAAACCGTACTCCTCACCGTCGCGGCCTGCGACATAACGCCATTCCCCTCCGTTGCGGGCGTCCCAGGCGACAATGCGGGTGTCCATCCCGTCCGGTCCGACCCACCGCGCGAACAGTTCCGGGTCGACATGCGCTCTGAGTAGTTGCGCGGGGGTGGCCGCGAAGTCGCGGGTGATGCGGATGAGCGGAAGGCTCGGGTCGGCGTCGATCGACGCCGGTGTGTGCGTGTTCATGATGCGTCCTCCTCGGGACTGGGTGTGTCGGATTCTCGGTTCATTTCCGCGAGCACGGCATCGAGCCGTTGATACCTCTCCTCCGCCCGCCTGCGGTAGCGCTCGATCCATTTGGTCATCAGGTCGAACACCTCGGCCTCTAGATGAACGGGCCGACGTTGCGCCTCGCGGCTGCGTGTCACCAGCCCCGCGTCTTCGAGGACGCGAAGGTGCCGCGATACGGCCTGCAGGCTCACGTCGTACGGCTGAGCCAGTTCGTTCACCGTGGCATCAGCCGTGGTCAACCGGGCGACGATGTCCCGCCGGGTGGGGTCAGACAAAGCCGAGAACACTCGGGACAACTGGTCGTCAGACATCGTCCACACTCCTTATTCAATCTCCCGGTTGAATATAACTACACACCTGCGACCATTTATTGTCAACCGGTTGGTTGAATACAGCTTCCCCGCCGACCGCGGGTCAGCGATGAGTGCCGGACACGTAGTACCAGCAACCGTCGACGCGCTCGAAGGCGCTGCGCTCACGGAGTTCACCCCGACCGTCGGCATCGCGATAGACGGCGACGAACTCCACCACCCCGCTCCGATGAAACGGCGACCCGTCGAGCACGTCGATGATCGTCAGATAGAGCCACCGCGCCTGCGGATCGATCGGGCACGACGGCGGCCTGACGTCGGGATGCCACGTGGCGAGCAGGTACGACTCGTCGCCGACAGCAAACGCCGTGAACCTGCTGCGCATCAACGCCTCCGCACTCGGCGGGGCCGCCTCCCCCGACAGGTAACGACCGCAGCACGCCGCAACCGTTTCGCCACTTCCGCACGGGCATCGTCGTTCGTCCACGACAGCCAGGCTGCCACAACCCTCTTGACACACCCCCGACCCGGTGCGATGGTTAGTTAGTCAACTAACTAACCAAAGAACAGGGGGTGCTCATGATTGACGACGGACGAGCCCTCTTCCAACAGATCGCGGAGAACGTCTCCGACTCGATCATCGACGGCAGCCTCGCGGAGGAGACCCGCGCACCCTCGACCAACGAGTTGGCCGCGTTCTACCGAATCAATCCCGCAACCGCAGCGAAGGGCGTCAACATGCTGGTCGACAAGGGAGTCCTCTACAAACGACGCGGCGTCGGAATGTTCGTGTCGGCCGGTGCTCGCGACCTGCTCCGTCGCGAACGCCAGGAATCGTTCGCGGACCACTTCATCGAACCGCTACTCAACGAAGCCGACCGACTCGGCTTGACGCCAGACGATCTCGTCACGCTGATCCAAAACCGAGCGCCCCAGCACTCTTCGAAAGGAGACGCACGATGACCAGCACCTCAACCCGCACATCGGCGGTCAGCGCCCGCGGCCTCACCAAGCGATACGGCAAGACCGTCGCCCTCGACTCCGTCGACTTCGACATCCCCGAGAACATCATCTGCGGGCTGTTCGGACGCAACGGTGCGGGTAAGACCACACTCATGTCGATCCTGACCGCGCAGAACTTCGCCACGTCGGGCCAGGCGTGGGTATACGGCGAGGAGCCGTACGAGAACTCTCGAGCACTGAGCCGCGTGTGCTTCGTCCGCGAGAGCCAGCGGTATCCCGACGACGCGCGCCCTGTGCACGCCTTCGCCGCTGCGCGCCTCTTCTTCCCGAACTGGGACGACGACTTCGCCCAGCAGTTGGTCGCCGAGTTTCGGCTCCCGCTCAAGACGAGGATCAAGAAGCTCTCCCGCGGACAGCTGTCTGCGGTCGGCGTGATCATCGGGCTCGCCTCACGCGCCGAGGTGACCTTCTTCGACGAGCCGTACCTCGGGTTGGACGCAGTGGCCCGACAGATCTTCTACGACCGTCTACTCGGTGACTACGCGGAGCATCCGCGCACCATCGTGCTGTCGAGCCACCTCATCGATGAGATCGCCGATCTCATCGAACGTGTGCTGGTGGTCGACGACGGTGCTCTCGTCCTCGATGAGGACGCCGACGCGCTCCGCGGCAGGGCGGTGACCGTCGT
Organism: Gordonia liuliyuniae; assembly: GCF_021738805.1. Taxonomy (NCBI): domain Bacteria; kingdom Bacillati; phylum Actinomycetota; class Actinomycetes; order Mycobacteriales; family Gordoniaceae; genus Gordonia; species Gordonia liuliyuniae. The sequence goes on along the minus strand of NZ_JAKKOR010000011.1, from coordinate 250,482 downwards.
CGGGAATGCGGCCGCCGTCGACGAGTTCATCGCCGGCCGGGAGGAGTTGCACCGCGAGAACCTCGGACCGGTCGCGTCATCGACCGTTCTGGGCGCGCTCAGCAGCGACGACACGCGCCGACTCGAGCGGCTGCACCTGACGACGTCGTCGGTGTCGCTGCAGGAACTCATTGTCCGGTTCACTCAACACTCCGATCAGACGGGAGCCGTCCGATGACAACCACCGCGCCCGCGAATCGCACGTTCAACGTGATCCGCATGCAACTGCTCAACAAACAGACCTTCGTCTGGCTGCCGCTGTTGATCCTGGCCAGTTCGTTCGCAATTAGCATGATGATCTACGGCATCATCGTCTTCTCGGTCGACGACATGGACGAACCGATCTACGGGGGCGGGTCCCAGGCACCGCTCTGGTACTTCCTGGTGGTCGGTGTTCAGGCGTTGTCGTTCACGTTCCCGTTCTCGCAGGCCATGAGCATCACGCGCCGCGAGTACTTCCTTGGAACGTATGCGACGGCGATGCTCTCGTCGGCGGCCGTCGCCGTGACGTTCCTGGTCGGCGGACTCATCGAGCGGGCCACCGACGGGTGGGGCATCGACGGCTACTTCTTCTATCTGCCCTGGATCTGGGATCAGGGGCCGTTCGTCGCGCTGCTCATGTACTTCACGATCGCAATGTTCGCATTCGCCGTCGGGTTCTGGGGCACGACTCTCTACAAGCGGTTCGGCACCCTCTGGCTGGTGGTCACGGGCATGGCGATCGTCGTCGCGATCGTCCTGGCATGCCTGGTCGTCAGCCTCGCCGGCGGGTGGCCCGCAATCGGACGATGGATCGTCGACCTGCGGCCGATCGCCCTCGTCGGCATCGTGTTCGCGTTGGACCTTCTGTTCGCCGGAACGTCGTACCTCACGCTGCGGCGCGCAACGCCGTAGCGAGGTGCACACATGGTGTTGCACAACGGTCGTCTGAGGACCGTTGTGCAACACCATTCGTGCATCGGCTTCATAGCCTGCGAAGCGCCGGCGCACCCGCACGACCCGAGTGTCGCTCGGCGGCAGCGCTCAACTGCGGGACGGGTCACGACCTTCTTCTGCAGCATGCGGTCGGCGAAGGCCGAGCCGTCGCAGATCAGGACAGCCGTCAGGAGGACGGTCATCGGCAGCGCGGTGACGGCGATGCCATCGACCTCCGTGACATCGTCGGCGCAATATCCACGGCGTACGAGGTCCACATCACCGAGCGTCCACCTGCCCGGGCGCGGGACCTGGTCGGCGGCTAGCGTGATCAGCTCCGGAAGCGGTCGGATCAGACCGTGCAGCCAGGCCGCAGTGGTCCGGTCGGCTACAGCGTGGTGCGTCAGGACCGCCGACCGCACGAGCACCCGTTCCATCATCGGGTGGGAGGTACTGCGGTACAGCCCTTTCGCCGTAGCCCGCCATTCGTCTCTTGTCACGCGGCTACGGATCTGCCCGCGCGTCATTCCGAGCCTACGAGCTTGGTCCGCTGTGATGACGCCGTCGTGGTCAGCGAGGAATCGTGCGCGTTCTGTTGCACAACGGTCGGCTCACGACCGGTGTGCAACAGAATTCGTGCCGGTGCCAGCTCAGTGCGCGAAGTGGCGTGACCCGGTCAGGTACATGGTGATTCCCGCAGCCTTGGCCGCTTCGATCACCTCGTTGTCGCGGATCGATCCACCCGGCTGGACGACCGCGCGGACGCCGCCGTCGATCAACACCTGGAGGCCGTCGGGGAACGGGAAGAACGCGTCCGACGCACCGACCGAGCCCTTGGCGCGGTCGCCCGCACGGTTGACGGCCAGATGCGCCGAGTCGACGCGGTTGACCTGGCCCATGCCGACGCCGACGGACGCGCCGTCGGAGGCGAGGAGGATCGCGTTCGACTTGACGGCACGGCACGAACGCCACGCGAAGACGAGGTCGGCGAGGGTCTTCTCGTCGGCGGCTTCGCCGGTGGCGAGCGTCCAGTTGGCTGGATCGTCGCCTTCGGCGTCGATCACGTCGCGCTGCTGCACCAGCATGCCGCCAGAGACGGGACGCATCTCGGCGACCGCCGCGCTCGGCGCGTCGGCGACCAGGATGCGGACATTCTTCTTGCGCTGCAGGACTTCGACGGCGCCGTCCGCGTACGACGGGGCGATGACGACCTCGGTGAAGATCTCGGCGACCTGCTCGGCCATCTCGACGCTGACCTCACGGTTGGTGGCGATGACTCCGCCGTACGCGCTGACCGGGTCGCACGCGTGGGCGCGGCGGTGGGCTTCGGCGATGTCGGAGCCGACAGCGATACCGCACGGGTTGGCGTGCTTGATGATCGCCACCGCAGGCTGGGCGTGGTCATGGGCGGCACGCCACGCGGCGTCGCCGTCGGTGAAGTTGTTGAACGACATCGCCTTGCCGTGCAGCTGCTCGGCCTGCGCGAGACCCGCCGGTCCGGACGTGGACGTGTACAGCGCGGCCGCCTGGTGCGGGTTCTCGCCGTAGCGGAGCACGTCGGCACGCACCCAGGTCGCGCCGGCCCACACCGGGAAGACCGACGTCTGCTCGTCAGCATCGCTGCCGGAGCTCAGCGCGTCGCTGGACATCCAGGACGCGACCGCCACGTCGTAGTCTGCAGTGTGGCGGAACGCCTTGGCGGCCAGAGCTTTACGCTCGGCCAGGCTGAAGCCTCCCGCGGCGACCGCGGCAGCGACCTTCGCGTAGTCGGACGGGTCGACGACGACGCCCACCGACGGATGATTCTTCGCCGCAGCACGCACCATCGACGGGCCGCCGATGTCGATCTGCTCGACGCACTCGTCAGGGGATGCTCCGGAGGCGACGGTCTGGGTGAACGGGTACAGGTTCACCACGACGAGCTCGAACGGGGCGATGCCCAGCTCGTCGAGCTGTGCGAGGTGATCGGGTTTGCGGGTGTCGGCGAGGACCCCGGCGTGCACGCGCGGGTGCAGCGTCTTGACGCGACCCTCGAGGCATTCCGGGAAACCGGTCAGCTCACTGACTTCGATCACGGGGACGCCGACGCTCGCGATCGTCTTGGCGGTCGACCCGGTGGACACGATCTCGACGCCTGCTGCGTGGAGCGCGGTCGCGAGCTCGGTCAGTCCGGTCTTGTCGTAGACGCTGACCAGTGCGCGCCGCACGTCGCGGCGATCTGCAGTTGCGTTCACTTGAGGTGTGCCTTTCGTCCATCGGTGACAACGCCACGGGCGGCGAGCGCGTCCACCACTTCTGGTAGAAGTGCGCGCTCGACGATCTTGATGCGTTCGTGCAGGGTGGCCTCGGTGTCGTCGGGGGCCACCTCGACGATCCGTTGGGCCAGGATCGGTCCGGTGTCCACGCCGTCGTCGACGAGATGGACCGTGGTGCCGGTGACTTTGACGCCGTATGCGAGGGCGTCGGCCACCCCGTGCGCGCCCGGGAACGACGGCAGCAGCGCGGGGTGGGAGTTGACGACGGTTCCGCCGAAGCGCTGCAGGAACGCCGGTCCGAGGATCTTCATGAAACCCGCGGTCGCCACCCAGTCGGGCGAGAACGCGGCGACGGCATCGGTCAGGACGCTGTCCCAGGTCGCGCGGTCGGGGTGTTCGGTCAAGATGCATTCGACGACCGGGATGTCGGCATCGGCGGCGATCTGCATCGCCGGGCAGGCTCGGTCGACGACGACGCCGACCACCGTGAACGCGGCGTCGACGGATGCCGCACGATCGATGATCGCGGCGAGGAGCGTCCCGGCCCCTGACGCGAGGACCACGACGGGTGAGCGGTGCGCTGTGTCGTGGGGGGCGTCTGTCACGCACCCAAGTTTAGGGCATGGGTTTGAACAGTTCGGAGCGGTGTCGGACGAGGCCGCGGACCGGTGGCGGGGACCACTCAGTCGCGGTGTTCGGGTTCTGGTTCTGGTTCGACCAGATCCTCGTCGGCCGGTTCAGCCTCGTCAGCCGGTTCAGCCTCGTCGGCCAATTCGAACTCGGCTGCCGTTTCTAACTCGTCGGGGAGCTCACCACCGAGATCCTCGGCGCCGGCGTCGTAACCGGGGGCGGGCTCAGCGTCGGTGAACTCGTCGGGTGCGCCTGCTGGTTCGTCTACGGGCTCGTCGTGGGTGGCGACGTCGTCGAGCCAGGAGTCGAGGTCGTCTTCGGCGCCGCGAACTCGGCGAACGCCTCCGTTCGACACCCACATGCCGCCGACGACGAGCGCTCCGGCGAGCATGAGCCACGCGAACGTGAAGACACCTGCTGTCGCGACGTCGACCCCGGTGTGGCCGAGTTCGCCGAGACGACCGCCGGATACCCAGCTCACCGCCACGACGAGTGCGGCGGCGACCGCCGAGCCGATGGCGACCGCGCGCAGGTGACGGATCGGGTCGCTGCTGCGGCAGTACCAGCCGAGCAGGAGTCCCGCGGCGAGCGGAACGACGAACAGCAGTCCGCCGACACCGCCGAGACCTGTCTCGGGGAGCGCCGACACGATGGGAAGCGGAGGAACGGCCCCACGTGACACGTCGAACGCGTCGAGGACGGTGTCACCGAGTTGCACGGTGGAACCGGTGGTGACGACGGCGGCGCCCATCACCATGTTCGGCAGATAGAGGATGCTCAGCGCGGTGAGGCCGAGATAGCCGTCGAACGAGTTGCCGTCGGCGATCATCGCCGACACCGAACCCCAGTGCATGACGATGCCGCCGAAGACGAGAACTGCGCCGCCCGCGACGAGCACACCGAACGCGATTACTCCGCTACGGAGACCCACCCGTTCGGTCGCAGGCACCACGAATTCTTCGAGGATGGGTCTCAGACTCGGGATCGCGACGCCGACGAGGACCGCGACCCCCTGAATGAGCAGCGTGTAGCCGAACGCCGCGAGCGGGTCGGGCTGGCCGACTGCGCTGACTGCGGCACCGTCGGCGACCACGGCCAGCGACAATGCTGTCACCAGCAATGATCCGCCGAGCGCTGCTCCGATGATGCCCACGAGATCAGGCAGTTCACGCGCGGTAGACGAGCCTTCGGCCACCACTCGGGCGGTTCCGGCGCACACCAGCAGGGTCGGGAGCAGCGGCAGGACGCCTAGCGTGACTCCGCTGATGGTGACGGGAACCTGGTTGACGGCGAGCCAGCCGGCCGCCGTCGCCGACATGATGCCGGACAGTCCGTCGCCTGCGAGGAGACGGACGATGCCCAGAACGACGACGATCACGAGGATCGACAGTCCGGGGACGAGAAGTGCCACCTTGACGAGGTCCCAGGTGGCGGCCTTCCGCGGCGCGCTGTCGGCACGACGAGCCAGGCGCACCTGCCGGAGGCGGGTGGCCAGAGAGTTCGACGATCCGCTCACGCCGCGGCGAGCCCTAGTGCTGCTCGGACTGCGGGTTCACACCCGGATCGGTGGCAGGCTTGCCGAACGCGGTGGTGGCGTTCTGATCGCCCGGCTGCGACTGAGCCGACTGGCCGTACTGAGTCTGCGCATACTGTCCGGGCTGAGCCTGCGGCGCGGCGGCCTGAGCCTGCTGGCCGTAACCGTAGCCGTAGTCGGCGGCCGGTGCGGCTGCCTGGTGCGCTCCGCCGTACTGCGACGCGTCAGCCGCGACCGGTGCGGGCGCAGCGGGGGCGGCGACCGCGTCGGCGAGCTTGATCTGACCGCCCTCGACGAGCAGCCATGCGACGGCTGCGATCGCCGACAGGATCGCGGTGATCAGCAGAATGATGGCGCCGACACCACGGCTTCCGCCTTCCTTGAACATCGGATCCATCATCGCGAACTGGAAGATCGTGATGATGCCTGCGGTGACCGCGACGCTGGCGATACCCGCGACGAAGTGCTTGGTGGCGCCGACGACGAACGTCGTCAGGGCGAGCAGCCCGGCGAGCGTCACGAGACCGTACGTCAGAACGAAGTGCGACTGGAACAGCTGAACGCCGTCGCCGCTCCCCGACTCCGGCGAGTATCCGTCAAGGAACCCGCAGAACAGGGTGATGATGCCGAGTGCACCGATGATGCCGGCCAGGATGATCGGAGTGTTGGCGGGCAGACCCGGGTTGGCGGGCTGCTGCGGCGCGCTGTAACCGTACTGGGCCTGCTGGTACTGCTGGGCGTACTGCTGCTGGGCGTACTGCCCCTGCTGTGCCTGCGCCTGCTGGGCCTGGGCGTCGTAGCCTTGCGGCTGCCCGTACTGCTGGCCCGCGTACTGCTGGCCCTCGTACTGCCCCGGGCTCTGCTGACCGTAATCGGCGGGCTGACCGTAGGGCTGTGCCCCTTGGGGGTTCTGGCCGTAGCCGTATCCGCCGGACTGGGGATAGCTCATCGTCTGACTCCTCACGCATGGAACTCGCCTCGTCCGCCGTTGCGACGAACGTCGTCCACGCTAATACACGTGAGCTGTGTGGGTCGTACACGTGCGCGACGACGCGCCTGTTCTCCTGGTAGAGAGACTCCGCGCGTCGATCGAGACATCACCACTCGTGGGCTTTCCCCTGCTGCCGGAACCACTCGACGAGCGAATAGTCGTCGACCGACTTGGGATCGATGTTCACGTCGCTCCGTCCGGCGAGGATCGCGGTGACCGGGACTTCCAGCTTCTTGCCGGTCCGAGTGTGGGGAATGCCCGGCGCTGCGAGGACCTCGTCGGGAACGTGTCGCGCCGACAGTCGGGTCTTCACGTCGGACGCGATCCGGGCGGTGAGCTCGTCGGTCAGTTCGGCGCCGGGCACGAGCGTGACGAACAACGGCATCCAATATGCGCCGTCTGGCCCGTCGACGCCGAGGACGAATGCTTCGGCGATCTCGTCGACGGCTTCGACCACTTCGTAGATGTCGGCCGAGCCCATGCGGATTCCGTTGCGGTTCAAGGTTGCGTCACTACGACCGTGGATGATGAGAGAGCCGCGATCGGTGAGGGTCACCCAGTCACCGTGCCGCCAGACGACGGGCGCGTCGGCCACATCCCACTGGTGCGCGAAGTACGCGGTGCGGTATCGCTCACCGTCAGCGTCGTTCCAGAACGCGACGGGCATCGACGGCATCGGCGCTGTTATCACCATCTCGCCGACCTCGCCGATGAGCGGTCTCGCCTGCGGCGACCAACTCTCCAGTGCGACGCCGAGATGCCGCACCGAGAGCTCGCCCGCCACGACCGGGACGCCGACGGACCCTCCCGCGAATGCGGACACGATGTCGGTGCCCCCGCTGATCGACGAGACCGGCAAGTCGGGTCGAGCGGAGCCAGGCGATGCAGCGCGCCCACGGACGTTATCGTCGACCCAGGTGAAGAGGTCGGCGGCGAGAGTCGACCCGGTGCTGCCGAGTGTGGTGAGCGCCGACAGGTCATGGTCGCGGCCGGGGACGAGACCTGCCTTCCTCGATGCCTGGAGTTGGCCGGGGCTGGTACCGAAGTAGGTGACATGCTCGTCGGCGACGATCTGCCACAGTCGGTCGGCGTCCGGGTACAGCGGTGAGCCGCTATAGCAGACGATGCGCGCGCCGACCAGCAGCCCGGCGATCTGGAAGTTCCACATCATCCAGCTCAGGGCAGTCTGCCAGAAGAAGACGGAGTCGTTGCCAAGGTCTGCGTGGAGGCCGGTCTCTTTGAGGTGCTCGAGAACGACGCCGCCGTGTCCGTGGACGATGCCTTTCGGTTTGCCGGTGGTGCCGGAGGAGAACAGCACCCAGAGCGGATGGTCAAACGGGACGCGTACGGACGCCTGTAGGTCGTCGCCGTTCGATGTCGCATCGGCCCATACCGTCGCCCCGTCTGGTGCGTCACCGACGACGATGTGGGTCCCCACATCGAGCAGTCGGGCGAGTTCGGCGGAATCGGCCCGCTTGTCGATGTCCTTGCCGTTGTAGCGGTAGCTGGACGCTGTGAACAGTGCCTTGGGTTCGAGTTGTGCGAGACGTCCGGCCGCACCTTCGGGCGCGTAGTCCTGGCCGCAGCCCGACCAGATCGCTCCGAGGGACGCGGTCGCCAGGAAGGCGATCACCGCTTCGGGGATGTCGGGCAGGTATGCGGCGACGACGTCGCCCTGCCTGACTCCTGCGTCGGAGAGGGTCCGTGCGACGGCTCCGACGAGGCGCGGGAGGTCGTTCCAGGTGATCTCGGTGCGGACACCGTCCTCGTCCAGTCCGACGATCGCCGCGCCGGGCCGGTCGGCATGCGCGAGGACCGCATCGACATAGTTGAGGCGGACGGTCGGAAACCAGACGGCGCCGGGCATCGACGAGTCGGCGAGCACCGGGTCGGCACGCCGCAGCCCGCTCTCGGCGATCGCGTCGAGCCCGAAGTGATCCCACACCGCTCGCCAGAACCCGGGGAGATCTGTGGTCGAGTACTCCCAGAGGTCGGGATAATCGGTGAGGTCGCGACCGACCCTGTCACTCACTTCTTCGGCGAAGACTTCCATCCGCGACCGGCCCATTCGACTCCCCTTCGCACTCGCGACAATCTTGCGTTCTCAACATAGTGCCGCGTACCACTCGCTCGGGCAGCGGATTGACGGCCGAGCGAGACCGCCGTCCACAATGGACGCCATGACTGACTCGCCCACCTCAGACCTCGGCACCCCAGATCCCGACAGCGCGTTCGCGAACGGTCTCGCCGTGCGCCGAGAGGTGATGGGCGACGAGTTCGTCGACCGCGCGCTGGCCCGCACGGACGGGACCGAGTCCGCCGAGATACAGCGGTACGTCACCGAGCACGTGTGGGACGCCGCATGGAACCGGCCGGGCCTGGCCCGCCGCGACCGCAGCCTCCTCAACATCGGCGTCCTCACCGCGCTCCGCGCCCACGAAGAACTCGTCGGACACGTCCGCGGCGGCCTCACCAACGGACTGACACGCGAAGAGATCACCGAAGCCGTCATCCACACTGTCGGCTACTGCGGCGCGCCCGCCGCGCTGTCGGCGATGAAAGTCGTGCAGTCGGTGTTCGACGCGGAGAACGCTTAACGCGGTTAGCTCAGCCCCAGCATCTCGATCGACTTGGCGCGCATCTCGACCTTGCGGACCTTGCCGGTGACCGTCATCGGGAACTCGTCGACGATGGTGACGTATTTCGGGATCTTGTGGCGGGAGATCTGGCCGGTCGCGAATTTGCGGAGAGCGTCGACGTCAAGCGGCGCTGCGCCGTCGCGGAGGCGGATCCACGCCATCAGTTCCTCCCCGTACTTCTCATCGGGGACTCCGATCACCTGGGCGTCGACGACGTCCGGGTGCGTGTACAGGAATTCTTCGATCTCGCGGGGATAGATGTTCTCGCCGCCGCGGATCACCATGTCCTTGATCCGGCCGGTGATCCGGACGTAGCCGTCGTCGCCCATCACACCGAGGTCGCCGGAATGCATCCAGCCGTCGGCGTCGATCGCATCCGCGGTCTTCTCCGGCTCGTTCCAATAACCCTGCATCACCGAGTAACCGCGCGTACAGAACTCGCCGGTCTCACCGCGCGGCAGAACGTCGCCGGTCAACGGGTCGACAATCTTGACCTCCAAGTGCGGCCCCACCCGGCCGACAGTCGCCACACGCAGGTCCGTCGGGTCATCGGTGCGAGTCTGCGTCGACACCGGACTCGTCTCGGTCATGCCGTAACAGATCGAGACCTGTGACATGTTCATCTCGTCGATCACCCGCCGCATCACCGTCTCCGGGCACGGCGACCCCGCCATGATGCCCGTCCGCAACGACGACAGATCGAACTCGGCACCGGTATCGAGCAACGCCAGTTCGGCGATGAACATCGTCGGCACTCCGTAGAGGCTGGTGCAGCGGTACTTCTCGACCGCAGCCAGCGCCGTCTGCGGGTCGAAGGCCGGGCCGGGGACCACCATGGCCGCCCCGTGCGAGGTCGCCGCGAGGTTGCCCATCACCATGCCGAAGCAGTGGTAGAACGGCACCGGCAGACAGATCCGGTCGGCCTCGGTGTAATCGACGAGTTCGCCGACGAGATATCCGTTGTTGCCGATGTTCGTGTGCGAGAGCGTGACCCCCTTCGGCGACCCGGTGGTGCCCGACGTGTATTGGATATTGATCGGGTCCGATGCGGACAGTCCGGCCGCGATGTCGTCGACCGCCGCCAGTTCGTCGGCGGACGGCTCGGCGAGCAGACCGGCGAACTCCGTCGACTCGAACAGCACCACCTCGCGCAGGTCGGGTGTCTGGTCGCGGACGTCGGCGAGCATCTGCGCATACTCGGAGTCTCGGAACTTCTCGGCGGCGAGCACCAGTGACGTACCCGATTGCGCGAGCACGTACGCGAGTTCGTGACGCCGATACGACGGGTTGATCACCACGAGGATCACTCCGACTTCGGCGGCAGCGAACTGGGTGAGCACCCATTCGAACCGGTTCGGCGACCACAAGCCGACACGGTCGCCCGGCGCACAGCCCAATCGCAGCAGACCGGCCGCGAGCGCCCGGACGTCGCGCCGGAACTCGGCGTACGTCCACTGCCGGTCGACCGCGGCGTCGATCAAGGCGATCGAGTCGGGGACGCGCGCCGCGGTCTGTGCGAGCACGCTGCCAATCGTGTCGGTGAGCAGCGCGGGCTCGGCCTCCCCCCGGCTGTACGAGTCAGTTGCGGTGTACGTCGGGTCGGACATTGTTCCTCCGGGGCTCGGACGGTCTGGGGTCGGTCGGTCGGTCAGTCGGTGGGACGTTCGCCTGCCCGCGCGAGGGTGGCGCGAGCCTGGGCGATGATGGGGCCGTCGACCATCTCGCCGTCGAGGGCGAAGACCCCGCCGTCGTGGGCGGCAGCGCCGTCGAGCACCTGTCGCGCCCACTCGACGCGTTCGGGCGACGGGGCGTACGCCTCACGGATGTGCGGAGCCTGCGACGGATGGATGCAGGCGGTGGCGGAGTATCCGAGAGCGACGGCGTCGCGAACTTCGGCAGCCAGCCCGGCGGTGTCGTCGATGTCGGCGTGGATCGCGTCGATCGCGGCCTTCTGGTAGGCGCCCGCGGCCAGCCGGACACGTGCGCGCACATATCTTGGGAGATCCCGGTACTGGCCGGCATCGGGCTCGCCGTCACCGAAGCGGCTCGACGATCCGCCGAGTCCGGCGATGAGATCTTCGGCGCCCCACATCAATCCGACACAGTTCGGGGCGGCGACGATCTCCTCGGTGCGCATCGCGCCCATCGGTGTCTCGATGAGCGCGATCGTCGGCAGCCCATGGGCGCTGATCTGGGCGGGATCCTCAGTCTTAGCCTGCATCACCAATCGGTACTGGGTCTCGCTGACGGCGGCAAGGTCGAGTTCGTGGTCGTCGGTGCCCGCCGCGTTGATCCGCACGATCACCCGGTCAGGATGCACCGGGTTGCCGACGAGTGCGTCTCTGGCCGCCTGCTTGTTACTCGGTGCGACGGCATCCTCAAGGTCGAGGATCACCATGTCGGCGCGGTCGAGCGCCTTCAGGTAGCGCTCGGGCCGGTCGGCGGGGCAGAACAGCAGTGCGGGCCCGGCGGGAATCCAGGATTCGACGGTCATAGGTGTCAGTTCTCCTCGGGAGCGAGTCGGACGAGCGTCGCGCGCGACGCTTTGGCAACGATCACACCGTCCTGGTTCCGGCCGATGTGCGTGATATTCACGATGCCCTCTCCCGGCCGCGACGACGAGGCCCGCTTGCCGGTGCACTCGGTCTCCGCGTACAGGGTGTCGCCGGCGAACAGGGGCGACGGGAATGCGATGTCGCTGAATCCGAGGTTCGCCACGAGCGTCCCCTGAGTCAGCTGCGACACCGACAGACCGACGATCGTCGACAACGTGAACATCGAGTTGATGAGCCGCTGGCCCCCGAAGCCCGGCTGCTCGGCCGACCATGCGGCATCGAGGTGGAGCGCCTGCGTGTTCATGGTCAACGTCGTGAAGAGGACGTTGTCCGCTTCGGTGACGGTGCGGCCGGGACTGTGCGCGTAGACGGCTCCGATCTCGAACTCCTCGAACCAGAGGCCACGCTGCGTTATGCGCTTGGCGTCACCGGTCATGAGGGCAGTCCCAACGAACGGGCGATGAGCATCAGTTGCACCTCGGTGGTGCCTTCACCGACCTCGAGGATCTTGGAGTCCCGATAGTGTCGGGACACGAGGTACTCGTTCATGAATCCGTACCCGCCGTGGATCTGGGTGGCCATCCGTGCGTTGTCCATCGCCGCCTCGCTGGACACCAACTTGGCGATGGACGCCTCCTTCTTGAAGGGCTTTCCGGCGAGCATCTTTGCCGCAGCGTCGTAGTAGGCCATCCGGGCGACGTGGGCCCGTGTCTCCATCCGAGCGATCGCGAACGACACCGACTGGTATTCGGCGATGGGTTTGCCGAACGATCGACGTTCGCTCGCGTACTTGACGCACTCGTCGACGCAGCCCTGCGCGACACCGGTCGCCAGCCCGGCGATCGCGATGCGCCCCTCGTCGAGGATCGCCAGGAAGTTCGCGTAGCCGCGGCCACGCTCGCCGAGGAGGTTCTCCTGCGGCACGCGAGCGTCGGTGAAGCTCAACGGGTGGGTGTCGGAGGCGTGCCAGCCGACCTTGTCGTATGCGGGCTCGGCGACGAATCCCGGGGTGCCCGACGGCACGATGATCGTGGAGATCTCCTTGCCTCCGCCCGGCTTCTCGCCGGTGACGGCGGTGACCGTCACCAGTGAGGTGATGTCGGTGCCCGAGTTCGTGATGAATTGTTTGGCGCCGTTGATGACGTACTCGTCGCCGTCTTCGCGGGCGGTGGTCGCGGTGGCTCCCGCATCCGATCCGGCCCCGGGTTCGGTGAGCCCGAAGCCGGCGAGCCGCTTGGCCTGCAAGAGGTCGGGAAGCCAGCGTTCCTTCTGTTCGCGCGTGCCGAACCGATAGATCGGCATCGCGCCGAGACTCACTCCGGCCTCGAGGGTGATGGCGACCGACTGGTCGACCTTCCCGAGCTCTTCCAACGCGAGTGCGAGGGCGAAGTAGTCGCCGCCCATTCCGCCGAACTCTTCGGAGAACGGCAGACCGAACAGGCCCATCTGGCCCATCTGGTCGACCACCTCGTACGGGAACGTCTTGTCCCGGTCATGTCGGGCCGAGACCGGGGCGACGACGCCTTGCGCGAAGTCGCGCACGCTGTCGACGAGGTCGGAGTATTCCTGGGTCAATTCCATGTTCGAATCCTTGCAGAGATCGGCGGGGTCAGTTCGAGTTCTCGTCAGCGGCTGCGACGTGGGCGAGCAGCGCCGCGGCGGCCACCTTGTCGCCGACGCGCACCGAGACGGTGGCGACGCCGTCGACCGGCGCGCGAAGCGTGTGCTCCATCTTCATGGCTTCGACGACGACGAGCGGCGCGCCTGCCTGCACAGTGTCGCCGTCGACGCCGGGGACTGCGACGACGGTCCCCGGCATGGGGCTGACCACGTCTCCCACGGCGTCGTCGGCGTCAGCGTCGGTGAGGGATTTGAGTGGTGTGACCTGCCATGTTCCGGCGTTTCCTGCGACCCATCGTCGACCGTCGACGTCCGCGCGGACCGTCCACCGCTGCTGCACTCCGTCAGCGGAGAGTCCGATCGAACCGTCGGGGCGGGGCGCGACGACGACGTGCGCACTCCACGACTGACCGTCCGACGAGACGGTGACGTCGGCGTCGAGGGACCGCGCGTCCGGAGCCGACCGCAGAGCGGCCGTCACCGTGTGGTGGTTTCCGTCGACCGACAGCCGCGACACATACGGCGACGGAGCGCCGATCCGGAAGCCCAGCGCACTCGACCACAGGTCGTCGGGTGTGCCCAGGTCGAGGACGCCGAGCGCGGCCGCGGTGAGCGCTTCGGGCGGCGGGATCGGTGCGGTGTAGTCGACGACGAGCCGGTCGAGCAGTTCGGTGTCGAGGTCCGCAGACTGCACGGCGGGCTGGGCGAGGACGTGCCGACAGAAGTCGATGTTGGTGACGACGCCGATCAGGCGGGTCTGCGCCAGCGCCTCGTCGAGCCGGTACACGGCCTCGTCGCGGTCGGCGCCGTGCACGATGACCTTCGCGAGCATCGGGTCGTAGTCGCTGCCGACGACGCTGCCCGCGTGGACACCGGCGTCGATGCGCACCGACCGGGTGGGCGTCGCCCGATCCGATCCGGCAGGCCAGACGAGGTCGGTGATCTCACCGCCGGTCGGTAGGAACCCGGCGGCCGGGTCTTCGGCGTACACGCGCGCCTCCATCGCGTGTCCGGCGAGGGTCACGTCGTCCTGGCCGAACGCGAGTTCCTCGCCGCGCGCAATGCGCACCTGCTGTTCGACGAGGTCGAGGCCGGTGACCAGTTCGGTGACCGGATGCTCCACCTGCAGGCGGGTATTCATCTCCATGAAGAAGAAGTCCTCGGGCGCGACCGCGGACACGATGAACTCGACGGTGCCCGCCCCCGTATAGCCGACGCTGCGGGCGGCGTCGCAGGCCGCCTGACCGATACGGGCGCGGGTCGCCTCGTCGAGCAGTGCCGACGGAGCCTCTTCGATGACCTTCTGGTGGCGTCGCTGCAGCGAACACTCCCGTTCGCCGAGGTGCACGACGTTGCCGTGCGTGTCGGCGAGAACCTGCACCTCAATGTGCCGCGGGGTGAGGACGAAGTGTTCGAGGAACAGCGAGTCGTCGCCGAATGCGGCTGATGCCTCGCGGCGCGCGGTCGCGAGCGCTTCGGGCAGCTCGGCGAGGTCGTCGACGCGGTGCATCCCCTTACCGCCGCCACCCGCACTCGGCTTGATCAGGACCGGGAAGCCGATGTCCGGCGCGGCCGCGACGAGGTCCTCGTCGGTCAGTCCGGGACGGGACAGTCCGGGGACGACGGGCACACCCCGGGCGGTGACCGCGGCGCGTGCGGTGATCTTGTCGCCCATCGTCGCGATCGATTCCTGCGGCGGGCCGACGAACACGATGTCGGCATCGGCGAGCGCGGCGGCGAACGCCTGGTTCTCCGACAGGAAACCGTATCCGGGGTGGACTGCGTCCGCCCCGGTCGCCTTCGCGGCGGCGATCACCTTCTCGATGTCGAGATAGCTCAGCGATGCCTGCGCGGGGCCGAGGCGGACGGCTTCGCCCGCGGCGAGCACGTGCGGCGCGTCGACGTCGGCGTCGGAGTAGACGGCCACCGATTCGATGCCCATCGCGTCGAGCGTGTCGATGACGCGAACAGCGATCTCGCCGCGGTTGGCCACGAGAACTTTACGGATGGTCTTCACTGGAGGCGTCCTTTCCGCTCGCGGAGCGAGCGAGCCCTGTGCGGCTGGTCGATCGATCTGGTCTCTCGCATCTTCACGATCACATCCGGAAGACGCCGTAGCCGGGCTGCGGCAGCGGCGAGTGGCGGCATGCTTCGAGAGCGAGGCCGAGGACGGTACGGGTGTCGGCGGGGTCGATGATCCCGTCGTCCCAGAGTCGCGCCGTCGAGTAGTAGGCGTCCGACTGTCGCTCGAACTGTTCGCGGATTGGTGCCTTGAACTGTTCTTCGTCGTCGATCGACCACTCTCCGCCCGACCGTTCGATGCCCGCTCGGCGAACCGTTGCGAGCGTGTCGGCGGCCTGCGGTCCGCCCATCACCGAGATGCGCGCGTTGGGCCACGACCAGAGAAATCGCGGCGAGTAGGCGCGACCGCACATCGAGTAGTTGCCCGCACCGAACGAACCGCCGATCATCACGGTCAGTTTGGGGACCGATGCGCAGGCGACCGCGTTGACCATCTTGGCGCCGTTCTTGGCGATCCCGCCCTGCTCGTACTCACGTCCGACCATGAAGCCGGTGATGTTCTGCAGGAAGATCAGCGGGATTCGGCGCTGATCGCACAGTTCGATGAAATGCGCGCCTTTGAGCGCCGACTCGCTGAACAGCACACCGTTGTTGGCGATGAACCCGACCGGGTGTCCGTGCACCATCGCGAACGCCGTCACCAGCGTCGTCCCGTAGTTCGCTTTGAACTCGGAGAACTCGCCGCCGTCGGCGAGGATCCCGATCACTTCCCGGACGTCGTACGGGACCTTCGGATCGGTGGGGACCACGTCGTACAAGTCGGTCTGCGCACGCTTCGGCGCCACGGTCGGCGACGTCTCCCACTGCGCGGCAACGCGCGGACCGAACGTCTTCACGATCTCGCGGACCTTGGCCAGCGCCTGCTCGTCGTTGTCGACGAGGTGGTCGGTGACCCCGGAGACTGAACTGTGCATGGTGCCGCCGCCGAGGTCTTCGGCACTCACGTCTTCGCCGGTCGCCGCCTTCACCAGCGGCGGACCCGCGAGGAAAATGGTGCCCTGGTTGCGGACGATCACGTTCTCGTCGCTCATCGCAGGGACGTACGCTCCGCCTGCGGTCGACGATCCGAGCACCGCGGAGATCTGCGGGATCCCTGCAGCGCTCATCGTCGCCTGGTTGTAGAAGATGCGCCCGAAGTGGTCTCGATCGGGGAACACCTCGTCCTGGTTGAGGAGCATCGCCCCACCCGAGTCGACGAGATAGATGCACGGCAGGCGGTTGTCGGCGGCGATTTCCTGAGCGCGCAGATGCTTCTTGACCGTGACCGGGTAATAGGTGCCCCCGGAGACCGTCGCGTCGTTGGCGACGATCATGCATTCGCGCCCGTGGATCCGTCCGATACCCGCGACGACTCCCGCGCTGGGGGCCTTGCCGTCGTACATTTCGAATGCGGCGAGCGGCGCCACCTCCAGGAACGCGGTGCCCGGGTCGATGAGCGCGTCGATCCGGTCCCGGACCAGCAGCTTGCCGCGCCCGACGTGCCGGTCGCGAGCCTTGATACCGCCGCCTTGGGCGGCGACGGACAGTCGTTCGCGCAGCCGCGCGACGTGCTCGCGATGCCCGTGCGGGCCGGGTTCGCCTGCCGTGTTCGGGACCGACTTCGTCGAGACCTCGTGATCGGAGACCATGCCCACCCTTTCGGTTATTGGTCATTAACTGAACTAGAAGGTACGCGACACCCGGCGCGGACGCCAGGGCTTGCCCCCGATTGTTCCACCGACCGTGACGGCGATCACAGAGTCCGTTATCGTGAGGTACAGGCCGCACACCCTTCGCGGCCACACACATGCTGAGCCCGCGCCTCCAGCACCCCGGACGCCGGTCGCAGCCGATACGCAAAGGCCTGGTGAACCCATGACCGTCGCAGACGACCGTGCCCGGACACGCTCCGATTCACGGACCGCTCCCGCCCCCTTCTCCCTTGACGACCGCTACACGCGCGAGGCGGGAAGCATCTACTTGACCGGCATCCAGGCCCTGGTCCGCATGGTCCGCGACCGGGCGGTCATCGACCGCCGGAACGGCCTCCGGACGGGATCGTTCATCTCCGGCTACGAGGGCTCGCCGCTCGCCGGGTACGACCTGGAGATCGGTCGACGCACCGCACTCCTCGCCCCGTGGGACATCACGCACCGCCCCGGGCTCAACGAAGAAATCGGGGCCACGTCCGTCATGGGTTCGCAGCTCGCCGCCAGAGTCGGCACCCTGTCGGCCGATGCGTCCGGCGTCGTTCGCGACGGCGTGGTCGGGTACTGGTACGGCAAGGCGCCGGGCCTCGACCGCGCAACCGACGCGCTGCGCCACGCGAACATGGTCGGCACCCACCCGGCAGGCGGAGCCGTCGCGCTCGTCGGCGACGATCCCGGCGCCAAGAGTTCGACGATCTCGTGCGCGTCCGAGATGGCGTTGGCCGACCTGTACATGCCGATCCTCTACCCCGCCGACAGCGCCGACATCCTCGACTTCGGCGTCCACGCCGCGCTGATGAGCCGGGTGTCAGGACTGTGGACGTCGTTGAAGATCTCTGCGCATGTCGCCGACGGAGCGTCCACCGCCGTCGTCGACCTCGATCGATTCGCCGTCGACTACGGCGGCCTCGGCACCAGTCCACACGTGCCGTCCGGCCGACTCCTCGGCCCAAGTCTCATGGAACTCGAACAGAATCAGCTCACCACACGATTGCCTCGTGCTACCGAGTACGCCCGGCTCAATGGCCTCAACCGGATCACCGCGTCGACCGGAGACGACCGGGTCGGGATCGTCGCCGCAGGCAAAACCTATTTGGACGTCCGCGAATCGCTGCGGCTGATCGGCATCACCGACGATGACCTCGGACGCCTCGGAATCCGCATCCTCAAACTCGGCATGGTGTACCCGATCGAGCGGAGCGTCCTCGACCGGTTCATCGCAGGCCTCGACGAGGTGATCGTGGTCGAGGAGAAGCGTGACTTCATCGAGACGATGATGCGCGACATCCTTTTCCGCCGAGGCGACGCCCCAGCGATCGTCGGCAAGGACAACGAGGACGGCTCCACGCTGTTCTCCCGATTCGGGGAACTCGATGTCGACGCCGTCTCGCGCGGTCTCGCGAACCGGCTGGCGACCTGCCACGGCGTGGAGTCGGCGCGGCGATGGCTGGACAAGAAGAACGCCACTCGCGACCGCATTCTGCTGCCGCTCGCGGTCCGCACCCCATACTTCTGTTCCGGGTGTCCGCACAACCGATCCACGAAGGTGCCGGAAGACACCAAGACCATCGTCGGAGCAGGGATCGGCTGCCATGCCATGGTGCTGCTGATGGAACCCGAGCAAGTCGGCGACGTCGCAGGCGTCACCCAGATGGGCGGCGAGGGCGCGCAGTGGCTCGGCATGGCCCCGTTCATCGACGAGAAGCACTTCGTGCAGAACATCGGTGACGGCACGTTCATGCACTCGGGGTCGCTCGCGCTGCGCGCGGCCGTCGCGTCTGGAGAGAACATCACCTACAAACTGCTGTTCAACGGCACCGTCGCGATGACCGGCGGCCAGGATCCGGTCGGCCAGATGAGCCTCCCCCAGATGCTCGCGTTGTTGCAGGCCGAGCGGGTCGCGAAGGTGGTCGTCACGTCTGACGATCCGTCGCGCACCAAGGCGCTCGGCCTACCCGCGGGGGTCGAGGTGCGCCACCGCGACGACATGATCGACGTGCAACGCGAACTCGCCGCGGCCGCGGGCGTGACAGTCCTCGTCCACGACCAGCACTGCGCCGCCGAGAAGCGCCGTAAGCGCCGTCGCGGTGGCGACGACTCGAACAGCCAGTTCGCGACGCCGAAACAGCGGGTGATGATCAACGAGCGGATCTGCGAAGGCTGCGGCGACTGCGGCGCGAAGTCGAATTGTCTGTCCGTGCACCCCGTACAGACCGAGTTCGGCCGCAAGACCCAGATCGACCAGAGTTCGTGCAACCTCGACTTCTCGTGCCTGGACGGCGACTGTCCCGCGTTCGTCACCGTCACGCCGGGGACGAGCCGGGCACGCGGCCGCGTCGCGCCGATCGCCGCTTCGGATGTCGCCGCCCCCACCCGCACATCGACGTCGAGCAGCGATTTCACCATCCGCGTCACCGGAATCGGCGGCACGGGCGTGGTGACGGTGTCGCAGATCCTTGCCACCGCCGCGACGCTCGACGGACTCTCCGCGCGTACCGTCGACATGACCGGCCTCGCACAGAAGGGCGGTGCCGTGGTCAGCGACATCAAGGTGTCGTCCGAGCCGGTCGAGCAGGCCGCCAAGGTCGCCTCCGGAGACTGCGACGTCTACCTCGCATGCGACCAGCTCGTCGGAGCCGACCCGGTGAACTTGAAGGTCGCGTCGACCGCGAAGACAGTCGCCGTCGTGTCGACGACGGCGGTGCCGACCGGCTCGATGGTGATCGACACGTCGGTGACGTTCCCCGAAGCCCTCGCGGTCCGGTCCGCCATCGACGACCACGTCGCCCGATCGGTGTACCTGAACGCGGGTGAACTCTCCGATGATCTGTTCGACGACGAGCAGTACGCGAACACGCTGATGGTGGGCGCCGCGTTCCAGACCGGTTCGCTGCTGCTGTCGGCAGAGTCGATCGAGCGGGCGATCGAGCTGAACGGAGTCGCTGTCGACGCCAACGTGCAGGCGTTCCGGCGGGGACGCCAGGCCGTCGCCGCCCCTGGCGAGGTCGTCGTCGCCGTCGCGTCGGTCCGCGCACCTGTGCCGACGTACGCGCCGAGCACGGCAGCCGAACGCGCCGCATCGAGCCTGAAGGGCCGCGGCGACGAGCTATCCACCGTCGTCGAGCGCCGCTACGACGAGCTGATCGCCTACCAGAGCGAGACGTATGCGAGAACCTGGTTGTCGGTGGTGAGGCGTGTCCACGACGCAGGTCATGGCGACGACCTGACGGCCGCAGTCGCTCGGAACCTGTACAAGCTGATGGCGTACAAGGACGAGTACGAGGTGGCTCGTCTCACCGACGACGCCGCGTTCGCCGCGACGATCGCCGAGGAGTTCGGCGACGACGCGACGGTCGCCGTCCGACTGCACCCGCCGATGCTCCGTGAGATGGGCATGAAGAAGAAGATCTCGCTGGGTGCGTGGGCCGATCCGGCTCTACACACGCTGGCGAAGATGAAGCGTCTTCGCGGGACCCGCCTCGACCCGTTCGGCCGGGCCGAGGTGCGCCGGATGGAGCGGGCGTTGATCGACGAATACCGCAGCGCGGTGGACGAGTTACTCGCCGCACTCGGGACGTATCCGTCACCCGAACGCGTGGCCGCGGCGACCGCTGTCGCCGACCTGCCCGACATGGTCCGTGGCTACGAGAGCATCAAGACCGCGAACGTGGAACGCTATCGCGTCGAATTGAGGCGACAACTGGAAGCGCTGTGAACCCTGCTACGACTTCGGCACTTTCTTTCGGCGCACAGCCGAAAGAAAGTGCCGAAGTTTGGGTGCCGCAGTTTGAATGCTGCGGTGTCAGCCGCCGAAGATTCGTTCGAACCCTTCCGGGATGATGAGGTCGTCGCGCGTGAGGTCGGCGACGTCGTTCTTGCCGATGCCCATGAGCGTCGAGTCGAGGCCCATCCGCATCAGATCGAGAACGTTCTCGACTCCGGCCTGCCCATTGGCGGCCAGGCCCCACAGGTAGGCGCGGCCGATCATGACAGCCTTCGCGCCGAGCGCTAGGGCCTTGGCGACATCGCTTCCGCGTCGGATGCCACCGTCGAGTAGGACGTCGAGATCGTTTCCGAGCTCGTCGGCGATCGGCCCGAGGACGCGAATCGTGGCCGGGGTGCCGTCGAGGTTGTTGCCGCCGTGGTTCGACACCGAGATCGCGGTGGCTCCGATGTCACGTGCGCGCTTGGCATCGTCCATGCGGGTGATGCCCTTGACCATGAACTCGCCGTCCCACTGCTCGCGCAGCCACTGCAGGTCCTCCCAGGTGGGCGGCGGGGTGTTCATCCACTGGCCGTACACGTCGAAGAACGTCGGGCCCGCCTGGTCCGGGTGCGCGATGTTCGGCGCGGTCAGGTCGGGGATGAGGAGCTTGCCGTCGCGGAACCAGCTCAACGCATACTTCGGCTTGGTGATCATCTCCGGGGCCAGCTTCGCGACCGCGGCGAGATCGACCTTCTCCGGGATCTCCGGGCTACCCCAGTCGCGTCCGACGTTGAACACCCAGTCGGTGGTGACGATCAGCCCTTTGCAGCCGGCGTCCTTCGCACGCTGCGCTCGAGCCAGAATGTCCTCTCGGCTGCCGAGCCAGTAAATCTGAAAGAACGTCTTGTCGTTGACGGCGGTGACCTCTTCGACCGGCTTCGACGCGAAACTCGACAAGCCCATCGCAGTGCCGCGGTTGGCGGCGGCGCGAGCGACTGCGACTTCGCCGTCGGGGTCAACGGCCTGCACACCGGTCGGCGAGATCATCACAGGAAACGGAAGCTCCTGCCCCATCACCGTCGTCGCCAGATTCCGTTCCGGCGTGGTGCCGATGACGTGCGGGGCGAACCCGAGTTCGGTGAACGCATTCATGTTGTCGTTGACGGTGATACCGGCTTGAGTACCTGCCACCAGCGACGAGTAGACGGTCTTCGGCAGCCGCTTACGGGCACGCTTCTGTGCCTCGCCGACGGTCTCGAACCACGGGTTACGACGCCACGGATTCTTCTCAGCGAGTTCGGACATCTTGGACATGAGTGAATATTCTTTCGTTATCGAAGTGATGAGCGAGCGTGCGGCGTCGATCGAGCGAAGTCGCCGATCTCGACTCCGCTCGATCCGTCGGGACGGTCGATCAGCAGAAGGGTCTGCTCAGCAGCAGTTGGTGGACGAGCAGCCACTCGCGGCGGTCGGCGCGAAGCCGGCCAGCGGATTCTCGTCGCAGTCGCGGGACGGCGGACGGGTCATCAGTGTGAGCGGAACTCCACGCGAGTGATCCTTGTTGGCGGTCGGCTTGCTCCGGTCGCCTGCGAGGAGTTCTTCGCCGAAGCCCTGCACACACTCGGGGTCTGGGCCGGCGAGCGGCAGACCGGTGAAGAACTTGGCTGCCATGCAACCTCCACGGCAGGCGTCGAAGTGCTGACACTTGGTGCACGCGCCTGCGTTCTGCGGTTCACGGAGTTCGGTGAACAGGTCACTGCGCTGCCAGATCTCCTGGAAGCCGCCCTCGGTGGTGGTGATGTTGCCCGCGAGGAAGTTCTCGTGGATCGCGAACGGACACGCGTACACGTCACCGATCGGATCGATCAGGCACACCACACGACCGGCCCCGCACAGGTTGAGGCCGGGCAGACCGCTCCCGCCCGACTCCGAGAATGCGGCCAGATGAAAGAACGAGTCGCCGGTCAGCACATTGTCGCCGTGCGCGACGAGCCAGTCGTAGAGTTCGCGCTGCTGCTCGGGAAGCGGATGCAGATCGTCCCACACATCGGCGCCGCGGCCGGACGGACGCAGGCGGGTGATGCGCAGCGTCGCACCGTACTTGTCGGCGAGAGCTTTGAATTCGTCCAGCTGGGAGACATTCTCGCGCGTCATGACGACGCTGATCTTGGCGTCGGCGAAGCCTGCGTTCGACAGGTTCTCGAGTGCGCGCACCGCCATGTCGAACGAACCCGGGCCGCGGACCGCGTCATTGACCTCGGCGGTCGCACCGTCCAACGAGATCTGCACGTCGACGTAGTCCGAGGCGGCGAGCCGGTCGGCGACGTCCGGCGTGATCCGGAGGCCATTGGTCGAGAACTTGACGCCCACCTGGTGATCCGTCGCGTAGTCGACGAGTTCCCAGAAGTCCGGGCGGACCGTCGGTTCGCCACCGCCGATGTTCACGTAGAAGACCTGCATGCGCTGCAGCTCGTCGATGATCGCCTTGCACTGCTCGGTGCTCAGCTCACGCGGGTCCCGCTTGCCCGAACTCGACAGGCAGTGCACACACGACAAGTTGCACGCGTACGTGAGCTCCCAGGTCAGGCAGATGGGCGCGTCGAGCCCCTTCTCGAACTGGTCGACGAGGCGCCCGACCTTCGGCGGCGAAGTCGGCTGAGGTTCGAGGCCTAGCGGCGGGGTCATCGACGGCATGACCGGGGATTCGACGGTGGTCACGAGTTCACTCCTGGGTCGGCGGGGATGATCATGCCCGACTCACAGAGCGCGGTCAGCGCTTGTACGTACAGCGGGCGAGTGTCGTCGGTGACACCTGAGGCGGCGAGCGCATCGTCAGCACTGGAATGCTCGGCGAGGTCGCGGACGATACCGACGACGGTCAGGTTCTTGAGGAACGACAGCTTGCGTGTTCCGAAGTGGTAGAGCAGCGCACCGAACGGTTCCGGACGCAACGCCACTTTGGGGTTGAGCGTCCAGGCGGCTGCCGGGTCGAAGGCGGGTTGGACGGGCGGGTGCGGCTCGCCACCGGCGACCGCAGAGCGGTCGCCGGAGGCGATGGTCGTTGCAGTCGTCATCAGTAGACGCCGCACATCCCGTCGATGGACACTTCCTCCACCAGCGACTCCGCGACGAGCTCGTCGTGAGTCTGGGCTGCCTGTTCGGCCATGTGAACCAACCTCCTGAGGTAGATACTTGTGGTTCACAACACACCGTAATGGCACCGAGTGCATAATTGCTAGTGTTTCCCAAGAATTCGTCACGCGTAGCATCTCGACCAGCGACAACAGATGTGAGAAAGGAGCCGCGAGTGACCGCATCGCGCACCGGGCCGCTCGGTGGACGACCCGCAGCTACCACTCGCGGACGTCTCAGCGCGGTGGCCATCGAGTTATTCACGACACAGGGGTTCGACGAGACGAGCGTCGACGACATCGCCGCCGCGGCCGGAATCGCCCGTCGCACACTGTTCCGCTATTACCCGTCGAAGAACTCGCTCGCGTGGGGCGAGTTCGACGAGCACCTTCGCGGCCTGCACAGCCTCCTCGCCGAGACCCCAGACGACGTCCAGCTCGGCGAGAGCCTCACACGCGCACTCGTTCAGTTCAACGAGGTCCCGGAGGAGATGATCGAGCAGCACCGGAGTCGTATGGCGCTACTGCTGGGAGTCCCGGCACTGCAGGCGCATTCGATGATCATGTACGCCGACTGGCGGCAGGTGATCGCCGAGCACTCCGCCGCCCGCCTCGGCCTACAAGCCGGCGACCACCTCCCCCAGACCATCGCCTGGATGACGCTCGGCACCGCGCTCGCCGCCTACGATCAATGGCTGCTCGACCCAGCCTCCGACCTGACCGAACTCCTACAGTCCGGCGGACGAACCCTGGTCGACGGCGTGGGTTCACTGGCGGCCCACTGACCGCGAGCGAGCCGCACACCCGCCGCTCCCCCTGACCGGAACAGAGCCTCTGCCGGAACAGCGCCTATGACAGAATCTCAAGCGCTGATATCCTAATCTAGAACACGTTCTAGTTCCGGCTCCGCGTCGGATGTCCTCGCACCAGAGAGCGCACGAATGACCGACCTGACCCCGCACAGCACGCGCAGCGCGATCCTCACCGTCTCCGAGGTGATCGACGAGACCGCCGATGCGCGCAGCATCGTCTTCGACATCCCGGACACCCACACCGACAAGTTCGTCGACTATCTGCCCGGCCAGTTCTTGACGCTCCGCATCCCGAGCGACCAGACCGGCTCAGTGGCCCGCTGCTACTCGCTGTCCTCAGCCGTCAGACACGACAGCCTGCCGAAGGTGACGGTCAAGCGGACACCGGACGGGTACGGCTCCAACTGGATCTGCGACCACCTCGCAGCAGGCGTCCAGATCGAGGCGCTCCCGCCGTCGGGCGTGTTCACGCCGTCCAACATCCATGCACCCATGCTGCTCATTGCCGCGGGTTCGGGCGTCACACCGGTGATGTCGATCTTGAAGACCGCAATCGCCGACGGCACCGGTCCGGTCACATTCTTCTACGCGAACCGCAGCGAGAACGACGTCATCTTCGCCGCGGAACTGCGTGACCTCCAGGACCGCCATCCCGGCCGCCTCACGGTGGTTCACTGGATCGAGACGATTCAGGGCCTGCCCACGGAGAAAAAGCTGGCCACCGTGTTCGCCCCCATGGCGCGTACGCATACCGCGTACGTCTGCGGTCCTGGCCCGTTCATGGACGCGGTGCACGCTGGCCTGCACAAGGCGAAGTTCGACCACCACAACGTGCACACCGAGATCTACAACTCCCTGGCCGGCGACCCGTTCGAGGACGTCGAACTCGGCGAGGTGAGCGAGGAGGAGGCCGCGGCCGCCGCCGAGGTGGAGGTGGAACTCGACGGTGAGACGCACCAGATGTCGTGGCCACGATCGCGGACCCTCGTCGACATCATGCTCGACGCGGGACTCGACGCCCCGTACTCGTGCAAGGAGGGCGAGTGCGGTTCGTGCGCGTGCACGCTCGTCGAGGGGACCGTCGACATGGAGGTCACCGGAGCCCTCGATCCTGACGACATCGAGGACGGCTACATCCTCGGCTGCCAGGCGCGTCCGACGTCGGACAAGCTGCGCATCGAATTCTGATCCCGGTTTTTCTGACGCAGTCGTGTCCGATTCTCGGCCCAGATCCCCCTAAATCAGACACAACTCTGTCGGAAACGCGAACCGAGCGCACGCATCGCCGCAGGAGACCCGCCGACACCACGTCGGGTGGGCACGAGCCGTCGCGGCATTCCCACGAACGTGCAGCCGATCGGTCGGCGAGACCCATACGCCGTGTAGGCGGAGTGCGGACGCTCAACTCAGTACCCCACCGGACCTCAGCACGCACGACCTCGGGCATCGCGCCCTGCGTCGCATACCACCCGTGCCGCAGGCGAACTAAGTCACCGCATTCGACACCCGGCTAGACTCGACCCCATGCTTCATGATCGTCTGGCGCGCATCCTGTCCGGCATTCTCCTGGTTCCCGGCGTCCTTCATTTCGTCGCGCCGAAGGCGTTCGACTCGATCGTTCCCGAGGAGATACCCGGCCCGAAGCGGTTCTGGACGTACGCGTCGGGTGTCGCCGAGGTCAGCATCGGCGCCGCCGTCGTCGTTCCTCGAACGCGCCGCACCGCGGCCGGGCTCGCCGCAGCCCTGTTCGTCGCAGTGTTCCCGGCGAACGTCAACATGATCCGGCTCTGGGTAGACAAGAGCCCGCTCCTCAAGTCGATCGCGTGGGCCCGTCTGCCCATGCAGATCCCGATGATCGTCCTGGCGCTGCTCGTCCGACGCGGCGCACCCGAGCGGGAGACGGACCGCACTCCCAGCGCGTGATCCGGTTCAATGCATCGCGCGGTACCGCGACCGTTCGTCGGACGTCAGATGTTCGGCTGCGTACGACAGCGCCGTGCGGCCCATCCGTGCCGCATGCGCGTCGAGGTAGTCGGTGAGGACGGCGCGGTCGACGCGCTTCCCGGTTTCCCGCAGCATCCATCCGAACGCCTTCTGAATCAGGTCGCGGCGGTCGTCGATGACAGACGGCGCGACGGCGAGGATCGCGTCGGACCGCCCGACCCGAATGAACGCGAAGGCGCCGATGATCCCCACTCGGCGCTCCCACAGATCGTCCGACGACGCCCAGTCGAGCAGCTCGGAGTAGTCGTCGGCGTCGACGAGGAACGCGCCCAGGATCGGCTCGGCCGAGCAGTCGACGAGATCCCAGTTGTCGACGTGGCCCGACCGCACAGCGTCGCGGTAGACGTTGACCCAGTGGGCGCGATCGGATCCGCGAGCGGCGAAGTTGACGCCCAACGTCAACAATGCGAGCTGTCTGGCCTCGTGCAGCGGGTTCGACACGAGTTCGGCGAGCACATCGCCGGGCAGCCCCCGCAGTCCGCGCGCGAGCTTCCGTAGCTCCGGCACACGGACGCCGACGAACTCGTCGCCCTCGGCGTACTCGCCGGGCCCCGTCTTGAAGAAGCGGCACGCGCCTGCGGCACGGACCGGATCACCGAGTTCGACGAGTACAGCGAGGATGTCAGCGGCCGAAGCCGTGTCGTCGAGCATTCACTGGTCCAACAGCGCCGACACGGGCGTCGGCGTCTGCAGGTACTGCCGCGTCTTCATCAGCTTCCCGACCCGGCCCGCACCGATCACACCGGTGAGCACACCGTCGCGACTGTAGTACGCCAGGAACTTGCGTCCGTCGTCGTCGACGACGTGCACCTCGTCGTCGGGGTGCGGCGACCCGAGCATCTGGATCTTGAGGCCGAACTGATCGCTCCAGAAGTACGGGACGCTCTGATGGGTGATCGCGTGGCCGAGCAGTTCGGCTGCGACGAGAGCGGCGTGGTCGACGACATGATTCCAGTGCTCGACACGGTGATGATCACCGTGTGCGTCGGCCCAGTTCGCGGCGTCGCCGAGGGCATAGACGTCGGGCACACTCGTCCGTCCGACACCGTTGCATGCGATTCCGCCGCCCGAGGACCGGGGCGCGAGTTCGATGCCGGAGCCATCTAGATAACCCAGTTCGGGGTACCCGCCGATGCCCACGACTACGACGTCGGCGTCCACTCGCGACCCATCCGAGAGCACTACCGCCGATGCCGCTCCGTCCTCGACAACGATCTCATCCACACCAATACCCGTGCGCAGGTCGACGTCGGCCTCGACGTGCAGCCGCGTCACCATCTGTCCCATCCGCGCACCGATCGCCACGGCCAGAGGCGTCGGCGTGGGCTCGATGAGGGTGACCGGAACATCGTGTTCACGCAGGCTGGCCGCTACCTCGCAGCCGATGAACCCGGCGCCGATCACCGCGGCGTGCTTCGCCGTCCCGGCAGCTTCCCGCAACGCGAGCGCGTCTTCGATCGTCCGGATCACGTGCACGCCGGACACGTCGTCGGCGAGGCCCGGGAATCGGCGCGCGACGAGGCCGGTCGCCAGCACGAGCGTCCCGTAGGCGACGTCGCTGCGCTGCCCGCCGCGCTCGACGGTCACGGTGTGCGCGTCAGGGTTCACTGCGACGACACGTGTCCCGGTCCGCAGATCGATGTCCTGCTCGGTGTAGAACTCGGCGGGTTTGAGATCCACGCGCTCGCTGTGCCCGGTCACGACACTCTTGGACAGCGGCGGACGATCGTACGGCGGATGCGTCTCCTGCCCGAGCAGCACGATGCCGCCCGTGTGTCCACCGTTGCGCAGGTTCTCGGCGAGGCGCACGCCGCCCAGCCCTGCGCCAACGATCACAATGGGGTCATTCACAGGTGTGTCCTTAGGGTCTCGATACTCGAGGCTCGCTTCACACCGCACCTGTCCGCGCAGCCGACCGGTGATCGCCGATCACTGCGGAGACACCGGGGTGAGCCGAGCCAACAACCAATGACCTTCGACTCTAGTCATCCACGCCCACCGTGCAATACCCACGTGCGATGGATCCGTATGCGCGCCAACGGCGACGGTCTGCTGGGCGAACACCAGTACCCGGGCCGACCGGTCGGCGCGCTCGACGGTCGCGGCGTCGGTGACGTCGACGGTCATCGTCGCCTCGGACGCGACCGCCGACGGGAAGACGACGTCCGGTCCCCGCAGCGCGTAGTCGGCGGCGAGCACACCGGTCAGCGATTCCTCGGCTCGGCGGCGCTCGTCCGCCGTGTCGTCCGGTGCGAACGTCATCAGCTTCCCGACCGCTGCCGCCGCCGCTTCCGCAGGCGCGATATCCGGGCCTGCGAGCTCGCGGTGCGCGTTCGCCGCCAGGAGGCCGAAGACCACAGCGACGATCAGCGCGCACGCGCCCACCACTGTCCAGAGCGCACGGCGCGTCACGAGAGCACCTCCGTGTCGGAGACGAGCCAGCTGTCGTCGCCGGGTGTCATCCGTACTCGGACGGTCACTCTGGTGTCTCCTGACGTGTCGCCGACCAGGCTCGGGTCCGTGGTCTGCGCGACAACCAGGACGTTGACCGAGTCGTCGGACGCCGATTCGACTCCCGCGGACACCACGCGACCGTCTGGTCGGACCTCGAGCCCACTCACGTACCCGACGAGGGCGTCGCGCCCGGAGTCGAACCGTTGCCGCTGTTCGCCGGTGCTGTCCCCGCTGATCGCGTCGACGTATCCCGACGCGTCGGCCGGGTCGGGCGTCAGCATCGTCGTGACGGCCGACGTCGCATCGGCGACGGCGGCATCGGTGGCAGCTGCATCGGCGTTCAGGTCGTCGGCTGAGAAGAACCCCCACAGTCCGACGCCGAGCGCGACGACCGCGACCACGACCGCGGCCACCGCCGCCAGCCGGAGCGCGGCGCGCAGGCGACGGGCCCGCGCGCGCAACTCGGGGGCCGCCGCGATCCGGGCGAGACGTTCCGCGCGGACGGCGTCGTCGTACTGCTCACGGGCTTTCCGTACCCGCGTCGGCTCGGTCATTTCAACTCGTCCATTCCCGTGACCATCCATCGGCCGTCGACGCATCGCAGACTCGTCTGCACGGTGCGGTTCGCCGTCTGCGGCGGTTTGCCGCGCGGGGTCACCGTCACGCGTGCGACGACGATCACGGTAGCCGTGTCTGCGTCGACGTCGACGGTCGCCGCATGCTGCGGCTCCCAGTCGACGGAGACGACGCCAGCTGCCGGGCCGCCCGCCAAGGCGGACGCCAGTGACGTCGACATAGGCTCGGCGAGGTACGTCGTCGCCTTCTGCCGATCCTGCCGCCAGGTCTTCTCCGACACCGAAAAGACGGCCGCGACGGCGTCGGCGGCCTCCTCGGACACTGTGTCACGGGCGGCGGCCGCGGCCCGCGCGTCCGAGCGGTGATCCACACCGACGACGCACACGGCGAACACACCCACCAGTACGACGAATGCGACGACCACGCCGATCAACGTGATCCGGGTGACCGGCCGTTCGAGTCGACCCCTCACCCGAGCACCTCCACCGCGGCGATCTTCAGTTCGCCGTCCTCGGGCGTCATCAACACGCGCATGCGGAACGCCGCAGGCGCTTCGTCCTGGCCAGTCGACGTCGCCACCCGCACGCTCGCGGCCACGAGCATCAACGCGGAGTCTCCTTCCCGTCGTGCGAGCCCGACCCCGTCCACCGAGCCGGCACCGCTCGTCTCCGCGGATGCCACGAACTGGGTGTACGCATCGGCCGACTGTGCGAACGAATCATGGAACGCGCCGGTCGCCCCCGACAAAATGCGTTCGGCGCGTCCCTGATCGTCGCTGTCCGCCTCCACGAGGAGGCGAACACGGTCGGTGGTCGCGGATACGTATTCAGCGTCCGAATAGTGATGCGGCGCAACCAGGTACTGCCACACCGCGACACCTGCCAGCACGACGGAGAGGACGGCGAACACGATCGGTAGAGAACGACGACTGCCCCGAGTCGGCCCACCTGACGACGAGCGTCGCTGCTCACTCAGGACGGTGTCGAGCTCGCCCCGACGAGTCCGACGTTCGACGCGGGCGGCACGCAAGGCTGCGAGATGGCGGTCGGACGGCATGCGAGCAACACTAATCGGAATGACTCACCTGACCGATCCGCTTGCTGTAGTCGGCGCGCGCCGACTGATCGGCGTGCAGGAAGATCGTGTCCGTCTTGGCGAACTTCGCCAGTCGACGCTTCAACCCGATCGGCGTCATCGGCATCATGTCGACCCAGCGGAGCGAGGCGGGTGCCATCGCGCGCGTCCGCCGCGTGGCGATCGTCGTCAAGACTTCGCGGCCGACGATGTCGGTGTCGACGGTCTTGACGAACGCGTTGGTCTTGAGGCCCGTGACGAGCCCGGTCTTGGTGAACGACGGGAGGACCGCCGAGACGCTGACGCCGTGCGGCGCGAGCTCGAAGTCGAGGGTCTCGGAGAATTCGATGACCCCGGACTTCGCACCGTTGTACACCGACAGTCCGGGCGCGGCGAGACGGCCGGCGACGGATGCGATGTTGACGACCTGGCCGCCACCGCGCGTAACCATCCTGCGTGCGGCTGCGCGGGTACCGAGGATCACGCCGAGGAAGTCGATCTCGATGGTGCTGCGGATCAGCGCCTCATCGTAGTCGAGGAACGAACCGACGGGCATGATCCCGGCGTTGTTGACGAGGACGTCAATCGGCCCGACTCGCTCTTCGACGACGTCGAGGAATCTCTCGAACGACGCGGCGTCGGTGACGTCGAGTTCGGCGCCCTCCACACCGAGGTCGGCGGCCGCTTTTCCGACGGCGTCACCGTCGATGTCGCCGAGTGCGACCAGGCCGCCCGCGGCGAGCACCTGTTCAGCGATCTCGAATCCGATACCGCGCGCGCCACCGGTGATGGCGACGACCTTGCCGGAGACGCCTGCGCGTGTCTGCGCCAGACGGTGTTCGGACGAGAACCGATCGAGAATAGACATGGAGCTCCTTGTCGAGCAGGCGGGGTGGTCAGCAGTGCGAGGGTCAGTAGATCATCGGCGCGAGGTAGGTGGCCGCGAGGTGCGCCGCGTACTCGACAGTCTGTTTCTCGGGTTCCGTGTTGGGGACTTCGAGGAACGAGATGACCAGGCGCACATGCAGTTCGACGGCTTGCAGCAGATCGTCGTCGGGCATCTCGGCGCCGGCCCGGCGCAGCGTCCCACCGACCCTGGCGGTCACCATCTCGATGAACAGACCGCTCATGGTAGCCGCGGTGATGGTACGCAGTTCGACGTCTTCGAGCACCATGCGACGCAACAGCGGATCGGTGTGAACCATCTCGGCGCCCGCGGTGAACGCCGCGACGACGGCCTCGGACGGGCCGAGGCCTGCGGTGGCGTCCTCGAGCCGGGCCAGGCCCTGCTCGAAGGCGTCGTTGGCGACAGCCAACAGCAGGCTGTCTTTGTTCGGAAATCGCCGGTACAGCGTCGAACGGCTGACCCCTGCCGCCTTCGCGACCTCGTCTATGTTGGCGCGGCGTGCGCCGACCGTCGAGAACTCGTTCGCGGCAGCGGCCAGGATCGCCGCTTCCTGCGCGGGCGGCGATGACGTGACCCTAGCCTTCCGTGAGGTCCCGGCGGTCATGAGCGGCGCCGGACCTGCACGGGCAGCTTGTCCTTCGGAACTGGCAGTGCGCTGTAATCCATCGGCATCTCGTAGCCCGCGGGCACCGTCCACTCGTAATTGCGCAGCAGGTGGTGCATGATCGTCTTGATCTCCATCTGGCCGAAGTACAGGCCGATGCACTTGTGGACGCCGCCACCAAACGGCATCCACGCCATCCGGTGCGCCTTGTCCTCAGCCCGGTCGGCCGAGAACCGCTCGGGGTCGAACATGTTCGGGTGAGAATAGATCTCGGGATCGCGGTGATTCGACATCTGTGGCACGACGACCATGGTGTCCTTCGGGATGAAGAAGCCCTGCACCTGGGTGTCCCTGATCGCCATCCGCGGCTGGGCGGGGACTGGCGGGCACAGTCGTAGCGACTCGCGCATCACGAGGTCGATGACGTCCATCGAGCCGAGGTCCTCGTACGTGAGGCTCTCGCCGAACTCGAACGCCTGCTCGCGCGCACGCTGCTGCCATTCGGGATGTGTGGCCATGTGGTAGGCCATCTGCGTCATGGTGATGGTCGACGTGTCGTGCGCCGCCATGAGAACGAAGATCATGTGGTTGACGACGTCTTCGTCGGTGAACGTGTGCCCGTCGTCGCTCTCCGCGTGGCACAGCACCGAGAAGAGGTCGGGTGTGGCCGTCGCGCGCTTGTCCGCGATGTGCTCGTAGAAGAATTCTTCGAGGATCTTGCGACCGCGCAGACCCTTCCACCACCGGCCGCCGGGCACCGGTTTGCGCACGAAGGCGACGCCTGCGCGGACGGTGTCGATGAACGCCTTGTTGATGCGGTCGGCTTCGGCCTCGGGCAGTTCGAGGCCGAGGAACACTTCGAGGGCGACGTCCAGGGTGATCTGCTTGAGCTCGGTGAACATCCGGACGTCACCGGTCGGGAACCGCTGCATGCGGTCGGCGATCATCGGCTGCATCTCGTCCATGTAGCCCTTGAGGACCTTCGGCGTGAACGCGGCTTGCAGGATGTGGCGGTGGTGGCGGTGCTCGTCGAAGTCCAGGAGCATGACGCCGCGATTGAAGAACGGGCCGATGAAGTAGCTCCAGGCCGGCGCGTTGGCGAACGCCTTCTCTTTGTTCATCAGGATCTCGCTGGCCGCCGCCGGGCCTGCCGCAGTCACCATTCGGACACCGAGTGCGTTGAGGCCCATGACGTTCCCGTAGCGCACCAGCTTCTCGTCGGCGAACTTGAACGGGTCCCGCCGCATGCTCAGCACTTCGAGGACGCCGTTACGATCGCTCATCGGAATCGGCCGCAGTTCGCTGCCGGCCTCCGGCCTCGCGAGGATGTCGGTCATCGCTTCTCTCCCAACCTTCGTGCGACGCCCACAGTGACATCGCCCATACTCATTGGAACAGATTTGTCGATTTGTTTCTAGTCCCGATCTCCTCTCGCCGATCCTCACCCGCCAACGAGCAGCGAGTGGCACCGACGCAGCCGGTCATGCCACCACTGAGTGCGCTCGGCCGAAGCGAGCGGCAGGTCGTTCGCCGGGACGATGCTGCGGAACTCGACTCGACCGTCGACGACGGCGAACGGGGCGGCCACGTCGCGACCGAACATCGCACCGGTCCCCAACCCGCACGCGCGGTGCAGTCCCGGCAGCGCCGCCGCCGCGGCGACCCCCGCGGACATGCCGACCGCCGTGTCGAGGGCGCTGGAGACGACGACGTCCATCGGCAGCCGAGCCGCGACCTTGAGTAGAGCCCGCATTCCGCCGAGCGGTGCGACCTTGAGCACCGCGATGTCGGCCGCGTCGGCCCGCGCGACCCGCATCGGATCGGTCGAGCGACGGATCGACTCGTCGGCGGCGATCGGGACCGTCACGGCTCGACGAACCTGGGCCAACTCGTCGACGGTGCGGCAGGGCTGCTCGACGTATTCGACGTCGCCGATCGCGGCGATCGCTTCGATCGCCTCCTCGACGCCCCACGCGCCGTTCGCGTCGATCCGCACCGTCGGAACGAGTTCGCGTGCCGCCGCGACCCGGTCGACGTCGTCGGCCAACGACTGTCCGGGCTCGGCGACCTTCACCTTCACGGTCCGCACACCCGGGTATCGACCGATGATCTCAGCGACGTCGTCGGCAGGCACCGCGGGGACCGTGGCGTTGACGTCGACGACGTCGCGCACCGGATCGGGCGTGCCGAGATAGGCGGCCTCAATCCCTGCGGCGAGCCACACGCGCGACTCGGCGTCGTCGTACTCAGCGAACGGCGCGAACTCGCCCCACCCCGCCGGACCGGAGAAGATCATCGCCTCACGGACGGTGATGCCGCGGAACGCGGTGCGCATCGGCAATGCGACCACACGTGAGGCCGCGATCAGATCGTCGGCGGTCGGCATCGCAGGCGGCGGCGCGTCCTTCGGCTTGAGGCGGAACGTCGCCTTCGCGTCTCGCCGGTCGTCGGACGTACCGAACGGCGACTGTTTGTTCTTTCCTGACGGCTGCGAGAAGACCATGGCGCCAGGGTAGTTCGTCATGGCTCGACCCGAGACAGTGTCGAGGTTGGCACAAAGTCTTCATTTTGTTCCAAAGTCAGGTTACGCTGTCGCCATGACCTCAACTACGGATTTCGACGAGCACGTCCGCGAGGCGGAACCCGCCGTCGTCGACGACGTCGACGTCGATTCGCTCGACCTGCGACTCGGGGCCGACTCGTTGGTGTGGAAGTTTTACGGCGACAGCCGAGGACTCCTCGGGTTCCAACGACTGGCCGGCACCGAGAACTGCATCGAACAGCTCGCGCAAGGCGTAGAAGACCACTCGATCATCTTCAGCGACTTCCTCGGCCGTGCGAAGCGCTCCGGCCCACCGATCATGCGCACGGTGTACTCCGACAACCCCCACCAGTGGGGCCACCGAGTCCGCGACTTCCACCGCGGCATCAAAGGCACCATCAGCGACGGCTCGCGGTACCACGCGCTCAACCCCGAACTGTTCTACTGGGCGCACGCGACGTTCGTCGACCAGGTCCTGTACATCACCGATACGTTCATTCGCAGACTCACCTACGCCGAGAAGGTGCAGATATTCGAAGAGAGCAAGGTCTGGTACCAGCTGTACGGCGTCTCGGCCCGCAGCCAACCGCAGACGTACGAGGAGTTCTGTGAGTACTGGGACTCGATGCTCGACCGCTTCGTCCCGACGCGGACCATTACGTACGCGACCGGTTATCTCCGAAAGGGCGTCCCCGGGCCGAAATGGATGCCGAAGCCGGTGTGGCGGATCGCGTCCGCACCGCTGAACAGCGCCCTCCACGTCGTGATCGTCGGAACCCTGCCGCAACAGATGCGCGACGTCTGCGAGTTGGAGTGGAGCGACCGCGACCAGCGCAACTTCGACCGTTTCGCGGCGTTCATGCGCAAGATCAACCCGCTGATCAACAAGCTGCCAGTCAAGGCGCTCTACGTCCCGTGGGCCCACGAGGCGTGGGAGCGGACCGGCATCGATCCGCGCAAGCTCCACAACACGTAGACGCGGTCACCCTAGCCCGACGGTCTCATTGCGCGGTCACCCTAGCCCGACGGTGCCATTGCGCGGTCACCCTAGCCCGACGACGACTCCGTCGACGTCGGTCCGCTCGGTGCGGAACCCGTTGGCCGGGTGTGCATCGTCTGCGTAGCCGATCGAGACGGCACAGACGATGTTCCGGTCGTCGGGGATGTCCAGGTGGTCGTGGACGAAGTCCGAGTACATGGCGATCGCGGCCTGAGCGATGGTCGCGAGCCCGAGGCTCTGCGCGACGGTCAACAACGACGACACGTACGCGCCGCAGTCGACGGCGCCGTACGGCCCCAAAGACTTCGGCGACGAGATCACCGCGACGTGTGGAGCGCCGAAGAAGCGAAAGTTTTCTGCCATCTGACGCATCCGGCCCTCGGTGTCGTCGCGCTCGACGCCGACCGCGTTGTACAGCGCGAAACCGGCGCCCCGGCGCCGCTCCTGGTACACGCCCTCGTAACGGGTCGGCGGATCGATATCCATGACCTGCGGCTTCCCCGAGGCGACCCACGCGGTCAGCGCGTCGCCGAACTCGGCCGCGTCGTCGGCGCTGACGAGCGTGACCTGCCAAGCCTGCGAATTGCACCAGGACGCGGTGCGCTGGGCGCTGGCGAAGAGCGCCCGCAACGTCTCACCCGGAACTCGGTCAGGCAGAAACCCTCGACAGCTGTAGCGTTCGGCGAGCGCCCGGTCCACGGTGTCGTAATCGGAGTTCGTCATATCGACAACTCTTGCACGCGCTCCGCAGCAGACGACGACCGCTCCTGTGCTGACCGCGTCGACGCACTCCTCTTGTGCCGCCGCATGGCTGCGTGAACACTGAATGTGCGGACACCGGGATCGGCGACCACCGGCGACCACCGGTCGATCAGACCTCACAGGGAGAAGAGTCCATGGCGCACCTCAATCCGTACATCTCATTCAGGAACAACGCCCGCGATGCGATGGAGTTCTATCACGAGGTCCTCGGCGGAGAACTCGTCGTCAGCACTTTCGAAGACTTCCCCGACATGGTCCCCGACCCCAGCGAACGCACCCTGGTGATGCACGCACAACTCACCACCGACGACGACCTCGTCCTGATGGCCTCCGACACCCCCAGCGTCATGCCGTACACCGCTCCGACCGGGATCTCCGTGTCGTTGTCCGGCTCCGACGTCGACGAGTTGCGGCGCGCCTGGGCCGGACTGACCGACGGAGCGACGGTGACGATGCCGTTCGACCAAGCGCCATGGGGCGCCTACTTCGGCATGTTCACGGACCGCTTCGGCATCGCCTGGATGATCGCGAGCGACGGATAGATCAGGACTCGCGGACGCGCCGCGCGAACGCTTGCGCGGCGGCCAGGTCGTTCGTCGTCGGCGCCCCCTTGTTGACCCCGCCGATCAGGGCGAGCGGCCCCATCGTGTCGAGGCCGCGACAGGCGAACACATCGTCGGCGACGGTGAAGCCGCGGCCAGCGAGTGACTCCACCAGGGCGCGGCTGTATCGGCGAAGCGGTGTCTCGGGAAGCCCGCTCGTGGAGAAAACGAAGGCGCGGCCGCGGCCACGCGCATCGAGCCGCTGGACGCGACGTCGCAGTTCGGGAGCGAACGACATCCAGTAGATTCCCGAACCCCACCCGATCAGATCAGCGGCGTCGATCTCGGCGTCGTACACCTCGTCGGGCGTGACGACCCGGGCGTCGAGCGTCTCCGCCATCGCTTCCGCGATCCGACGAGTGTTTCCATGCGACTTCGACGCGACGACGATCAGAGAGTTCATTCCTCGATCGTCACACGAATGGACTCATCAGAACAGGGGCGTCTCACGACAGGTGAGCGAGAACCACCTCGGTGAACTCGTCGCGACGATCGCGGTGCACGCTGTGGCCCGCCTCGATCGTCAGGAAATCGCCTGAAGGCAGCGCGTAGGCAAGGTCACGCAGATGCCTCGGCGGCAGGAAGCTGCGTCGTCCACCCGACACGACAAGTGTCGGTGCCGTGACCTGCTGAAGACTGCACCACCACGCGGGCTCGGCGATGGCAAACGCCGACATCACCGGATCACCCAGAGCACGGTCGAACCGTAGAAATGGTCCAGGGTTGGCGACGAGCGACCCTATCCCCCGGATCCGCTCCCCCAACGTCGCGGACGGGGTGACCTCCTCGGCGAGATCGGCGGCATCGCGCGGGATCGGCGGAACCTCTTCGAGCACGATCCGGCGGGCGCGTTGGGGTGTGGAAATGGCGAACCGGAGTGCCGTGTGGGCACCCAGCGAGTGTCCGACGAGGTCGACGCGCTCGGCACCGAGGTCATCGACGACGGCGGAGAGGTCGTC
This sequence comes from Gordonia liuliyuniae, assembly GCF_021738805.1. NCBI lineage: Bacteria > Bacillati > Actinomycetota > Actinomycetes > Mycobacteriales > Gordoniaceae > Gordonia > Gordonia liuliyuniae. The sequence continues at coordinate 212,401 of NZ_JAKKOR010000011.1, read as the reverse complement.
ACGGAAGTCGTCGAGGAGATACGACTCTGCGGGCCCGGTCCGCCCATGGCCACGCATGTCGAAACTGACCACCGTCCGACCGGCCTTGCGGAGCTTGCTCGCCAGCGGACGCCACGTCGTACGATCGCCGCCCATGCCGTGGACCAGGACCACCGGGACACTGGCCGGGTCGAGCGGCCCCGACACCTGGATCGACAACGACAGCCCGGCACGCGTCAGCGTGCGACGTTGAGACACCATGACATCCAGACTAATGTCGGCCGATGCGGCGCCGCGCTCCGGGAACCTCAGTTCCGGGAGTCCCAAGCCCGGAACCTCGGTCCTCACCGTCGCCGAATGACTGTGTTGACCCGAACACCGTGCTTTCCGAGGACCATCGCGAAGTTCCGCATCAACGAGAGGATGGCGCTCTTCGCGGCTCCGTAACCCATCTGTCCGGGGTTGAGCATCTCCGGCTTGTACGCGACTCCGATATAGCTGGATGTCGAACCGGTGATCACGATCGCGCCGCCACGGTCCCGTTCGATCAGCCCGGGCGTGACCGCACGCAGCGTGTAGTAGACGCCGTTGAGCATGATGGCGACGGAGTCGTCCCAGGCCGCCATGTCGTGCTTCTTCTCGCCGTAGCTCGCCATGACTCCCGCATTGGCGAGGAGATGTCGATCCCGCCGAACTCTTCTTCGACGCGGGCGACGGCGGCTTCGACGGCCTCCTGATCGCGGACGTCGCACTGGATCGCCAGCACCTCCACGCCGAGGTCTTTGAGTTCACGCTCGGTCGACGCCAGATCCTCCGGCGTCGCCGTCGGATACAGGACCGAGTCCACCTGGGCGGCGATGTCGAGGATCGCGACGTCGGCCTTGACCCGCCGATTAGCCCTGCTCGTACGGGACGTCGCTCGACACACGAAAGAGCCCCGCTCCGACGAATCGGAGCGGGGCTCTTTCAGACCTCGATGCGAGATCAGCGGGTGGGCATCACTTGATGATCCGTGATGTCCCGCCGGGCACCGCAAAGTTCACTTCCGCTTCTGCGCCCGGCGGGTGGTCATCACTTGATGATCCGTGATGTCCCGCCGGGCACCGCAAAGTTCACTTCCGCTTCTGCGCCCGGCGGGTGGTCATCACTTGATGATCTTCGTGACGCGACCGGCACCGACGGTGCGGCCACCCTCGCGGATCGCGTAACGCAGGCCTTCGTCCATGGCGACCGGCTGGATGAGCTTGACGCTCATCTCGGTGTTGTCGCCCGGCATGACCATCTCGGTGCCCTCAGGAAGGGTCACGACACCGGTCACGTCCGTGGTGCGGAAGTAGAACTGCGGACGGTAGTTGTTGAAGAACGGGGTGTGACGGCCACCCTCGTCCTTCGACAGGATGTACGCCTGGCCCTCGAACTCCGTGTGCGGGGTCGTGGTGCCCGGCTGCACGATGACCTGACCGCGCTCGACGTCCTCACGCTTGAGGCCGCGGAGCAGCAGACCGGCGTTGTCGCCAGCCTGTGCCGAGTCGAGGAGCTTGTGGAACATCTCGATACCGGTGACGGTGGTCTTGGTGCTCTTCTCGCGGATGCCGACGATCTCGACCTCAGCGTTGACGTTGATCTCGCCACGCTCGACGCGACCGGTGACAACGGTGCCACGACCGGTGATCGTGAAGACGTCCTCGACGGGCATCAGGAACGGCTTCTCGGTCTCGCGGACCGGGTCCGGGATCGACTCGTCGACGGCAGCCATCAGGTCCTGGACGGACTTGACCCACTTCTCGTCGCCCTCGAGCGCCTTCAGCGCCGAGATCGGCACGACCGGTGCGTCCTCGTCGAACTCCTGGGCGGCCAGCAGTTCGCGGACCTCCATCTCGACGAGCTCCATGATCTCTTCGTCGTCGACCATGTCGGCCTTGTTCAGTGCGACGAGGATGTAGGGGACGCCAACCTGGCGGGCCAGGAGGACGTGCTCGCGGGTCTGCGGCATCGGGCCGTCGGTGGCGGCCACGACCAAGATCGCGCCGTCCATCTGGGCGGCACCGGTGATCATGTTCTTGATGTAGTCGGCGTGACCCGGAGCGTCGACGTGAGCGTAGTGACGCTTCTCCGTCTGGTACTCGACGTGGGAGATGTTGATCGTGATACCACGAGCCTTCTCCTCAGGCGCCTTGTCGATCTGATCGAAAGCGAAGCTCTCGTTCAGGTCCGGGTACTGGTCTGCCAGCACCTTGGTGATGGCAGCCGTGGTGGTGGTCTTGCCGTGGTCGACGTGACCGATGGTGCCGATGTTCACGTGCGGCTTGGTCCGCTCGAACTTCGCCTTCGCCACTTGATGTCCTCCTGGACTTCTCTGCGCCACCGGGTGGTTCCCGGTCGACGGTGTATGGGTTCCCTGTACCGATACTCATCTGTACCACTACGGGGAGGCTTCTTACATGGTCCCCGATCGACGGCGGGAGCCGCCGATCGGGGTATTGGTTTGTCCACGCTGGCGTGGTCCGCCAATGGGTTCCGCCAAGACGGCGAGCGGTTTCTACTCGCCCGTCGCCTTCGCGATGATCTCCTTCGACACGTTCGCCGGAACTTCAGCGTACGAGTCGAAGACCATGGAGTAGTTTGCGCGGCCCTGGGTCTTCGACCGAAGGTCTCCGATGTAGCCGAACATCTCCGACAGCGGAACCTGAGCCTTCACGACTCGAGCACCGCTGCGCTCCTCCATGGCCTGGATCTGACCACGGCGGGAGTTGAGGTCGCCGATGACGTCGCCCATGTAGTCTTCCGGAGTCGTGACCTCGACGGCCATGATCGGCTCCAGGATGACGGGCTGTGCCATCTTCGCAGCCTCTTTGAGGGCCTGCGAACCGGCGATCTTGAAGGCCATCTCCGACGAGTCGACGTCATGGTACTGACCGTCGAGCAGGGTGACCTTCAGGTTGACCAGCGGGTAGCCGGCCAGCACACCGTACTGCATCGCGTCCTGCGCACCGGCATCCACCGAAGGGATGTACTCGCGCGGGACACGGCCGCCGGTGACGGCGTTCTTGAACTCGTAGGTAGCGCCTTCTTCGCCGTCGACCAACGGTTCGAGCTTGATGATCACCTTCGCGAACTGGCCCGAGCCACCCGTCTGCTTCTTGTGGGTGAACTCGTGCTTGTCGACGGCCTTGCGGATCGTCTCGCGGTAGGCGACCTGGGGCTTGCCGACGTTCGCCTCGACCTTGAACTCGCGCTTCATGCGATCGACGAGGATGTCGAGGTGGAGCTCGCCCATGCCGCCGATGACGGTTTGGCCGGTCTCGTCGTCCAGGTTCACCGAGAAGGTCGGATCCTCTTCGGCGAGCTTCTGGATCGCGGTGCCCAGCTTCTCCTGGTCGGACTTGGTCTTCGGCTCGATCGAGACGTTGATGACCGGGTCCGGGAAGCTCATCGACTCGAGGACGATCGGAGCGCTGGTGTCACACAGGGTGTCACCGGTCGTGGTGTCCTTGAGGCCGATCATCGCGTAGATGTGGCCGGCCACCGCGTCTTCGACCGGATTCTCCTTGTTGGCGTGCATCTGGAAGAGCTTGCCGATGCGCTCCTTCTTGCCCTTGGTGGCATTCAGGACCTGCGTTCCCGGGTCGACGCGACCCGAGTACACACGCACGAACGTCAGCTTGCCGAAGAACGGGTGAGCAGCGATCTTGAACGCGAGCGCCGAGAACGGCTCGTCCTTCGACGGCTTGCGGGAGATGATCTCCTCTTCGTTGCCGACGACGTGGCCCTCGATCTCGCCGACGTCGAGCGGGTTCGGGAGGTAGTCGATCACGGCGTCGAGCATGGGCTGAACGCCCTTGTTCTTGAACGCCGAACCACACAGCACCGGGTAGATCTCGGAGTTGATCGTCAGCTTGCGGATCGCACCCTTGATCTCGTCGATCGACAGTTCCTCACCGGAGAAGTACTTCTCCATGAGGGCTTCGTCCGACTCGGCGACCGTCTCGAGCAGCTTCTCGCGGTACTCGGCAGCCTTGTCGGCCAGCTCCGCGGGGATCTCCTCGATGGTCGGCGCAGCGCCGATCTCGACGGTGCCGCGCCAGGTGATGGCCTTCATCTCGATCAGGTCGACGACGCCGTCGAAGGCATCCTCGGCACCGATCGGGAGCTGCATGACGAGAGGCTTCGCACCGAGACGATCGATGATCGTCTGCACGGTGAAGTAGAAGTCCGCGCCCATCTTGTCCATCTTGTTGACGAAGCAGATACGGGGGACGTCGTACTTGGTGGCCTGGCGCCAGACCTGCTCGGACTGGGGCTCGACGCCCTCTTTGCCGTCGAAGACGGCGACGGCGCCGTCGAGGACGCGAAGCGCGCGCTCGACCTCGACCGTGAAGTCGACGTGGCCGGGAGTGTCGATGACGTTGATCTGGTTGTTGTCCCAGAAGCAGGTCACGGCGGCGGAGGTGATGGTGATACCACGCTCCTTCTCCTGCTCCATCCAGTCAGTCGTCGACGCACCGTCGTGGGTCTCACCGATCTTGTAGTTCACACCGGTGTAGTAGAGGATGCGCTCGGTGGTGGTGGTCTTGCCGGCATCGATGTGGGCCATGATGCCGATGTTGCGGACCTTGGTCAGGTCGGTCAGCACTTCCTGTGCCACTTATTCGCCTCGCATTTTCGCTAGAGGTTGGAATTGGTTCTTCGACGACCATCCGCCCGAGGGCAAAGGGCCGATGAACGCGGATCGGGGGTGACCCGATCCGCGTCCGGCGGTTGTCACCAGCGGTAGTGCGCGAACGCCCGGTTGGCTTCAGCCATCTTGTGGGTGTCTTCGCGGCGCTTCACCGAAGCTCCGAGACCGTTCGACGCGTCGAGCAGCTCGTTGGCGAGACGCTCGACCATCGTCTTCTCACGACGCTGACGGCTGAACGTGACGAGCCAGCGGAGAGCCAACGTGTTGGCGCGGCCCGGCTTGACCTCGATCGGCACCTGGTAGGTGGCACCACCGACGCGGCGGCTCTTGACCTCGAGGGTCGGCTTGACGTTGTCGAGTGCACGCTTGAGCGTGACGACGGGGTCGGTGCCGGTCTTCTCACGAGCCTGCTCGAGAGCCTGGTAGACGATCCGCTCGGCGGTCGACTTCTTGCCGTCCAGCAGGATCTTGTTGACGAGCTGCGTGACCAGGGGCGAACCGTAGACCGGGTCGTTGATCAGCGGGCGCTTGGGAGCGGGTCCTTTACGTGGCATCTAGATCAGCTTCCCTTCTTGGCGCCGTAACGGCTACGAGCCTGCTTGCGGTCCTTGACACCCTGGGTGTCGAGCGAGCCGCGGATGATGCGGTAGCGAACACCGGGGAGGTCCTTCACACGTCCGCCGCGAACGAGCACCATCGAGTGCTCCTGCAGGTTGTGGCCCTCACCCGGAATGTAGGCGGTGACCTCGACGCCACTCGTCAGGCGCACGCGGGCGACCTTACGAAGAGCGGAGTTCGGCTTCTTGGGGGTGGTGGTGTACACGCGAGTGCACACGCCGCGCCGCTGCGGGCTCCCCTTCAGGGCGGCGGTCTTCTTGATCGTCGCCTTGTCCTTGCGGCCCTTGCGGACCAGCTGGTTAATAGTTGGCACTGAGTTCTTTTCTCCTTGTGGGCCGACTCCCGTCGGTCCTTCTTCTCGTCACGGTTAGTGCTCCGGGCACGTCTTCCGGTCCGCACGCAGGCATGCACCCGCATACGCTCCGAACGATGTCCGCAACTCGCCCCACCGGCGCGTCTGCGCCGGTCAACTGCAATATCGCCACCCCGAGGTCGGGCGTGTCAGCCACGCCGTATCCGGCTCGCGATCCCGCCTCCCCCAAACCGGGTTCGGAAGAGAATTCGGGCAGCACCTACCGTGGGCAGGTGCCGACGCAATACTTTACCGCCCCGGTTTACCCTGGTCAAAATCATTGACATGCGAGGTTGAACACGGTCCGAACAGCCGGAAACACCCGCAACGCATGTCCCGTCACGCTGCGGGGCAGCATGTGACCGGTCGCACCGCAAAAGAACTCGCGTCGCCCCGACGACGGCTGCGACCATTGGTCCGGTGACGACCATGCCGCAGACTCAGACGTTCGAACGATACGGATCGGGAAGTCTGCGAGGTCGGATCATCGTCCTTCTCGCGATCGTCGTGTTCGCGTTCTCGCTGCGCACCGCGGTCACCTCGCTCACTCCTCTCCTCGAACGCGTCTCCGAGGACGTCGGATTCGGCACCGCCGTCAGCGGATTGCTCGGCATGCTGCCGACGCTCGCGTTCGGCGTCGCGGGGATCGTCTCGCCGGGGCTGGGACGCCGGTTCGGCATCGAACAGGTGATGCTCGCCGCCGTCGTCATCACCGGTGTCGGCATCGCAGCACGGTCGCTGAGCCAGAACGTCGCCGTGCTGGTCGTCCTCTCGTGTGTCGCCCTGTTCGGCATGGGTATCGGAAACATCCTGATCCCGCCGCTGGTGAAGCGCTACTTCGCCGACCGGATCGCCCCGATCAGCACGGCATACATCATCTTCGTGCAGGCGGGGACCGTGATCCCGGCCGCGGTCGCGATCCCGTTGGCCGACGCGGTCGACTGGCGGTTCTCGCTCGGCGTGTGGGCGCTCGTTCCGCTCGCTGCGCTCGGCCCGTGGCTGTGGGTGGTCCGCGAACGGCGCGCGGCCGCCCGACGCGAAGTTGCGGGCCGACGAGACGCGGCCGTCGTCGACGAGTCGACGCCCCCTGTTCCAGACGCCACGATCTCGATGTGGCGCAGCCCGATGGCGTGGGGCATGACGTTCATGTTCGGCATGACGTCAGCAGGCACATACGCGATGTTCACGTGGATGCCGAAGATCATCACCGATGCCGGCGGCAGCGAGTCGCTCGGCGGCACGGCCGTCGCTGTGTTCTCCGGTGTCGGCCTGGCCGCCACATTCGTCGCACCGACGTTGTCGACGCGGTTCGCCAACCCGTTCGGTTTCACCGTGCTGTTCGCGGCGTGCTGGTTCGCGGGTTTCGCGGGACTCATGTGGGCCCCGCTGTCGGCTCCGTTGGTGTGGGCTCTCCTCTGCGGTCTCGGCCCGACGACATTCCCGATGGCGTTGACCCTCATCAACGTGCGGACGCGGACGAGCGCCGCGTCGGCGTCACTGTCGGGTTTCGCGCAGGGCGTCGGCTATCTGCTCGCCTGCGCGGGCCCGTTGCTGTTCGGCGTGCTGCACGACGTGACACACGGCTGGGGCGCCCCATTCCTACTCGTCGTCGGCATGGTCCTCGTGATGTTGTGCGGGGCGTGGGTCATCTGCAAGCCGCGCTACCTCGAGGACCAGGCGGCGGGACGCTAACCGAGCGACATCTCGGAGACGGTCGGCCCGATACGCAGTTCGGGCGTCGCCATGTCACCGACGGTGAACGCCATCGCCGTCGCATCGCCGAGATCGTCGAGAACCACCGTCGTCGACGGAGCGACATCGTCCGGAGCCATCACTCCGCCCAGGCGGGTTCCGTCCGGCCCTACCAACCACAGCTGATAGACCTTGCCCGCGTCCGGCGGGGTGACGTCGTTCATGACGAGGACGCCCGCACCCGCCGACGGTGAGAACGTCACCGACGCTCGCCCCTTCGCCAGTTCGCCGCTCACGGTGCGCACGTCTGTCGCCTCGAAGACGCGTTCGGCCGTCGTCTGGGTAGGTTCGTCTCGACCGGACATCGTGTAGCCGACCACGCCGCCGCCCACGGCGATGACGGCCGCGACCGCTGCCGCGGCGGCGCCCCACCGGATCCGGCTTGCTCGCCGTCGGTCGGCGAGCCGATCGCGCTCGGCAGCCGCGAGCAGTTCGTCGCGCAGGCCCGCGCGCGGCGCCTGTTCGGTGAGTTCGCCGATGTCGGCCAACGTGTCACGGACGGCGGCGACTTCGACGTCGAAGGCGCGACGAGTCATCGCATCGGCGCGTTGGACACGCTTCTCGACACTCGCGCGTTCGGACTCGGAGAGTGCATCGAGCGCAACCAGCGGTGCGAGATCAAGTAGATCGTCGGCGTCCACGTGGCCGGTCTCCCCAGCACCGCTCATATCGTCACTCACTTTCCAAACACCCCCTCAGCTTCTTCAATCCGTCGCGGATCCGGCTCTTCACCGTCGGCAGTCGGACCGCCAGCGCCTCGGACACCTCTCGATACGACAGCCCCTGGTAGTAGGCGAGGCCGATTGCCTGCGACTGCAGTTCACTGAGACCGCCCAGGCATCGTCGTACGCGGCGGCCCTGTTCGCGCATCTGGACCGTATCGCCGACCTCATCGCCGAGTTCAACGAGTTGCTTTGCGCCGTAATAGGATTCGCGGCGCGATGCCGACGACTCCGATCGCACCCGGTCGACGGCGCGTCGGTGAGCTATCGCGAGCAGCCACGCGATCGGTGATCCGTCGGTGCGGCGATACTTCTCTGCGCCCCGCCAGACCTGCAGGTACACCTCCTGAGTGACCTCTTCGCTGTATCCGGGATCGCGCAGCACGCGCAGCACCATGCCGTAGATACGCGCACTGGTTTGGTCGTACAGTTCGGCGAAGGCGTCCATCTCGCCCGCTGCAGTTGCCTCTATCAGGGCGTCCAGACCGGTATCGGTCGCCGCGGAACGCGTCACTGCAGGTCTCCAGGTCTCATCGGACATCAGCTTAGCCCTCGACGCCGTCGGTCGGGTGGGCCCGATGGGAGTCTCAGCGATGGCCGTCATGGCGGATCGACTCCATCAGGGGCTCCGGCGCGGTGGACGCGGCAGGAAATAGGAGGTTCGCGCACAGTAGTCGGCGTATCCGGGTCTGCCGGCCATCGCCGCTTCGAGACGGCGTGCCCCGGTCGCGTAGACGATGAAGTAGGTCATCGCGACCGGTGACAGCACGGTCAGGACTGCGGGCAGCCCTCCCGATGCGGCGATGAGCCACAGCCCCCACCACAGGCAGGCATCGCCGAAGTAGTTCGGGTGGCGCGTCCACCCCCACAGCCCCCGATCCATGATCGGGCCCCGGTCGGGGTCGGCCTTGTACTCACGCAGTTGGGCGTCGCCGATCGCTTCGAAAGAGAATCCGACGAGGGCCGCCGCTACACCGACTACGAGGAGAATCCAGCCCGGTCCAGTCGTCGCCCCGCATACCGCGGAGACCACGATCGGCAGGCCGACCCAGAGTTGGGAGCCTCCCTGGGTCGCGAAGACCTTCCCGATGACCGTACCCACCGTCGGGTCCTGTCCCAGGTAGTCGACGTAGCGAGGATCCTCGCCGTGGCCGCGCGTCTTGACGTGCATGTGCCAGGACAGGCGCAGACCCCATACGGCGACTACGACGGCGAGCACGGTACGGCGTGTGAGGTCGCCGCCGCCGAGCACGAGCGCAACGACGCCGATGCCGACGAAGCCGAGACCCCAGATCACGTCGACGACGTTGTATCGCCGGATGCGGTGGCCGACGGCGAACGCGGTGCCCTGCAGGACGACGATCCACACCGCGCATACCGCGAGGATCGTCGCTGCTCCCGAGATGCCCGTCATCGGCCTGCGCCCTTCGTGTAGACGAGGTGCCAGACGTCGAGGTACCGCGAGGCGAAGCCCGCCTCGGAGTAGGCGAGGTAGAACGTCCACATCCGGACGAACGTGTCGTCGAATCCCAGTTCTGCCACCCGATCCCGGTGTGCGCTGAAGCGTTCGCGCCAGAGTTCGAGAGTCTTCGCATAGTGCAGGCCGAACGATTCGGCGTATGTCGGCGTGAGGCCGGACACCGCCGCCGCGTGGCGAAGCGCCTGCTCGGACGGGATCTGACCGCCGGGGAAGATGTATTTGTGCACCCAGGTGTAGGTGCCGGTCGAGGCCAGCACCCGGTCGTGCGGCATGGTGATCGCCTGGATCGCGGCCCGCCCGCCCGGTGCGAGGACTCGGTTGATCGTGGCGAAGTAGTCGCCCCAATAGTCGCGTCCGACGGCTTCGACCATCTCGACGGAGACCACGGCGTCGTAATCACCGTCGATGCTGCGGTAGTCGGCGAGATCGACCCGGATGCGGTCGGCGAGGCCTGCGGAGGTCGCGCGTCGTCGTGCCGCCGCCTGCTGCTCGTGCGAGAGCGTGATGCTCCGGACGACGGCTCCCCGCTCCGCCGCGCGGACCGCGAGCTCACCCCAGCCGGTCCCGATCTCCAACAGCCGAGTGCCCGACTCGACGCCTGCCTGATCGAGGAGCCGGTCGATCTTGGCGCGCTGCGCATCGGCGAGATCGTCCCAGTCGGCATGCGCGGCCGCATCGTCGGATCCGAAATGCGCACTCGAGTAGGTCATGGTCTCATCGAGAAACGATGCGAAGAGGTCGTTGGACAGGTCGTAGTGACGCGAGATGTTCGATCGCGTGTTGGCCAGCGAATTCTCCTCGTCGCGCGGATGGCTCGGCAGGATGATCGGACGGAGCCGCTGCAACGCCGCAGGCACGATGTCGGCGATGCGCTGTGCGAGCGGGGTGAGAGTCGCGACCAGGTCGTCTGCCGTCCACTCCCCCGCCATATACGATTCGCCGAAACCGATGAGCCCCGCCGTCCCGACTCGCCGGAACAGTGCGTCTTCATCGTGGACGATCATTCGCGGAGCGTCCGGCGGAAGGCCGGCCGTCGCGCGCCGGAACAATGCTTCGGCGGCCCGACCGCGAATTCGCGCCGTCACCGATTCCGGGCGGGCGGCGACGTCCGGCCACCTCGCGGGGTCGACGGCCGAACCCCTGTCGTCGAGGTCGCGGCTCTGCGCGATGTCGTTCTCGTACAGTCGGTCGATGGTCATCGAAGGGCCTTTCGGTTGCAGGTCTTCTCGGGTGCGGGGCGGGGGACGATGGGCAGGCCGCGCATCCACAGCGCGATGCCCTGTACGCGGATTCGAGCGGCGACCATCCATGGCGCTAGCGGGGCGGACAGTTGAGCGCGGAGGACGGCGCGCGGTGTCGCGGGACGTGACCGGCCCACGAGGGTCGCGATGAACGGCGCGTGGTCGGGCCGGTGGAGCGTGATACCGAGCGAGACCCGGCCGTGCTCGTCCGGGCTCGGCAGGCGGAGGCGATAGCTGCCGTCGACGTCGTTGAACGGTGACACGTAGAACTCTTTGGGCACACTGGCGCGGCCGTCGGCGTCGGGATGCACCACGTAGCAGTGCCGCTGCGAATACGTGTTGTGGACCTCGGCGACGACACAGGCGAGGGTCCCGTCTGCGTGGTGGCACCAGAACACGCTGAGCGGGTTGAAGACGTAGCCTGCGACCCGCGGGGACGTCAGGACGATCACCCGACCGGTCGGCGCTTGAATGCCTTCTGCGGCGAGGAAGCCGGTGAGCCGATCGCGGAGCGTCTGTCCGTCGGTCACCGGCTGCGCGAAGTGGTCGGCGGCCCAGAAGCGGGCCAGCCATCGTCTGCCGACGCCGAGGTCGGGCAGCGCGTCGATGTCGACGAGCCAGTGCATGCTGCGGTAGACGAACCGGTTCTCCACGGGTTCGGTGCGCACGTGGGTGATCCGACTGGCCACGAGTCGCGGCGTGTGGACGCTCATCGCGCCCGCCCGATCAGGCCGTCGCCGTCGAGTGCTTCGCGATTCGACACGGTCGACCACCCATTCCCGAGCCGCCCATTCCCGAGCCGCTCGGCTGCACGGGCGCCCGACGCCGCGCCGTCCTCGTGGAATCCCCATCCGTGGTAGGCGCCTGCGAACACGATCCGCGCGGTGTCGATGTCGGGCAGTCGCTTCTGCGCGGACACGGACGCCAGATCGTAGACGGGGTGCTCATAGGTCATGGCCGAGACGATGTGCTGCGGATGGACGAGATCGGTGCGTCCCATCGTGACGAGGACGCGCTCGCCGCCGGTGGACAGACGCATCAGGCGCGTCAGATCGTAGGTGACGGCGACGTCGTCGCCGTCGCCACGGATCTGGTAGTTCCACGATGCACGGGCCCGCGGCGATCGCGGAAGCAGCGACGTATCGGTGTGCAGGACAGCATGTTTGGGTAGGTACGCGATGTCGCCCAGTACCTCCCGCTGCATGCCGGTCGGTCCGTCGAGAGCGGCGAGCGCCTGGTGCGGATGAGTCGCGACAACGACCGCGTCGAACGTCTGGTTCAGACCGGGAGCCTCGATCCGCACGCCGTCCTCCGTTTCGCGGATGCCGCGGACCGGGGCGTCGACGAGCACGCGTCCGCCGGCCGACGCCAGTCGATCGGCGACGGCCTGCACGTAGGTCGCGGAGCCGCCGGTGACGGTCCGCCACGTCGGCGAACCGAAGACGGTGAGCATCCCGTGGTGGTCGAGGAACTCGAACAGGTAGCGAGCCGGATAACGCCCCGCGGTGGCCGAGTCGCACGACCACACGGCGGCCACGAGCGGAAGCAGGAAGTTGTCGAGGAAGTAGTCCGACAGCCCTGCCTCCCGGACGAATTCGTCGAGGGCGACGTCGTTCCCCGGGTTGGTGAGGACCTCGTGGGCGAGTCGATGGAATCTCCGCACTTCGATGAGCATTCGGATGTGTCTGGGGCTCACCGCGTTACGCGGGTGCGGGAACAACCCGAGGGCGCCGCGCGCTCCCGCGTACTCCAGTCCGGTGAGTTCCGACCGCACGGACATCGACATGTCGGTGTCTTGCGTGGCGATCCCGAGTTCGGCGAACAGTGTCAGCAGTGTCGGGTACGTGCGGTCGTTGTGGACGATGAATCCGGTGTCCACCGAGACGTCGCCATCGAGCAGAGACACGGTCTGTGTGTGAGCGTGTCCGCCGAGACGGGAGTCGGACTCCAGGAGAGTCACGGTGTGGGTGCGCGCGAGGAGATGCGCAGCGGTCAGGCCGGCGACGCCACTGCCGACGACGGCGACCCGCGAATGCGGTGGCAGATGTTTCGGTGCGGTCATGCCGGTCATTCGGAGCCGACACCGAATCGGATGGGTCGCCGGGCTACCGCCCAAGCTGGTGACGCAGCGAGTCCTCCAGTGTATCGAACCGGAACCGGTGGTCGGCCTCAGCGAGGACACGGCTCCCGATTCGCTGGTCGGCGAGCGCGAGTTCGTCGGCGCCCTGCTTCCCGAGGAGCAGCCTCGGGCCGAAGGCAGGCACCGGGAGGATCGCCGGACGGTGCACCACTCGGCCGAGGATCGCTGCGAAGTCGGACCCGGTCACCGGTTCGGGGCCGACGGCGTTAACCGGGCCGTCGAGACTCTCGTCGACGATAGCCCGCAGATAGACATCGATGAGGTCGTCGATGTCGATCCATGACAGCCACTGTCGGCCGTCACCGAGTCGGCCGCCGAGACCTGTTTCGAACAGTCGCCGCTGCAGGCGGAGCACCCCGCCTTGTGGGCTCTGGACAATTCCGGTGCGGATCTGCACCGACCTCGTTCCGCCCACCGACGCGGTGCGGGCGGCGGCCTCCCACTCGTCGACGACGCCGGCGAGGAATCCCTCTCCTCTGGCCGAGGACTCGTCGAGGAGTTCGTCTGGCCGATGCGCGCCGTAGAACCCGATCGCGGACGCGCTCACGAACACCCGGACCTCGGGACTGGCTGCGGCGAGCGCGGCGAGTCTCCGCGTGGGTTCGATCCGGGAGTCGACGATGGCGGCGCGGTGGCTTCCGGTGAACCGTCCGGCGATCGACTCACCGGCCAGGTGGATCACGGCGTCGACGCCGTCGAACAGGCCCGATGACGGGTCAGCCGGATCCCATGTCCGTTCGTCGGAGGTCTGCGCGGGGCGCCGAACGAGTCGGATCACACGGTGCCCGCCTGTGGAGAGGAATGCACACAGCGCGGAGCCGACGAGCCCCGATGCGCCGGTCACCGCGATGACGGACGGCGTCGATCCGGCGGCTCGTGCCCGCGCATGTGCGGCGAGATCGTCGGCGATCTGTCGGTGTCGGTACTCGAAGGTCGGACGCAGCAGCTTCGCCGGGACGGCGGTGTGCACGCGGTCGATGACCCGGGTGCGTCCTATACCGTCGTCGACGAATTCGTGTTCGTGCCGCCAGGATCCGGCGAATGCGGTCGGCAGGCCGCGGACACCGTCGGTGATCCGTTCGTCGACGAACGCGTGTGGCGGACGGTAGTCGTCTGCTCGGTGCTGCGCCGTCCACCGGAGCCCGCCGGGCAGCCCGAGGACGGCCTGTCCGTCGGCCAACGACTCGGCTTCGCTGATCGCGGACATCGGCTGCCAGGGCGGCAGCAGTCTGTGAAGCGCTCCCGGCCTGGAGAACCACTCGAAGACGTCGTCGATCTCAGCGTCGACGGTGCTCGTGAATTCGATGCTCATATCGTCAACCTCTTCCGTCCATCGGGGCGTGCCATCGACTGTACGGTCGACCCCTGAGGCGGGGCCGACCGTACGGTCTCGGATCGTCGAACCGGAGTGGGTCTCTACTTGTCGTCGGCCAGCGGCATGAGTACACCGTCGATGAGGTAGACGGTGGCGTTGGCGGTCTTGACGCCGCCACAGATCACGCCGGCGCCGTTCACCTTCAGGTCGTCACCGCTGCCGGTGACCTCGAGCGTGTCGCCCTGAACGGTCTTGTGCTCGCCGACAACCTTGTCGGGTGCGGCCTGGCCCTCGACGACGTGGTAAGTGAGCAGCGAGGTCAGGCCGGGTGCGTCGGTCTTGAGCGAGTCGATGGTCGCCGCATCGACCTTCTCGAAGGCGTCGTTGACCGGTGCGAACACGGTGAACTCGCCGCCGTTGAGTGTGTCGACGAGGTTGACGTCGGGGTTGAGCTTGCCCGACAGCGCCGACGTGAGGGTGGTGAGCAGGGGGTTGTTGGACGCGGCGACTGCTACCGGTTCGGTTGACATCCCGGTCACCGAACCCGGTCCGGTCGGCACCTGCTTCCCGTAGTCGGCGCAGCCCGGGCCGACGAGGCCTGCGGCCGGATCGGACGTCATCGCACTCGTGCTCATCGCGCCCGTGGTCATCGTCGAGTCAGCCGACTCGGTGGACGAGTCGTCGCTCGAGCACGCGGTCATCGTTGCGGCCACGGCGATCGCGAACGCCATCGCCGTCACCCGTGCACCGGTCGTCTTGGTGATGCTCATCTGCTGTCTCCCTTGTCGTGGACTGTCCGGCGATCGCCGGGCATCTCCTGCTGTTGCAAGGAGCCATTCGGAGCCGCACTCGAATCGGATGGGCGGGGATCGAAAATTCTCTTCTTCGTCGCGTTCGGCGGGCGTCGAACGACCGTCACGCCGCGTGTCTGCGGACATACCACGGGATGTCGACGTACCCATCCGATCGCGCATCCGCACCGAATGCCCGGCATGTACTCCATCGTGCTCATCGGATTCGTCGGCGGCCTGATCACCGGCATCTCTCCGTGCATCCTTCCGGTGCTCCCGGTCGTATTCCTCGCAGGCGCTCACGAACCCCACGGCGAGACACCGACGTCCAGTACGGAAACTGCTTCCGCGGGCAGTCGGCGTCCACGGTTCTCGCAGAAGAGTCGGCCGTATCGTGTGATCGGCGGTCTCGTCGTCAGTTTCGCGACCGTGACGCTGGTCGGGTCGAGTCTGCTGTCACTGCTGCATCTTCCACAGGACGCGTTCCGGTGGGCGGGTCTGATCGTCCTGACGACGATCGGTGTCGGCCTGATCGTTCCAGCGGTCGAGCGTCTACTCGAGAAACCGTTCTCACGTCTTCCCACTCGGTCGGTCGGCACGGGCAAGTCCGGATTCAGTCTGGGCTTGGCGCTCGGCGTCCTCTACGTGCCGTGCGCGGGCCCCGTCCTCGCGGCGATCGTCGTGGCAGGCGCGACCGGCGATATCGGTATCGACACGGTGGCGTTGACATTGTCGTTCGCAGTCGGGGCGGCGCTTCCGCTTCTCGTCTTCGCGCTTGCCGGACGACGGGTGGCCGAGCGAGTGGCGGGCTTCCGTCGACACCAGCGCGGCATCCGCATCACGGCGGGTGTGGTGATGATCGGTCTCGCCATCGGCCTGGTGTTCAACGTACCGGCGGCATTGCAGCGCGCGATCCCGGACTATGCGAGCGCACTGCAGGATTCGGTCGGTGGTACCGACGATCTGACGGCGAGACTCGACATCGGCGGCATCGTCACCGATGAGAACCGTGAACTGTCCAACTGCACCGATGGCGCCGAACAGCTGCAGAGTTGTGGCACGGCGCCGCGCCTGTCGGGGATCAGCGAATGGTTCAACACGCCCGATGAGGCTCCGCTCGCGCTGTCGGAGTTGCGCGGCAGGGTCGTGCTCCTCGACTTCTGGGCGTACTCATGCATCAACTGCCAACGCAGCATCCCGCACGTCGTCGACTGGTACGAGAAGTATCGCGCCGCCGGATTGGAGGTGATCGGCGTCCACACGCCCGAGTACGCATTCGAGAAGGTTCCCGCGAATGTGAAGAAGGCAGCGGAGCGGCTGCGCATCACGTATCCGGTCGCTCTCGATCCGGCGTTCTCGACGTGGACGACATACCGCAACAGTTACTGGCCCGCCCACTATCTGATCGATGCGTCGGGGACGGTTCGCCACATCGAGTTCGGTGAGGGCGGATACGCGACCTCCGAGCGCCTGATCCGAGAACTGCTGATGCAGGCCGATCCGACCGCGACGTTGCCGCCGCCGTCCGAGCGGAGCGATACGACGCCCACCGAATCGACGACGCCCGAGACGTATCTGGGAGTCGGGAAGATGGTCAACTACCGCGGCCCGACACCGTACGTCGCCGGACCGAACGAGTTCCGCCGTCCGGACACCCAACCGGCGGACACCTTCTCCCTCAACGGACCGTGGGACCTCGACTACCAGGGGGCGACGGCACGCGGTGACTCGTCGATCGGCCTCGACTACCACGCGAAGAACGTCTACATCGTGGTCGGTGGAACCGGAAGCATCACCGTGCGCAGCGACGGCGCCGACCCGACGGTCATCCCGATCAGCGGGCCGCCGACTTTCCACAAGATCGTCGGTTCCGCAGAGAATCAGCGCGGTCGCGTCGACGTGACTCCCACGCCCGGACTGCAGGTGTTCTCGTTCACCTACGGGTGAGACGGGCGCGGGTGGGGGTGGGTGTCAGTCGGCGACCGTGTGAGGCAGCTTCACCGATCCCGCTGCGACCTTCGCCGGTCGAGACGGCGGCGGCACCACGGGCCCGACGTTTCCGTCGGGAGCGGTGTCGAGGTCGACGAAGACCGGCGCGTGGTCACTCGGCTTGGTCCCCTTGCGGGCCTTGCGGTCCACCCACGCCGCCTGAACCCGGTCGGCGACGGGGCCGCCGGCGAGGATCAGGTCGATCCGCATTCCGAGATCCTTGTGGAACATCCCTGCGCGGTAGTCCCAGTAGGTGTAGATCCGTTCGTCCGGCCAGTGCTCGCGCATCGTGTCACGCAGTCCGAGGGCTTCGAACGCGGTGAGCGCATCGCGTTCGGGAGCCGTCACATGTGTGTGTCCGATGAACGCCGACGGATCGAAGCTGTCGTGGTCGGTCGGGATGATGTTGAAGTCACCGCACAGCATGGTGGTGTCGGATTCGTCGACGATCGAGGCGCGCAGGGTCTCGAGCCAGGCGAGCTTGTAGTGGTAGTGGTCGGCGTCCACCTCGCGACCGTTGGGAACGTACAGCGAGTGGACGCGGACACCGTCGCACACGGCCGAGACGGCCCGCCCCTCAGGCGCGTCGTCGGAGTCTGGGAATCCCGGCGCACCGGCGAACGCGACACGCACATCGTCGAGCCCGACCCTGCTGAGCAGTGCGACCCCGTTCCACTGGCCCTGTCCGGCATGTGCGAACTCGTATCCGCGCGCAGCGAGCGCATCCCCGAGTTCGGCCGCGAACACCTCGTCGGACACCTTGGTCTCCTGGAGGCAGACCACGTCGGGGCTGCGCTCGTCGAGCCACGGGAGAAGCCGGGGCACACGCTGTTTCACCGAGTTGACGTTCCAGGTCGCTACACGCATGCGAACCACCGTAGCGCCACCACGATTTCGGCCCGATATTCGCTCTACGGGCTAGTCCTGACGCCATACGCGTTGGTACGACGATCCGGCAGTCACCGACGCGGTGATGCCGCCCATGATTACGAGGAACTTCCAGACGAGCGCGACGACCCCGGCGTCCGGACCGCTACCGGCCAGGTGTAATCCATGCCACAGTGGAGCCGTGACCACCTCCCTCCCCCATCGTGACGTGATCGCGGCATCGTGGCAGCGGGTCGCGTCGTCGGGACTGCAACGAGACGCCCGACCGGTGCCGAACGTCTCCGACATCGCATCCGCCGACCCGTTGCTGGACGCAGCGCGCCCGGTCCTCGCACGCGCCGTCGAGATCTTGAGTGGAACCGAGACGGCCCTGCTCCTGGTCGACAGTGAGAGTCGGATGGTCGCCCGCGTCTCGGCCGACACCACCCTGGAGAACCGGTTGTCGGACGCCGGAGCCGTCGATGGCGCGGCCTTCGGTGAGGACGCGATGGGCACTACCGCGCTCGGCACCACCGCCGAGGTGCGCGGCGATGTGGTCATCAACGGCGGCGAGCACTACCTCGAGCAGTTCCGGTCGCTCAGCTGCTTCGGCCGACCCATCATCCATCCGGCGACGCGACGCCTCGCAGGCATCATCTGCATGACCGAAGTCGCCGACCGCGTGAACCCGCTGTCGGTGCCGTTGATCCGCGGCCTCGTCGACGACATCGCTGAACGACTGCTCAATCGGACGCACACCGACCACCGCGCTGTGGTCTCCGCGTTCGAACGCGCCTCGGCGCGCCGCGACACCGCGGTCGCAGCGGTCGGTGACGACCTTCAACTCACCAATTCGCTCGCCGCCCAACTCCTGGCCCCCGGCGACTTCGGCACGCTCGCACTCCTCGTCGGCGAACGGAATGCACCGCCCGCCATCACCCTGGTCTCCGGGGTGGTCGCCGACGTCGCCGTCGACCGGGTGCCGGGAGTACGGCACGCAGCCGTCTTCCGCCTGCGCCCGCGGATCGAGGACGCCGTGCCCGCCTCGCCGCTCCGGTTGCCGAGCGAGATCGCTGCGACCACCGCGATCTGCGGCGAGGCGGGAACCGGCCGCACGACGCACGCCTACACGCGGGTGCCGCCAGAGGATGCGACGACCATCGACGTCGCCGCATCGATCCTGGACGGCTCGCCGGTCGACGTCGCGGCCGTCCTGCGCACAGCCCGAATGTCGGGTCGCGGGGTAATCATCGACGGAGCCGACCTCCTCGATGAACGGTCGATGCGGCTGCTGCACGCAGCGGTCGCCGGGCGCGGATCGTCCGACCCGGCCCTGGTGGTCGTCACGGGGCCCGTCGAATCGTTGTCGAGTCCGGCTGCCGCGCTCACCGCCTGCTGCACGCGGCGGATCATCCTTCCACCGTTGCGCCAGCGCACTACAGAGTTGGCGTCTATCGGACAGGAAGTGTTGCAGCGCATAGATTCCCGGGTGAAGTTGCAGTCGGACGCCGCGGACGCGCTGGTGTGTCAGGAGTGGCCGGGCAACCTCATCGAGTTGACGATCGTCCTGCGTCGAGCCGTCGACTCGGCTCTCGCTCGCGGATCGCGCGCGGTCGGAGCGATTGACTTCCCGGAGGAGTACCGCGGGTCCACGCGAGCCTCGAAGCTGCTGGGTCTGGAACAGGCCGAACGGCAGGCGATTCGGGAAGCTCTCGACGTGGCCCGCGGCAACAAGAGCCACGCGGCGTCGGCGTTGGGCATCAGTCGCACCACGCTGTACGCGCGAATACGCGCGCTCGGCATCTGACACCGCCGCTACGGGCGAGTGACCGCCGCGTGTCCACGCGGAGTGTTCAGTTTCCGTACACGCAGCGACGTCCCCGGCATGGGAGAAATAGTGCACCGCCACAGTGGCGCACTTCACATATCGCTCTCGTCAGGAGGCACCGATGACCACGACTCTGGATACGGCACTTCTCCCCGCCGTCGCCGACTTCGTCTCGAAGGACCGCAAGATGCTGATCGGCGGCCAGTGGGTCGACGCCGCGTCCGGCCGTACGTTCGCCACCCACGATCCGGCCACCGGGCAGGTCATCACGAACGTCGCGCACGGCGAGGCCGCCGACATCGACCGCGCCGTCGCCGCGGCCCGGGCTGCGTACGAGGGGCCGTGGTCGCGGATGAAGCCGAACGAACGCGAACGTCTCATCTGGCGGGTCGGCGACATCCTCAGCGAACGTGCCGACGTGTTCGGTCAGCTCGAAGCCCTCGACAACGGCAAGTCCGTGGCCATCGCGACCGCGGTGGACGTCAGCTGGGCCGCCGACGTCTGGCGGTACAACGCCGGTCTGGCCACCAAGATCGCCGGATCGTCGATCACTCCGTCGATGCCGTTCGCGCCGGGCGGCCAGTTCCACGCCTACACCCGGCGCGAATCGCTCGGCGTGTGCGGCCAGATCGTTCCCTGGAACTTCCCGATCCTGATGTCCACCTGGAAGCTCGCGCCTGCGCTCGCGGCAGGAAACACTGTCATCCTCAAACCTGCCGAGCAGACGCCGTTGAGCGCACTGATGCTCGGTGAGGTGTTCGAGGAGGCAGGCTTCCCGCCCGGCGTCGTCAACATCGTTCCCGGATTTGGCGACGCGGGAGCGGCCCTGTCCGCCCACATGGACGTCGATAAGGTCGCGTTCACCGGGTCCACCGAGGTCGGCAAGAAGATCGTGCACGCCGCGACCGGCAACCTGAAGAAGGTCACGCTCGAACTCGGCGGCAAGAGCCCGAACATCATCTTCAACGACGCCGACATCGAAGCTGCGGTCGCCGGTTCGGTCGCCGCGTGGATGTTCAACCACGGCCAGTGCTGTGTCGCCGGGACACGCATGTACGTCCAGCGCGACATCTTCGACGACTTCACGCAGGCCGTCGCCGACGCCGCCGCACAGTCGAAGATCGGTCCGGGCCTGGACCCGACGACCGAACTCGGCCCGTTGGTGTCGCAGGAGCAGTTCGACCGAGTCAACGGCTTCATCCAGCAGGGTCTGGCCGACGGAGCCCGCGCCCTCACCGGCGGCAAGAGGTGGGGCGATGAGGGCTACTTCATCGAACCGACCGTGTTCGTCGACGTGCAGCCCGAGTTCTCCATCGTCGAAGAGGAGATCTTCGGACCGGTCGTCTCCGCACTCCCGTTCGACGACGAAGAGGACGTGGTCCGCGCCGCGAACGACTCGATCTACGGTCTGGCCGCAGGTATCTGGACGAAGGACCTGTCGAAGGCCCATCGCACCGCGGCCGCCGTCCAAGCCGGTTCGGTGTGGGTCAACCAGTACAACGGCTTCGACACCGCCCTCCCGTTCGGTGGATTCAAACAGTCCGGGTGGGGCCGTGAACTCGGCGACTCCGCGATCGACCTCTACACCCAGACCAAGTCCGTCAACATCGCACTCTGACCTCCCTGTTCGACCTCTGACCCCGTTCGGAAGGAAAATTACCAATGAAGACCAAAGCAGCAGTGCTCCTCGAAGCAGGCAAGCCGTTCGAGATTATGGAACTCGAGCTCGACGGCCCCGGCGCGGGCGAAGTCCTGATCAAGTACACCTCGGCGGGCCTGTGCCACTCCGATCTGCACCTCACCGACGGCGACCTTCCGCCCCGCTACCCCATCGTCGGCGGCCATGAAGGCTCGGGCATCATCCAGGAGGTCGGGCCCGGCGTCACGAAGGTGAAGCCCGGCGACCACGTCGTGTGCAGCTTCATCCCGAACTGCGGCACCTGTCGGTACTGTTCGACGGGTCGCCAGAACCTGTGCGACATGGGCGCGACCATCCTGGAAGGGTCGATGCCCGACGGCACGTTCCGCTTCCACGGGAACGGTGACGACTTCGGCGCGATGTGCATGCTCGGCGCGTTCTCCGAGTACTCGACCATCTCTCAGCATTCGGTGGTCAAGGTCGACGACTGGCTGCCGCTGGAGACGGCTGTCCTCGTCGGCTGCGGCGTGCCGTCGGGCTGGGGCACCGCCGTCAACGCAGGCAATCTCCGTGCGGGAGACACCGCGGTGATCTATGGCATCGGCGGTCTCGGCATCAATGCCGTGCAGGGCGCCGTCTCGGCAGGGTGCAAGTACGTCGTCGCGGTCGACCCGATCGAGATGAAGCGCAACGAGGCTCTCAAGTTCGGTGCGACGCACGCCTTCGCGACCGCTGAGGAAGCCCAGGAGAAGGTCACCGAACTGACGTGGGGCCAGGGCGCGGACGCCGCATTGATTCTGGTCGGTACCGTCGACGTCCCCGTCGTGCAGGCGGCGACCGCGATCATCGGTAAGGGCGGCAAGGTCGTCATCACCGGTCTCGCTGATCCGACGAAGCTGACCGTGCAGGTGTCCGGCACCGATCTCACGCTTAACCAGAAGACGATCATGGGCACCCTGTTCGGGTCGATGAATCCGCAGTACGACATCGTCCGACTCCTGCGCCTGTACGACGCCGGTGAACTCAAGCTCGACGAACTCGTCACCAAGAGGTACTCGCTCGAAGACGTCAACCAGGGGTACGACGATCTCCGCAACGGATTGAACGTCCGCGGCGTCATCGACCACGCCGTATAGAGGTTGGTCAGACCCAGAAGGTCGTGAAACCTACACCGCAGCGAGGCCGCATCACCCTATGGATCGATGCAGCCCCGCTGCGGTGTAGGTTTCACAGTTCATCAGCCCACGATGGTCACGGCGCCATTTCGCGCTATGTCCGCTCGCGCCAGAACGCCGCGACGAGCCCCCTGGTCGAGCTGTCCATCGCGTCGGAGGGCCCGCCACCCGCGGCCAGCGCGGGGGCGAGTTCCACGGCCGACGCCTTCCCGAGTTCGACTCCCCATTGGTCGAAGGAGTCGATCCCCCACACCGCGCCCTGCACGAACACCTGATGCTCGTACAGGGCGATCAACTGACCTAGCGTCGACGGTGTCAGCTCGGACGCCAGGATCGTCGTCGACGGCCGATCCCCGGGCATCACCTTGTGCGGCGCCAGCACCGGGTCGACGCCGTCGGCGATGACCTCTGCCTTCGTCTTCCCGAACGCCAGCACCCGCGACTGCGCGAACATGTTGGCGGTCAACACCTCATGCATGCTCGTGGCGCCGTCGAGAGAGATGAAGTCCTCCCCCGCCCGCGCGAATCCGATGAAGTCCGCCGGAACGAGTCTGGTCCCTTGATGCAACAACTGGTGGAAAGCGTGCTGACCGTTGGTGCCCGCCTCCCCCCAGATCACCTCTCCGGTCGGCACGCCGACGGGTGTGCCGTCGCCGCGCACCGACTTGCCGTTCGACTCCATGGCCAGCTGCTGCAGGTAGGCGGGCAGCCGGGCGAGGTCATTCGCGTACGGCAGGATCGCGCGGGCGTCCGCGCCGAGCACGCTCGCGTACCAGACGCTCAGCAGACCGAGGATGACCGGCGCGTTCGCGTGGATGGGCGCGGTCTGGAAGTGTTCGTCGACCGTACGGAACCCAGCGAGGAACTCCGCGAACCTGTGCCTGCCGATCGCTGCCATGACCGACAGCCCGACGGCTGATCCGACGGAGTAGCGGCCGCCGACCCAGTCCCAGAATCCGAAGACGTTCGACGATTCGATGCCGAAGTCGGCGACCAGTGCCGCGTTGGTGGACACCGCGACGAAGTGTCCGGCGACGGCATCCTCGCCGAGCGCGTCGACGAGCCATCGACGTGCGGCGTGTGCGTTCGCCATCGTCTCGAACGTCGAGAACGTCTTCGAGACGACGACGAACAGCGTCGTCGCCGGATCGAGGTCGGCGAGTGTGGACAGCAGGTCAGCCGGGTCGACGTTCGACACGAACCGCACGTCAGGACCGTCGCAGTACTCGCGCAGCGCGGCGTGCACCATCGCCGGGCCGAGGTCGGAGCCGCCGATGCCGATGTTGACGACGGTCGTGATCGGGCGTCCGTCCGCGCCGCGCCATGACCCGTCGCGCAGGCTGTCGGTAAACTCGCCCATCGCGTCGAGGACGCCGTGTACGTCGGGCACCACGTCATGTCCGTCGAGCCACAGTGACTCGTCGCGTCGTTTGCGCAGCGCGATGTGCAGCACCGGGCGGTCTTCGGAGACGTTGATGCGTTCGCCGCGGAGCATCGCGTCCCGCTTCTCGAAGACGTGCGTCTCGCGGGCCAGCAGATGCAGCAGACGCATGGTCGCACCGTTGATTCGATGCTTGCTGTAGTCGACGTACAGGTCTCCGACGGAGACGGTCATGGCCGTGCCCCGCGCGGGGTCGGCCGCGAACAGATCCCGGAGGCTGCGTTCGGTGATCGTCGCGCTGTGCTCGGTGAGCGCCGCCCACGCCGTCGCATCTGACACGCTCATGTCAGCGCCCTCAGTCGGGGTGCGAGGTCTCGCTCGAACAGGTCGAGGAAACGGCGCTGATCGTGGCCCGGGGCGTGGAACACCAGGTGGTTCAGACCCGCGTCCAGGTAGGGCGTGATCTGGGCGACGGCCTCGTCCGGGTCGGAGGCGACGATCCACCGTCTGGCGATCTGCTCGATCGGCAACGCGTCGGCCGCGGCCTCCATCTCGATCGGATCCTCGATGCTGTGCTTCTGTTCGGGTGTCAGCGACAGCGGAGCCCAGAACCGCGTGTTGTCCAGCGCCACTTGCGGGTCGGTGTCGTAGGACAGCTTGATCTCGATCATCCGGTCCACGTCGTCGAACACACGGCCCGCCTTCGCCGCCCCCTCCTCGACCGCCGGGAGCAACTTCTCGGTGTACAGGTCCATGCCCTTGCCGGAGGTGCAGATGAAACCGTCGCCCGCGCGTCCGGCGTATCGGGCGACGACCGGGCCGCCCGCCGCGATGTACACCGGGACCTTCCCGGACTCTGGAACGTCGTAGATCGACGCGCCCTTCGTCTTGTAGAACTCGCCCGAGAAGTTGACGCGCTCGCCCCGCCACAACGCTCGCATCAACTCGACGGCTTCTCGCAGCCGCGCGAACCGTTCCTTGAACGCGGGCCATTGACCGTCGAATCCGGTCGCGATCTCGTTGAGCGCCTCGCCCGTGCCGACGCCCAACATGACTCGATCGGGGTACAGGCAGCCCATCGTCGCGAACGCCTGCGCGACCACCGCCGGGTTGTATCGGAACGTCGGCGTCATCACCGACGTGCCCAACTGGATCCGGCTCGTCCGCTCGCCGACCGCGGTCATCCACGAGATCGAGAAGGGAGCGTGGCCACCGTTGTGTCGCCACGGTTGGAAGTGGTCCGAGACGGTTGCCGAATCCATGCCGTGCTGTTCGGCGAGAACGGCGAGTTCGACCAGTTCGCGCGGCGCGAACTGCTCTGCCGACGCCTTGTATCCGAGTTTGATCATTTCCCTGCTTCCGGGTCGGTGTGAACCTGATGTCCCCCGAATCGATTGCGTAGTGCCGCCACAGCCTTCATCGCAGGCGACTCCTCCTGCCGAGAGGAGAACCGCGCGAACAGCGCAGCGGCGATGACCGGTGTCGGCACGGCGTGACCGATCGCCTCCTCGACCGTCCACCGCCCCTCGCCGGAGTCTTCGGTGTACCCAGTGATCTCAGCGAGCCCCGGGTCGTCGGCGAGAGCGGCGACGAGGAGTTCGAGAAGCCAGGAGCGGACCACGGTGCCCGATTGCCACGCCCGCATCACTTCGTCGGGTGCGGTGATGAGGGACTCCGCGGCGAGCAGCTCGTACCCCTCGGCGTACGCCTGCATGAGTCCGTACTCGATGCCGTTGTGCACCATCTTCGCGTAGTGCCCCGCCCCGGTCGGGCCCGCGTGCACGAAACCGCGCTCGCGCGGCCCCTCCGGACGCAGCGTGTCGAAGACCGGCATCGCGCGCCGGACGTCGGCGGCCGAACCGCCGACCATGAGGCCGTAACCCTCGGTCCTCCCCCACACCCCGCCGGACACTCCGCAGTCGAGGTAGGCGATGCCTCGCTCGCCGAGCGAGGCGGCGTGCACCGCGTCCTCGGTGAAACGGGAGTTGCCGCCGTCGATGACGAGATCACCGTCCGTGAGCAGATCAGCCAGTTCGTCGATCACCTCGCGGGTCGGGGCGCCCGCAGGCACCATCGTCCACAGGACGCGTGGAACGGCGAGGCCCTTGACGAGATCGTGCAGCGAATAAACGTCACCGACACCGGGGGCGGCGTCGTATCCGATCACCGTGTGGCCGTCCGCGCGAAGACGATCACGCATGTTCGCACCCATTCGGCCGAGGCCGATCACACCGATCTCCACCAGGCACTCCTCCACGCGACGTTATGGAACACACCAACGATTGCACGAAATCGCGCACCTTGTGCACGTAATCATGCAATTGGTCTTCGGGTGTGTCAATATTCACGCATGAGTGAATCCGTGCCGTCCCGCCGTGGGATGTTCGATGGCCGCTGACGACAGGCGGCGGGAGATACTGCGACGACTCCAAATCGACGGATACCTGGAGGCCGCAGCGCTCTCTCGCGATCTCGGCGTCGACGCATCGACCATTCGACGTGACCTCGACGCACTCGCGCGATCCGGGCAGGCCGAACGGACCCACGGCGGCGCGCGGAGTACGATCGGGGCGCCGAACGACATTCCGTACGCCGTCAAAGAAGGCGAACGACGCCACGAGAAGATCGCGATCGCCCGCGCGGCCGCCGCCGAGGTGCGCGACGGCCAGACCGTCGTTCTCGACAGCGGTTCGACGACGTTCCAGATCGCTCTCGAGCTACGGCACAAGCACGAGATCACGATCATCACCAATGACCTGCGCATCGGAAAGTACGCGGCCACGCTGCCGAGCGTCCGACTCCTCGTTACCGGCGGCGAACTCCTCGGATCGGTGTTCACGCTGGTCGGCGAACGATCCGTCGACTTCCTGTCCGATTACTCGGCCGACTGGGCGTTTCTCGGCGCCGACGCTATCGACCCCACCGCAGGCATTACCAACACGAACACCTTGGAGATCCCAGTCAAGCGGGCCATGATCCGCGCAGCAGACCGGTCGATCGTCGTCGCCGACAGCTCCAAGTTCGGTGCGCGCGCGCTCGCACGGGTGGCGACGCTCGACGAGGTCGACCGGATCATCACCGACCGCGAGCAGGCCATCGACCAGGTCGCCGACTACGGGCCGACCGTCACGTTCGCTTAGCTCCGCTGGGATCGCGACCTGTAGGTCGTTCAGTCGCGCCTCAGCGCCGCGGTCAACTGGTCCGCCCACGTCCCGACCACCTGGGCGCGCCGACGCGAATCGTCCGACAGCGTGCCCGCGAGGCCGAGACCGCGCGCGAGGTCGAGGGTGGCTTGCACGAGTCGGTGCGCGTTCGGGTCGGTCCCCTCGGGGTCGAGTCCGGCGAGCGTCATCGCGTGCGCGGCGCGCGCGAATTTGGCCTCTAACGGAAGAATTCGTTCGCGCAGCGCTTCGTCGGAGGCCGCGGCGGCCCACACCTGCAGCGCCGCACGGAAGTTCGGCCCCACGTAGATGTCGACGGCCCGTTCGACCACGACTCTGATCCGCTCGGGCCCCGGGGGAAGATCATCGAGGTCCTCCGCGGCGAGGGCGGTCAGGTCGGTGAACATCTGCTCCAACGCCGCAGTGATCAGTGCTTCGCGTGTCGGGAAGTGATGCTGTGCCGCTCCCCGTGAGACGCCCGCTTCTTCGGCGACGTGGGCGACTGTCGCGGCAGCCCACCCCTGGTCGGCGAGAATGTCGACGGCCGACGCGAGCAGGCGCTCCCGGGTGATCCGCGACCGGTCCTGCTGAGGTTCGCGCGCCGACGCGGTCACGACGCGCTCACATCCCACGACGGCTTCCGCTTGGACAGGAACGCGGTCATGCCCTCGCGTGCGTCGTCGGAGGCGAACAACGCAGCCGACTCCGCGGCGCGTGCCTGAGCGCTGGCGCGGAACTCGGCGAGGACGCCTGCGGCGGTCAACGCCTTCGACACGGCGAGTCCCTGCGGCGACGACCTTCGGACGCCCTCACAGATGCTGTCGAGTTCGGCGTCGAGGTCGGCGGCCGAGCCGAGCGCACGGGACACGACACCGAATTCCTCGGCCTGGTCGGGAGTGAACGTCTCACCGGTCAAGAAGTAGCGGCCGGACGCACGCGCCGACATCTTGGGCACCAGGACGAGGGAGATCATCGACGGCGCGAGCCCCAGCCGTGACTCGGTGAGCGCGAACGTCGCCTTCGGGCCGGCGAGCGCGATGTCGGCGGCTCCGAGCAGCCCGAACCCGCCCGCACGGACGTGCCCGTTCGCGACAGCGATCACGGGTTTCGGTGTCTCCAACATCGTTCCCATCAGTTCGATCATCGCCTGCGTGCCTTCCGCCGTCGCCTCCTCGGGGGACAGCCCACGGCCGAGAGCCTCCTTCAGATCGCCGCCGGCGCAGAACGTTCCGCCCGTGTGCGTCAACACCACCGCGCGGACCGCGTCGTCGGACGCCGCGCCCGCCAACGCCGCCTGCAACTGCGCCACCAGAACTGAACTCAACGCGTTCCGGTTGTCTGGAGAATCCAGCGTGATGATCGCGACGGCGGCGACGATCTCAGTGCGTACGAGAGTCTCGATCATGGGGGTCCTTGGGTAGTGGGGCCGATGCAGGTTCCGGTCGAGAGCCGACGTCAGTATGACTTCGGCAAGCCCAGGCTCGTCTGGGCGACGAAGTTGAGGATCATCTCCCGACTCACCGGAGCGATACGGGTCAGGCGCGAGAGCGGAACCATCGCGGCCACACCGTATTCGACCGTGAGACCGTTGCCGCCGAGGGTCTGCACCGCCTGGTCGACGGTCTTCACACAGGCTTCGCCCGCCGCATACTTGGCCATGTTGGCCGGTTCGGCCGCGCCCCAGTCGTCGCCGGAGTCGTACAAGGTCGCAGCCTTCTGCATCATCAACTTGGCCATCTCGAGTTCGATCTTGCACTGGGCGAGCGGGTGCGCGATCGCCTGGTGCGCGCCGATCGGAGCCTTCCAGACCGTGCGCTCGTTCGCATAGGCGACGGCCTTCGTCAACGCGAAACGTCCCATGCCGACGGCCGACGCCGACGCCATGATGCGCTCCGGGTTGAGACCCGCGAACAACTGGCTCAACGCGGCGTCCTCCGACCCGATGAGGGCGTCGGCAGGTAGCCGGACGTCGTCGAGGAACAGGGTGAACTGCTTCTCCGGGTTCTTCAGGTCCATGTCGATGATGGTGGAGCTGAAACCGGGCGCATCGGTCGGCACGATGAAGAGAGCGGGCTTGAGGCGGCCGGTCTTCGCGTCCTCTGTCCGCGACACGATCAGCACGGCCTGCGCCTGGTCCACCCCCGAGATGAAGACCTTCTGCCCGTTCAGGATCCACTCGTCGCCGTCCCGGCGGGCCGTGGTCGTGATGTTGTGCGAGTTCGATCCGGCATCGGGTTCAGTGATGCCGAACGCCATCGTGATGCTGCCGTCTGCGAGACCCGGGATCCACTGCTGCTTCTGCTCATCGGTACCGAATTTGGCGATGATGTTGCCGCAGATCGCAGGCGACACGACGAGCATCAGCAGCCCGGTGCCTGCTGCCGCGATCTCCTCCATCACGATCGACAGTTCGTACATACCTGCCCCGCCGCCGCCGTACTCCTCGGGAAGGTTCACCCCGATGAAGCCGAGTTCGCCTGCTTCACGCCACATCTCGTCGGTCTTGCGGTCGTGTTCGGCGCAGTCGAGGAAGTACTGCTGGCCGTACTTGTTCGCGAGTGCTCGGACGGCTTCGCGCAATGCGGTGCGCTCGTCGTTCTCGATGAAGGTCATGGAATTCCTATTCGTTGGTGTGGTGGTGGGCGAAGCGCCCAGTCGGATAAGTGGCGCTGGTCAGGGAAGCGCAACTAGTCGGGTTCGGCGATGACGGCGAGGACGTCGCCGACGGAGAGCTGCCGTCCGGGCTCGACAGCCATCACGGACACGACACCGTCGGACGGGGCGCTGATCGTGTGCTCCATCTTCATGGCTTCGAGCCACAACAGCGGTTGGCCTGCGGTGACGGCGTCGCCTTCAGCGACCACGACTCGGATGACCGACCCCGGCATCGGCGCCAGCAACGACCCGGGTCGGGCCTGTGCCGCCGGGTCGACGTAGCGCGGGACCCGCGCGAACGCGACGGACGCACCCGGCCAGTCGACGTTCACCGTCTGCGCACCGGATGCTCGTTCGGTGCTGACCGACACCGTGTAGCGACGGGTCACACCCCCTGTCGCGATGACCACCTCGTCGGACGAGACCGAAACGACCGTCGACTCCGGGAGGTCGGGCAGTTCGACGCCCGAGCTGCCGAACCGGTAGCGCGCGACGATCTCGTCCCCGTCCACTGTCCCCCCGCACGCGGTGTACCTCTTCACCTGGTAGTCGGAGGCGATGTTGCGCCAACCGGACGGCAGCGAACCGAGCGTGCGTGCCGTCGACCGATTGATCGCCGATTGTGCGAGCGCTGCTGCGACAGCCGCGACGCGGACGTCCTCGGGTGACGCCAGCGGTGCCGACAGGACGTCGAGACCGACGGTGTCGAGGTACGCGGTGTCGGTGTCGCCGGACAGGAACGTCTCGTCGCGCAGTGTGTTGACGAGCATGTCGCGATTGGTGACGACGCCGTGGATCTTCGCATCGCTCAACGCACGCGCCAGCATCGCGGCGGCACGCTCCCGGGTCGGCGCCCACGAGATGACCTTCGCGAGCATCGGGTCGTAGAACGTCGAGATCTCGCTGCCGTCGGCAACGCCGGAGTCGACGCGCACCCCCGGCCTCGACAACTGTTCGAAGTGCGCCGAGGCAGGCAGGTCGATCGAGGTGACCGTGCCCGACTGCGGCTGCCAGTCGTTCGCCGGGTCCTCCGCGTACAGGCGGACTTCGATCGAATGCCCCGCGGAGACCGGCTCCTGTTCGGGCAGCGCCTCCCCTTCGGCGACGCGGATCTGCCACGCGACCAGATCGGTTCCCGTCGTCAGCTCGGTGACCGGATGCTCCACCTGAAGACGAGTGTTGGTCTCCAAGAAGAAGAACTTCCCGCTCCCGGCTCCGCTCCCGGCGTCGGCTAAGAACTCCACCGTCCCGGCGCCCCGGTACCCGATCGACTCCACGGCCAGACGCGCCGCCGAGTACAGACGTTCGCGCATATCCGGACCGATCCGCTCCACGAGCGGAGCCGGAGCCTCCTCGATCACCTTCTGGTGGCGACGCTGGATGGAGCATTCGCGTTCACCGACCGCCCAGACAGTTCCATGGTCGTCGGCCATCACCTGGACTTCGATGTGATGGCCGCGTTCGATGTACGGCTCGCAGAACACCGTCGGGTCGCCGAACGCCGACTCGGCTTCTCGGCGCGCCGCCGCCACCGCGTCCGCGAGTTCGGCGACCTCACGGACGATCCGCATACCGCGGCCGCCGCCGCCCGCCGACGCCTTGATGAGCAGCGGCAAATCCGCTTCCGTCACGGCGTCGGGGTCAATGTCGGTGAGGACGGGGACGCCGGCGGACGCCATCAGGGCCTTGGCGTTGACCTTCGAACCCATCGCCGTGATCGCAGCGGCGGGCGGGCCGATCCACACCAGCCCCGCGTCGACGACGGCCTGCGCGAACTCGGCGTTCTCCGACAGAAATCCGTAACCGGGATGGATGGCGTCGGCGCCTGCCGCGTGCGCGGCGGCGATGATCTTGTCCGGTCGCAGGTACGTCTGCGCCGACGTCGAACCCGGAAGGGCGACAGCAGAATCGGCCATGCGCACGTGAGGTGCGTCGGCGTCCGGGTCGGAGTAGACGGCGACGGTCCGCAGTCCCATCGTTTGGCAGGTGGTGAACACTCGACACGCGATCTCGCCACGGTTGGCGACGAGCACGGAGGTGATGGTCTGTGTCATGAAGTTCTCCCTCACATCCGGAAGACGCCGAAATTGCTGGTGCCCTCGATCGGGGCAGTCGCAATCGCGGACAGGGTCTGGCCGAGAATCGTTCGGGTGTCACGCGGGTCGATGACCCCGTCGTCGTAGAGCATCCCGGACAGGAAAGTCGGCACTGATTCGATCTCGATCTGGGCCTCGATCATCGCGCGCATCCCGGCGTCAGCCTCCTCGTCGACGACGCCGCCGCGAGCCTCGGTGGCGGCCCGGGACACGATCGAGATGACTCCGGCGAGTTGCTGCGCGCCCATCACCGCGCTCTTGGCGCTCGGCCACGCGAACAGGAACCGCGGATCGTAGGCGCGACCGCACATGCCGTAGTGGCCCGCCCCGTAGCTGGCACCCATCAGGATCGAGATGTGCGGGACCGTCGAGTTCGACACCGCGTTGATCATCATCGCCCCGTGCTTAATGATGCCGCCCTGCTCGTACTCTTTGCCGACCATGTAACCGGTCGTGTTGTGCAAGAACAACAGCGGCGTGTCGCTACGATTGGCGAGCTGAATGAACTGGGTCGCCTTCTGGGCCTCCTGCGAGAACAGCACGCCCTGCGCGTTGGCGAGAATGCCGACCGGGTAGCCGTGCACGGTCGCCCACCCCGTGCACAGCGAGCTACCGTATTCGGGTTTGAACTCGTCGAAGTCGCTGCCGTCGACGAGCCGCGCGATCACCTCGCGCGGATCGAACGGGATCTTCAAGTCGCCGGGCACGATCCCGAGCAGATCCTCGGCGTCGTACAACGGTTCGGCGACGGCGACCGGTTCGGGTCCCCGCTTACGCCAGTTGAGGCGGGCCACGATGCGTCGGCCGATGCGCAGCGCGTCCTGTTCGTCCGCGGCGAGGTAGTCGCTGAGGCCGGACACACGCGCGTGCATCTCGGCGCCACCGAGCTCCTCGTCGTCACTCACCTCGCCGGTGGCCATCTTGACCAGCGGAGGACCGCCGAGGAACACCTTCGACTGGTCTTTGATCATCACGACGTGGTCGCTCATGCCGGGGACATATGCGCCGCCTGCCGTCGAGTTGCCGAAGACGAGCGCGATGGTGGGGATGCCCGCCGCGGAGAGCCGCGTCAGGTCGCGGAAGAGTCGTCCGCCGGGAACGAACACCTCCTTCTGCGTCGGAAGGTCCGCGCCACCCGACTCGACCAGCGAGATCACCGGGAGACGGTTAGCGAGCGCGATGTCGTTGGCACGCAGAATCTTACGCAACGTCCACGGGTTGGACGTGCCGCCTTTGACGGTCGGATCGTTCGCCACCAGCATGCATTCGACGCCGTGGACGACGCCGATGCCGACGACGACGGACGCGCCCACGGTGAACTGCGAGCCGTGTGCGGCGAGCGCACACAGCTCGAGGAACGGTGAGTCCTCGTCGACCAGCAGTTCGATGCGCTCGCGTGCGGTCATCTTGCCGCGCTTGCGGTGGCGCTCCACGTACTTCTCACCACCACCGACGAGGACGGTGCGGAATTCGACGTCCAGATCGGCGAGCTTCGCGTTCATCGCTTCGACGTTCGCGATGAACTCGTCTGCGCCCGTGTCGATTCGGGACTTGAGTACGGTCATGCCTGATACCCCAATCGTTTCGCTGCCAGGCCGGTGAGGATCTCTGTGGTCCCGCCGCCGATGCCGAGGATGCGCATGTCGCGGTACTGGCGTTCCACTTCGGATTCGCGCATGTACCCCATGCCGCCGAACAGTTGGACGGCCTTGTTCGCCACCCACTCCCCGGTCTCGACGGCGGTGTTCTTCGCGAAGCAGATCTCTGCGATCAGATCGTCTTCGGACTGCACCCTCCGCTCGACGACGGCGCGCGTATAGGTGCGAGCGACGTCGATGCGCCGAGCCATCTCGGTCACCGAGTCCTGCACCGACTGCCGCGCGATGAGCGGCTTCCCGAACGTCTCCCTGTCCCGGACCCATTCGAGGGTCAGGTCGAGGCAGCGCTGTGCGCTCGCGTACGCCTGCACGGCCAGAGCCGCGCGCTCGGTGACGAATGCCTGCGCGATCTGTGCGAACCCCGAGTTCTCCGGTCCGACCAGGTTCTCAACGGGCACCCGGGCGTCGACGAACGACAACTCGGCGGTGTCCGACGAACGCCACCCCATCTTGTCGAGTTTGCGCGCCACCTCGAAGCCTGGCGTGCCCTTCTCGACGACGAGCAGCGAGACGCCTGCCGCCCCGGGCCCACCCGTGCGGACCGCCGTGACGACGAAGTCGGCGCGTACCGCCGAGGTGATGAACGTCTTGGCTCCGTTCACGACGAAGTGGTCGCCGTCCTTCACCGCGGTCGTCGTGAGATGTCCGACGTCGCTCCCGCCGCCCGGTTCGGTGATGGCCAGACTGCCGATCAGACGTCCCTCGAGTGTCGGCCGCACCCACTTGTCGATCTGTGCCGGATCGCCCGCCGCGATCAGATGCGGCAGCGCGATCCCGTGGGTGAACAACGACGCGAACACGCCGCCGGCCCCGCCCTGGTAATGGAACTCCTCGCCGAGGATCGTCGCGTCGATGAGGTCGCCCCCCGAACCGCCGACCGTTTCGGCGATACCGAGACCGAACAGTCCGAGTTCAGCGGCCGCACCGTGGACGTCGCGCGGGATCAGACCGGTCTGCTCCCATCCGTCTTGCTGACCGATGATGTGGCGATGCGTGAACCCGGCGACGCTCGCGCGCAGCGCGAGACGTTCGGGACTGTCCCACAGAGGACTGGGGATGGGCACGTAATACTCCTTACGTCGTGTTCCGCGGGTTGCGCGGGATTCGTTCTCAGCGAGCGGGGCGGGCCCTTCTCAGCGCGCGAACTGTTCGGGGATGTCGACGACCCTCGACCGCAGCCATTCGCCGAGGCCTTTGGCTTGCGGGTCGAAGCGGACGTTCTCGGCGACGCCGCGGCCGAGCACGCCTTCGATGACGAAGTTGAGCGCATTCATCTGCGGCAACCGGTAGCGGTGGACAGTCAGGTCGGCGACCTCGGGCAACAGATCCTTCAGGTTGTCGACGGTCAGGATTTGGTCGAGCCAGGTGAATTCGGCCCTGCCCTTCGTCCAGACGCCGATGTTGGCGCTGCCGCCCTTGTCGCCGCTGCGCGCGCCGACGATCTCGCCGAGCGGCGCCCTTCGGGTGGGACCCCAGTCGTCGACGGGCCCCGAGTCGGGGACGCTGTGGTCGCGTCCGGGCTCGGTGCGCAGCGGTGACGGTTCGATGAGGACGGACACGCCGTCGGGTTGATTGACCCGATGTTCGACGAGCCCGGCGTCGACGTAACCCGGTTCGAACACGCCGTACGGCGCGCCGTTGCCCGGAGGAGAGGTCATTGTGAAGCCGGGGAAGCTGGCGAGGGCCAGTTCGACGGCGGTCGCGCTGAACGGCCGGCCGACGACCTTAGGGTCGGGGTCGCGGGCGACGCACCGCAGCACCGCGCTCGCCTGCTCCTGCGTGTCGGCGTCGGCGCGGTCGAGTCGGGACAGCTCCCAGGTGAGTTCTGCGGGGCGGCTGGGCAGCGCGGCTTCGAACTGTGTCTGGAAGAGCGCGGCCTTCGCTTCGACGTCGAGGCCGGTGATCACGACGTCGACTTCGTTGCGGACACCGGCGAGGTGGTTCAGCGAGACCTTGAGATCTCTTGGCGGGGCTTCTCCGCGCACGCCGGTGATCGCGACCCGATCGGGTCCGGCCTGTGCGAGTGCGATCGTGTCGAGCAGCGCCGTCGCGTCCGGGTTGTAGTAGCGCGGCCCCTGCACCTCGTACAGGAGTTGCGCGGTCACCGTGCCGACACTCACGGCGCCACCGGTGTCGTCGTGCTTGGTGATGATCGACGATCCGTCGGAGGCGACCTCGGCGATCGGGAAGCCAAGGGGTCGGTCCATCGGGATCTCGGAGAAGAACGAGTAGTTGCCGCCGGTCGCCTGCGTTCCGCATTCGATGACGTGCCCCGCGACGACTGCTCCGGCGATCGCGTCGAGGCCGTCGTAGCCCCAGCCGAAGGCCGCTGCTGCGGCCCCGACGGTCAGCGACGCGTCGGTGACGCGGCCGGTGACGACGACATCGGCGCCGCGATCGAGGGCGGCTTTGATGCCGAAGCCGCCGAGGTAGGCGTTGGCCGTAATCGGCGTGCCGAGACCGAGCTCGGCGGCCCGCGGCGCGAGATCGTCACCGTTCACGAATGCGATGTGGGCGTCGACGCCGAGCTGCTGGGCGAGTTCGCGCAGCGCGACAGCCAACCCGTGGGGGTTGAGACCACCCGCGTTGACTACGACTTGCACGCCCTTCTCGACGGCGAGGCCCAGGCTCGTCTCCATCTGTCGCAGAAACGTCTTGGCATAGCCGCGGGACGGGTCCTTCATGCGGTCCTTGCCGAGGATCAGCATCGTCAGTTCGGCGAGGTAGTCGCCGGTCAGATAGTCGAGCTGTCCGCCGTCAAGCATTTCGTGGACGGCAGTGAGCCGATCGCCGTAGAAGCCGGACGCGTTGCCGATCCGGACCGATCCGGACGTCGAAGTCGGGTCGGGAGCCATTCAGTGTCCTTCCTGCGAGGGTTCCCGTCCGGGTCCGGGCGGGCCTGCGAAGCATTGCGCAATCGACGCCCACTCGACCGCGTCGTCACCGATGAGCTCGAGGTCGAGGTCGGCGAGCGCGCGCCGTTGCGTGACGAGTTCGGCGAAGTGCAGGGCCGATCCGCGGACGATGTTCGACGCCTCCGGCGGCCCCCACGTCCAGATCTGTCCGTCGGGCGCGGTCACCTCGACGCGGAACGGATCGGTCGGCGGCGTGCGGCCATGTACCAGGTAGGCGAAGTCGCGGGTGCGGACGCCGATGTGCGCCACGTTGCGGAGCCGGTCGGTCGGCTCTGGGACGACGCCGAGCGCGTCGGCGACGTCGAGTCCGTGCGCCCAGGTCTCCATGATCCGCGCGGTCATCATCGACGACGGCGACATCGGCGGCCCGAACCACGGGAGCTTGACACCGTCGGGCACTGCGACGAGCGCGTCGACGAGCCTGGTCCGTGTCTCTCGCCAGTCGGCGAGCAGGTCGGCGGGCGCCCGCGCCGCCTCGATCCGGGCGGCGGTGTCGACGAAGCCCGCCGGATCCTGCGTACCGACGGCCAGCACCTGCGCCGAGAACTCCTCGGGGTCCGTGGCAGCGATCAGCGACACCCGGTCGGTCCAGAGGACGTGGCCGATCTGATGGGCGATGGTCCAACCCGGCGCGGGAGTCGGTTGTGACCACTGGTTCTCGTTCAGGTCCGCCACGAGGGCGTCGAGCGCGGCGTATTCGGCGCGCAGATCGTCGGCAATGCTCACGCGATGAGCGTCACACACGATCAGAAAATAATCAAGCACGCCTGATTGTTTTAGTGAATCTGCTGAAAGTCCCCCACCGCGACCCAGGTCACACCACTGCTCCTGCTAGACAGATCGGTATGAGCCCGGACCCCACCGATGCGACTCCCACCGGCGCGACCCCCGCTGATCCGTTCACGGCCTTCGCCGTCGGGCGGGACGTCGGCTTCGACGGCGCGGTGATGCACCAGGCACTCGGCTCCCGCGTCACCGACCACCGCGGGCTCATCGACCTGCCGGCCCTCGCCGTACTGTTCGACGACCTGGGCGGATACCGATTCTTCATTGAGGACCCCGCTGCCACGTCGTTGCAGTCCCGGCTGACGATGGCGATGCTCGACCGCCCGGACGTCGACGAACGCGTGCAGGCCACCGCGGACCTGCGCATGTCGTCGCCCGGCTACGGGACGACGACCGTCGAGATCACCGGTGACGGCGGACGCGTCCTCTGCTCGGGTCTCGCACGCAACGTCCGCGTCGGACGCGCGGCGAGTGGGCCCGCCGAGTTGAACCTCGCGGTACCGCAGGCTCCGAACGACGTGCCGATCGTCGACGCGCTGCCCGGGGGTCCCACCGGCCGGGAAGTGATCGACGCGATCCGGCAGGGCGCCCCGATCGGCCCGATCGCCACGATGCTCGGCGGATCGATCTCCGCCGCGGACGACGACGGCCTCACCTACACCACCGAGACCGCTGCGTGGATGGGCAACATGATGGGCACCATGCACGGCGGCATCATCGGCGCGGTCGTCGCCCAAGGGTGCTCATTCGGAGCACAGCTCTACACCGGTACCGGCCAGAGGTACCAAATAGTCGACTTCACTGTCGCCTTCCTCCGCTCCCCCGCCGTCGACGGCCGTCGCATCCACACACGCGTCAGCCCGGTCAAACTCGGACGACGCCTCTCGGTGTTCGACGCCGACCTGCGCGACGAGGACGGCACGCTGCTCGCGCACGCGACGGCAGACGTCCGCTTCGATGTGTGAGGGCCGCAAGCAGCGACAGCGTCGTTGAGATCTCGACGCGGAAGACTCACACAGTCTCACACGACGGTCAGCGGGAGGCTCTGCGACGGACCGCGGTCGGCGAAACTGAACGAGGCGCCCCCGGAGAACCGGACGATCGCGACCTCGCCGGATTCGCTCTGCGGCTCGCCGCGACCGATCCGGATAACCGTCTCGACCGGCCCGCCGAACGATTCGCCGACCACCCATGTCGGGTCGACCGCCGTCGACGCGGACTGCAGCGCGCCGAGCCGCCCGCCGGCGAGCAGACGCATCCACCCGCCGTCGGCCAGCGCGTCGGAGTCGCTCGGAATGTGGACGTCGACGCGCTCGTCGTCGACCGCCTCCGCGTACAAGCCGGTGTACTGTCTCGGCCCGAACACCGGGTTCAGGTTCAGCACGTCGGCGAGGGTCTGCGCGTCCGAACGGTTCTCGAAGACCGCGGCACGCACACGTTCGGACGCGATGCCCGCGATCCCGATGAGCTGCTTGTCGAAGATGTCGTCGGCCGCGGCGTCGTCCGCGCGACGGAACACCGAGTCGAGAAATCCCAGCGCCAACAGCTGATGCTGGAGGGTCACCTCCTCCAGGATGCGCCGCAACGCCGACGCCGACCATTCGGCGAAGTTCAGGTCTGCGACGAGCGGACCACGGTAGTCCACCAGTCCGTCGGTTGACGCGGGGTCGATGGGGCTGAGTTCGACCGTCGCCGCTCGGCGGGCCAGCATCGGCTTGGTCACTTCGGGCAACGGCAGTTCGTCGCGGTCGGGTTCGATCGTCACCGCCCACTCACAGTGCGGCGTGCGATCGACCGGCATTCGCGGCGGACGATGCACCGGCCGGATCCGTGCGCGACGATTCGTCGCGATGGCAGTGGCGTCGAACGTCGGATCCTCGATCGTGTGGCACATCGCGGTGACGTAATCCTCGCCCATCGGCTCCACGTCGAGCAGTGCGCCGCAGTGGTCGAGCACGAACGACCCGTGGTATTCGTCGTCGACGCGGTAGCGGAAGTCCATGAACTGGGGCGGAGCCCCGATGTCGAGCTGCAGGCACTTGAACATGTCGACGACACCGTCGCCGTCGATTCCGAGCGCGGCACGCATTCGTCCCGTGTACACCGGGCTCGCCGCCATCCACTCTTCGATCGCGACCTGCGCCATGCCGTCCCGGCCGAACGCCGAGATCAGGTGCGCCATCCCGCTCCGGTCGATCAACTGCCCGGTCAACAACAACTCCGGCACCAGCATCGCCAGCTGATCGCCGGTCAGTCGATCGAGGGTGGCATTCGGGTCGGTCGTCATCTCAGTCCTCCACGATCTTCAACGCCTGCGTCGGGCAGTAGCGGACCGCGGCCTCGATCTCACCGCGGAGCGACTCGTCCGGCGTCTCGTCGAGCAGCGTGACCGCATCGCGCCCAGCTTCGAAGACATCCGGGGCCTCCATCTCGCACATGCCGTGCCCCTGACACAGATCCAGGTCGACGACGACGCGCATCACGCCGTTCCCGTCGCCGATTCGGCCTCTGCCCGACGCCGGTACGCGACCCGGCACGGCTGCTGCAGTTGGACGACCATCTTCGAGTGGTCGTTGCGGTAGCTCTCGGGGTCCTGCACGAGCGAGAACTCGTAGTTGCGCAGCAGCACCGAGAAGATCGCCTTGAGCTGCATCATCGCGAACTGTGCGCCGACGCAGCGGTGGCGGCCCGCACCGAATGGAATCCACGTCCACCGGTTGACGAGGTCCTCCTGTCGACCGTCCCCGTATCGTTCGGGGTCGAACTCGTCGGGGCTCGGGAAGTCTTCCGGCAACCGGTTGGAAACGGCGGGCGACACCGCGATCGACTGTCCCGGTTCGACCGTCACCCCGCCGACCTCGAACGCCTCCTGCACGACGCGCATCAGGATGATCAGCGGCGGATGCAGACGCAGCGCTTCCTTCAGCGCACCCTCCAGCTTGGGGATCTGCCGCATCGCGGCGAACGAGTACTGTGTCACGTCCCCTCGCTCCGCTCCACCGTCGCCGGCCTCGTAGATCCCGTCCAGCTCCTCGGTGACCTGCGCGAGATAGTCGGGGTGCTTCAACAGTTCGATGAGCGTCCACGCGGCCGTGCCCGACGTGGTGTGGTGCCCGGCGAACATCATCGAGATGAAGATGCCGGTGACGGTGTTGGCGTCGAACATAGGTGAACCGTCGTCGTTCATCAGCGAGACGAGCACGTCGACCAGGTCGCGGTCGTCTTTGCTCTCCGGCGGGTTCGCGACCCGGCCCTCCATTATCTGCCCGATGAACTCGACGAGTTCGGCGCGTGCGGCGTCGCGACGCCGGAAGCTCTCGATGTCCGCGTGCATGTCGACGTACGCGATCGGATCGGTGCCCTTCTCCAGATCGTGGAACAGGTGCGCGACGTGGACGTTGAGCTCCTCGCGGAACTTGCCGCCGATCAGGCAGGACGACGACGTGTAGAGAGTGAGTTCGGCGAAGAACTCGAGCAGGTCGATCTCGCCTTCGTCGCCCCAGTCGGCGATGATCCGCTCTACCTCTTGCGGAATGGTCACCGCGTGCTGCTTCATGTGCGCGCCCTTGAGCGCCTG
Source organism: Gordonia liuliyuniae (assembly GCF_021738805.1). Lineage (NCBI taxonomy): Bacteria > Bacillati > Actinomycetota > Actinomycetes > Mycobacteriales > Gordoniaceae > Gordonia > Gordonia liuliyuniae. The sequence continues at coordinate 171,606 of NZ_JAKKOR010000011.1, read as the reverse complement.
GTTGTGCAGCATCTCGCTGCGGCGTTCCGGGCTCGTGTCGAAGACGACGCCCTCACCGAACACCGGGGTCATGAACGGGTAGGCGGCCGCTTGGTCGAGCACTTCGTCGGGCGCGCGGAAGAACTCCTCGTTCGCGGCCGCCCCGCTGACCAGGACCACTTCGCGGTCGGCCAACTGGAACGTTCCGACTTCTCCGCACTCGTCGCGCACCCGTTGAAACAGGGCGATCGGATCGGTGGCCATCTCGTCGAGATGTCCGTGCTCGCCGGCACCGCCGGACACACGCTTTGACGTGACAGCAGTCATGTCGGTTCTCCTTGGGTCGGGTCGGTTCTGCTTAACCGGTGGTCGTCGCAGTCAGCTTGCCTTCGGCTTCGACGTCGACGGCTTTCATGTGCGCCCCCGGCGGGAGCGTCACCATCGACTCGACGGCGTGGGCGAGGTTGTCGGGTTCCAGGAAGTGGCCGTGGCGGGCGAGACCGAACGCGATCCAGTCGTTGAGCATGCCCTCGGTGGCCGTCTGATCCAGGTTCATGCCCATCCCGGTCATCGTCTGCCCGGGCCGGACCAGCCCCGCGCGGACGCCGGTGCCTTCGAGCTCCATGTGCGCGGTCGCGACAAGCCCTTCGACGCCGCATTTGGCGGCAACGTACGCCGACGACCATGGACGCGGATGCGAGACGACGTCGGAGCTGATGAAGACGAAGTCGCCGCGCCGCCGCCCGATCATGTCGGGGACCACGGCTCGGTACATGCGGTACGCGCCGACCAGGTGGACGTCGATCTGCGCGGCCCACTCGTCGACGGGCATCTCGTGCGCGCGGCCGATCTGCAGGTCACCTGCTCCGGACACGGCGATCTCCAGTGGGCCAAGCGCCTCCTGCGCGGACTTCACCGCCGAGATCACCGACTCGTCGGACGTGACGTCGAGTTCGACGGCGACCGCTTCCCCACCCGCGCTGGTGATCTCGTCTGCGAGCTCGGTGAGCTTGTCGACGCGGCGGGCGCCGAGCGCCACCGGGTAACCGAGGCCGGCCAGGCGACGTGCGGTCGCCTCACCGATACCGGAGGACGCGCCCGCGACGAGGACCGGTCGACGTTCGGGGTGGGGTTGGAATCGCATCGGTGGTCACCGGGCCTTCACGGTCATGGGGAGGTCGGCGAACCCCCGGACGTTTACGGAGTGGACGCGCGCGGCCCGCGCGAAGTCGATGTCGAACGAGCTGACCGTCTGCGCGATCTTCGCAAGACCGATCTCGGTCTCCAGGCGGGCGAGGTGTGCGCCGAGGCAGAAGTGAGTGCCGAGACCGAAGCTCATGATGGCGCGGTCGCTGTCGCGGCCGATCACGAACTGGTCGGCATCGTCGCCGAAGACCTCTTCGTCACGATTAGCCGAACCGATCAGCAGGAGGACCCGGTCGCCTGCCGGGATCGTGAAGTCGCCGTACTCGACGTCTTCGACGACCCGACGGATCAGCATCTGCGTCGACGTGTCGTAGCGGAGAGTCTCCTGCACCCACGGTGCGACGGCGTCGAGCGCCGCATCGTCGTCGGTCGCCGCCGCGATGATGGGCGCCACCTGGTCGGGGCTCCGCCCACCCCAGAACATCGAGTTCGCGAGGAGCTTGGTGGTCGTCTCGTTGCCCGCGACGACCATCAGCATCATGAAGCCGACGATCTCGCCGTCGGTCAATGCGGTCCGTTCGCCGCCGTCGACGAGTTCGGCCGTCGTCAACGCGGACACCAGATCGTCGCCTGGGTTCTTGCGCCGCTCGGCCAACAGCGACGTGTAGAAGGCGTGCAGGTCGAGGTAGGCACTGATCGCCGCGGGCGGGACGTCGGTGACTCCCTCCTCGCGGTGGATCAGCAGGTCGGACTGCTTCCGCAGGTGCGCGCGGTCGGACGTCCCGACACCCAGCAGCTCCGACACCACGTCCATCGGCAGCAGACCGGCGAAGTCGTGGACGAAGTCGAACTCGCCCATCTGCAGGCACTTGTCCCAGTGCTGCGCCGTCAGTTCGGCGATACGCGGCGCGAGCTCACCGACGCGACGAGGCGTGAAGCCTTTCGAGACGAGTTTGCGTAGACGCAGATGGCGCGGATCGTCCATCGCGAGGAAGCTCATCGCGTATTCGGCGTTCTCGTTGTACGCGGTCGGGTCCATCGACACACCCCAGCTGTTCGACAGCCTGGTGTTGTCCCGGAACGCTTCGGAGACGTCAGCGTGACGCGACAACGCCCAGAAGTCGCTGTCCGTGTTCCGATAGACCGGGGCCTGCGCCCGCAGCGTCGCGTACGTCGGATACGGGTCCTCATGGAACTCGTAGTCGTACGGATCGAACGGAACTCTGTTCTGCATTCCGGAGTCGGCAATAGTCATGACTGTCCCATCAATCGTGCGGCGGCGGCGATCAGCCGCGCAGACGTTGCTTCGTAACTGAGGTGGCCCATGCCTGCGGTCACCAAGCCGCCCGCGTAGAGCATCTGGAGCGCGTCGACGAGCCCCTGCGGATCGTCGACGCCGTCGCCCACGGCGGCCGCCAGTCGATCGTGGATGAACCCGCCGATCCGCAACCGCAGATGCTGCGACTCCGGGTCGTCGGACAGCAGCGCGACGGTGACCGCGCCGCCGAGCTGCCCTTCCCCGGCGACGACCATCGACACGCCGTGCAGGACCTGCGCGACCCGGTCGAACGCGGACAACGACGGATCGGGCTCTGGAACACCCACTGCGAGTCGTCGCCAGAACACTTCGGCGACGAGGTGCCCTTTGGAACTGAAATAGGTGTACGCGGTGGCCGGAGCCACGCCTGCCCGTTTCGCCACGTCGCGCACCGACAGCTTGTCGAATCCGTCGGCCAATACGATCTCGACGGCCGCGTCGGTCATCTTCGCGATCTTCTCCGCCTGCTGCGGAGTGAGACGTCGACGGGTGGATTCGGTTTCCAGAGGCGTGGACATGCGATCGACGGTACCCCGGCGTCGAAACAAAGTCCAGACACCTGTCCAGAATGGAATCCGGCGTCCGGTACGGGCCAAGACTGCAACGCGTTCTAGTATGGGTGTCGGCCCCGAGCCTCGCTTCCGAGGTTCCCCTGACACCCGAGGTGACCCGTGGACTTTAGATTCGAGGACATCGGCCCCGCCGAAGTGAAACGTCGGATCAGCGCTGTCGAGCCGCTCACCGAATCGGTGCGCGACCTCGTGGACGCCGTGATCCGCACCGAGGTCGACGACACGGCCCTCGACGATGCGCGCCGACAGATCGACGACATCGTCGCTCGCCTGCGCACCGAGGAGAAGCCGGGCGGGTTCGGAGTCCCGTTCACGCGGGACCTCGTCGGAATGCCGTGGGGCAACGCGGCGACCGGCGTCCGCAACGCGATCGCCCCGCCGTTGCGTCCGGTCACCCACGCGGGCGTCTCGACCGCCGAGGTGACGCTCGGCGCCGCGTACGAGGGGCCAGGCGGCCACGTGCACGGCGGCGTCCTCGCCCTCCTCTTGGATCAACTCGTCGGCGAATGCGCGAGCAGCGGTACGTCGATGCCGCACTTCACCGGAACTCTGACCGTGCGCTACGTCCGTCCCACGAAGCTCGGGCAGGTGTCCTTACGTGCCGAGGTGACCGGTACGCAGGACCGCAAGGCCTTCGTCAGCGGCGAGATCCACGACAGCGAGGGCGTCACCGCCGAAGTCGAAGCGATCATGATCCGTCCCAAGGAGTTCGCGGGACGCGACGAGGTGATGGCCGCGATCGCGGAGGCTACGGCGCGCGACTGACCGCGAGTCGGTAGCGTCAGAGCAATGTGCGACGAACACGAGGTGCAGCCGTTCTCGCGGGCCGAGACCGATGCCGTTCACGAACGCTGGCAACGGCTTGACCTCCCCGGGATCATCGACGTCCACACGCATTTCATGCCGGGGCGAGTCCTCGACAAGGTGTGGGCATACTTCGATTCGGCTGGCCCGATGCTGGGCCGTGAGTGGCCGATCACCTACCGCGCTGACGAGGACGAACGCGTCGAGACACTCCGCGGGTTCGGCGTCCTCGCCTACTCGTCGATGCTCTACCCACACAAGCCCGCGATGGCGCGCTGGCTGAACTCCTGGGCCGCCGACTTCGCCGCCGGGCACCCCGACTGCCTGCACACGTCGACCTTCTACCCCGAACGCGACGCCGGCGAGTACGTCCGCGCCGCAATCGACGCAGGCACGCGAGTGTTCAAATCACACATCCAGGTGGGTGACTACTCGCCGATCGATCCGCTGCTCGACGACGTGTGGGGCGCGATCGACGACGCGCAGGTACCGGTCGTCATCCACTGCGGTTCGGGGCCTGCCCCGGGCTCGTTCACCGGGCCGGGGCCGGTCGAGGCCCTGCTGGCGCGCTTCCCGACACTGCCGCTGATCGTCGCCCACATGGGCACCCCCGAGTATGCCGAGTTCCTCGCGCTCGCCGAGCGATACGAGAACGTGCGACTGGACACGACGATGTCATTCACCGACTTCTCCGAGCAGGATGCGCCGTACCCGCGCGATCTCTTGCCGCGCGTCGCCGACCTCGGCGACAAGATCCTATTCGGCTCCGACTTCCCGAACATCCCGTACGGCTACACGCACGCGCTCGATGCGATCGTCCGTCTCGACCTCGGTGACGACTGGAACCGCCGTGTGCTCAACGGCAACGCAGCGCGCCTGTTCGGCATCCGGTAACCAGCATGCTCGTCGACACGACCGTCACGTGCCCGCTCGCGGAGATGCCCGCACGCGCCGTGGCAGCCGAACGTGCCGGGTACGACGGGGTGTGGACGTTCGAGGGCGCGCACGACCCGTTCCTTCCGCTCTTGCTGGCGGCCGAGCACACGGAGTCCGTGACGCTCGGAACGTCGATCGCTGTGGCGTTCGGCCGCAATCCGCTGCTGCTGGCGACGATGGGCTGGGACCTGCAGTCGTATTCGCGGGGACGGTTCGTGTTGGGTCTGGGCACGCAGATCAAGCCGCATATCGAGCGTCGATATTCGATGCCGTGGAGCCGTCCGGCCGACCGCATGCGCGACATGGTGACAGCGGTCCGCGCGATCTGGGACAGTTGGCTCACTGGCGGCCGGCTCGATCACCGCGGCGAGTTCTATACGCAGACGCTGATGCCGCCGCTGTTCAAACCCGATGCCGACGAGGTGGACGGTTTCGGTCCTCCGCCGGTGTGGCTGGCCGGAGTCGGGCCAGCGATGACGCGAGTGGCGGGAGAGGTCGCCGACGGCTTCCTCTCTCATCCGCTGGCGACACCGCAGTTCTTGCGCGACACCACGATCCCCAATCTCATCGACGGTGCCGCCTGCCGTCCGCGTCCGACAGTCCACCATTCGGCGATGGTGATCGTCGGACGCGACGACGTCGAGCGCGCCGCCGCACGCAACGCGGTCCGCGCTCAGATCGGCTTCTACGGTTCGACTCCCGCGTACCGCCCGATCCTCGACTCGGTGGGTTTCGGTGATCTCCAGCCGCGCCTTCGAGAACTGACCCGCGCCGGCGACTGGAAGGCCATCGCCCGCCTGGTTCCCGACGACCTGGTCGACGCGATCGCGGTGACGGTCACCGATCCCGCCGACGGCGCCGCCGAACTCCTGCGACAGTACGGGCCGCTGGTGAACCGTCTCGGCTTCAACACGCCGTACCAGGCCGACCCGGATCTACTCGCCGAGCTCGCCGTCGAGGTCCAGCGCGCCGACGGCTAACGTCGAGCGTCGTGACTATCGTCACCCCTCCGTGACATGGACGACGGCCTTCCCCTTGATGCGGCCTTCGGCGAGATCGGTCAGCGCGGCCCCCAGCTGGTCGAGTTCGTAGACGTGGGTGGCGGGCGGACGCATGCCCGCAGCAATCATCTCGGTGAGCTCGTCGTGCAGCAGGGCGGGGAGCTCGGGACTCTTCTTGGTGATGTACTCGCCCCACGCCGCGCCGACGATCGAGATGTTGCGGAACAAAACACGGTTGAGCTTGACCGACGGGATGCCGCCCGCGGCGAACCCGATCACGACGTAGCGACCGTCGGCGCCGACGGTGCGCAGCGCTTCGTCGAAGACCTCGCCGCCGACTGGGTCGATCAGCACATCGACGCCGCCGTCGGACAGTTCGAGCACTTTCTCCTTCCAGCCGTCGGTCAGCTGGACGACCTCGTCGGCTCCGAGACCGCGCAGCATCTCCTCTTGGCCGGTGCGGTGCACGACGGCGATCACCTTGGCGCCCATGGCCTTCGCGACGAGGATCGAGGCTACGCCCACGCCACCCGCCGAACCGAGGACAGCGACCACTTCGCCCGGAGCCGTCTGCGCGCGAACCTTCAACGCGAACAGCGCCGTCTGGAAGTTGATGCCCATCGCAGCACCCTCGTCGAAGGTCAGCTCGGCGGGCATCGGGAGGATCTGTTGCTCGACGGCGGCGAGTTGCTCGCCGAAGCCGCCGACCATCGACGTGACCAACACCCGGTCACCGACGGCGTAAGCGCCGCCGGCGGGGGCCTGCGCGATCACGCCCGCCACCTCGGTGCCCGGGACGTACGGGACCGGCGGACGGAACTGATACTTGCCCTGCGACATGAGCAGATCGGGGAAGCACACCCCGCACGAGCGGACGTCGACCAGGTACTGTCCAGCCTGGGCCTGTGGGGCGGGGATCTCTTGGAGTTCGAGTCCGTCGGGGCCGGTCTCGCTGACGATCATCTGAGCCTTCATGGGTTTCACCGTATCTGCATCGAGCCCTCGCCTACGATCGAATCATGCCTTTGTCGACTTCGAGTTCCACGCTGCCCGACGACCGCCGCACGGTGGCCGACAACACTCCGGGATTCATGCCCGCCGACGAAGCCGATGCTCTGCATCGGGTAGCGGATCGCTTTCTGTCCGAGCCGGATTCGGTCGGGATCGGGGTGGAGATCGGCACGTACTGCGGAAAGTCGACCGTGTACCTGGGCGATGCGGCGCAACGTCATGACGCACTGATCGTCACCGTCGACCATCATCGCGGTTCCGAAGAGCATCAGCCGGGCTGGGAGTATCACGACACGACTCTCGTCGACGCGCACGCCGGTCTTCTCGACACTGCGGCACGGTTCCGCCGCACCATGTTCGACGCGCGACTCGAGCACACCGTCCTGGGTCTGCTCGCACCGTCGACTGCCGCGGCCCGCGTATGGGGGCGTGCCGTCGACTTCGTGTTCATCGACGGCGGCCACTCGATGGAGGCCGCCCAGAACGACTACGACGGGTGGGCCACCTGGGTGCGCCCCGGCGGAGCCCTGCTGATCCACGACGTGTTCCCCGACCCTGCAGACGGCGGGCGTCCACCGTACGAGATCTATCGGCAGGCCCTCGACTCCGGCCAATTCACCGAAGCCGACGCCCACGGTTCGCTGCGCGTGCTGGTGCGCCGCTGACCTGGGAGCCAGACGACACACGACCTAGCCTGCGACGCGGCTGTCTGCGACGTCGCGGAAGATTCCACTTCCCGGCGTCGCGCGGCTGATCGCGTCGGCAGCGAGCACGACGGCCGCCGCCGTCCAACAGCTCAGTTCGACCGGCCAGCGTTTCCCGTCGGAGAAGACGAGCCCAGTCCAGTACGAACCGTCGTCCTCGCGGAGATGCTGGATCGACTGCACGAGAGCAGCGGCCCGGTCGACGTCGCCGAGCGAGTCGACGGCCATCGCCAGCTCGCAGGTCTCGGCGCCCGTCACCCACGGATGGTCGTCGACGCAGCGTGCGCCGAGACCATCGACGACGAACTCGCTCCAGCGTTCGTCGATGAGTTCGCGTCCGACGTCGCCGCGCACCGCGCCGCCGAGCACCGGGTAGTACCAATCCATGGAATGGTGCGACGCGGGGTCGAGGACGCTGCGATCGTCCGCCCAGCGGTCGAACACGTCGCCGAGGCGGTGCCTCGCAGCCTCCCACGCCTGCGTCGGCTCACCGAGGACGTCCCCGATCCGCACCGCGCAGTCGAGCGCCGAATAGATACTGGCGTTCCCGGTGATGAGGACGTTCGGGAACATCTCACCGGTGGCATGGTCTGCGGCCCACCGGATCGCGCCGTCGGCGCGCGCGAACGTCACAGTGCGCTCGATGGCGGCCCGGACCGTCAGCCACATGCGTCGAAGGAACGCCGGGTCGTCGTACACCAGGAAGTGGTGCCACACGCCGACCGCGACGTAGGCACAGAAGTTGCTATCGACGCCGGTATCGACGACGCGCCCCTCCCGGACTTCGATCGGCCACGACCCGTCGAGTCGCTGAGTGCGGCGAGACCACTCGTAGGCGGCTTCCGCCTCCCACCGGAACCCGCTGGCCGACAACGCCATCGCTGATTCGACATGGTCCCACGGGTCGGTTTTGCCGCCGGGGAACCACGGCAGAGCGCCGGACGGCTCCTGCATCGCGACGATCGACTGTCCCGTCGCCCGGATCTGAGCCGGGGTCAGCACGCCGTCGATGTACGGGACCGGCATGCCTATTCCGGTTTACGCAGATAGATGGCGACCGATTTGCCGACGAGCGGATTGAGCAACTGCTCGCCCACACGCGTCACCCACGGCTTGCTCATCATGTCCCAGACGAGCAGCTTGTGATAGCCCTTGATCAGGGGATTGCTGTCGTTCTCCACGCCGACGGCGCACTTGAGCCACCAGTACGGCGCGTGGAGCGCGTGCGCATGATCAGTGCCGGTCACTTCCAGGCCCGCGGCCTGGAGCTTGGCCGCCAACTCCGACGCCTTGTAGATGCGGACGTGCCCGCCTTCGACCTCGTGATACTCGTCCGACAGTGCCCAGCAGATCTTCTCCGGCCAGAACCTCGGAACGGTGACCGCGGCCAGGCCGCCCGGCTTGAGAATGCGGACCATCTCGGCGATCGCCGACTCGTCGTCGGGGATGTGTTCGAGGATCTCTGACATCAGCACCACGTCGAACGAGGCGTCGTCGTACGGCAGACCGAGAGCGTCGCCGGTACGGGTGTCCGCGTTCCCCGACTCGGGGACTTCGCCCGCCGCGACAAGTGCCCCGAACATCTCGGAGACGTCGGCCATGTCGGATGCGCTCATGTCGAACGCCGTCACCTCGGCGCCGCGACGCAGCATCTCATACGAATGCCGTCCTTGCCCGGCGCCGATGTCGATCGCGCGTACTCCCGGACCGACGTTGAGTCGATCGAAGTCGACCGTCAGCATGATGTTCCCTTCTGTCCCCCAGCGGCTTTGGCTCCTGTGGCATTGGCTCCAGTGGCATTGGCTCCAGTGGCATTGGCTCGAGCGGAATCGGCGTCAGGGGAATCTGCGCCAGGGGGGTTGGCTCGAGTCGATTCGATCGCCGCGCGGTACCGCTCGACGGTGGCGGCGGCGACTGCCGACCAGCTGTACTTCGTCAGCACGCGTTGCCGGCCTCCGCGGCCGAGTCGATCGCGCAAGTCCGAGTCGTCGAACAGACGCAGGAACGCTTGCGCCAGCTGTCCGGCGTCTCCCGCGTCGACGAGCACCGCCGCTTCTTCGGCCTCACCGACCACCTCGGGGATCGCTCCGGCGCGGGTCGCCACCAACGGGGTCCCGCAGCTCATGGCTTCGACGGCTGGCAGCGAGAACCCCTCGTACAACGATGGGACACAGGCGATCTCCGCGCTGGCCAGAACGCGTGCGAGTTCGTCGTCGTCGATGCCCGACACGACTGACACCTTGTCGGCGATCGACAGTTCGTCGATGAGCGCGGCCGACGGGCCGGCCGGGTCGAGTTTGGACACAAGTGTCAGGTGCACCGGCTGCTCGGCGGCAACCTTGGCCACCGCTTCCAACAGGTACGAGACGCCCTTGAGCGGTGCATCAGCGCTCGCGACGCACACGATGTGCCCTGGGGCGCGGTCGGCGCGCGGTGCGAACACCTCGGTGTCGACGCCGAGCGGGATCGTCGCCAACGAGTCCTCACGGACTTTGAACGCGCTGCGGATGTCCTCTTCGCTGCTGCGCGAGACCGTCAGCAGTGACGGGATCCGCCGGGCCACGCGTCCCTGCATGGCCAGGAACGAATGCCAGCGCCAGGCGCTGATCTTCTTGACGCCCTTGGCGGCCCGCACTGCGAGGGCGCGGTCGCGGGTGATCGGATGGTGGATCGTAGCGACGAGCGGGAAGCCTGCGCGCTTGACAGACAGGAGGCCATAGCCGAGACACTGGTTGTCGTGGACGACGTCGAAGCCGCCGGTCGAGTCGCCTGCCGCCAGTGCGGCCCGACGACGACTGCGCAGCAGCCGGGATGCTCGAAGGCTGAACGTGAGCGGCTCACCGAATGCGGCGGTCCACATCTGGGCGACCTCGACGACGTCGATCCAGTCCCGGAACTCGCGCGGCCTCGGGGTCCGAAACGGGTCCGGTTCGCCGAACAGATCCAGGCTCGGCACTTTAGTCAAGGTGACGCCCGCGTCGAGCGCCGACTCGTCGAGGTCGGGGTACGGCTGGCCGGAGAAGATCTCGACGTCGTGACCGAGCAGCGCGATCTCACGTGCCAGATGACGGACGTAGACGCCCTGACCTCCGCAGTGCGGTTTGCTGCGGTACGAGAGCAGCGCGATCCGCAACCGGTCGTCGCCGGCGCTCACGCGTTGTCCCCCGCAGCCCGCTCCAGGTCGGTCACTGACACGATCTTGATGCGGCGGCGACCTGCGGCCTTGCCCGCCCCCTTCTCGGCGGCGTCGATCGCCTTCCATCCGGCGAGGTCGATGCGGTTGGCTCCGCGCGACGCGACGAGGTCGGCGAGGTCGTCGGTGCTCGCGGTCGGGGCCGGAAGCACTCCGTGAGCGAAGTCGGCGAGCACGGCCTTGGCCGCTTCCTCGCCGCAGTACCGGTTGCGGCCGATGCCTCCGGTGGGCCCGCGCCGGATCCAGCCTGCGACGTAGAGGCCCGGTATCGGTTCGCCGTCCGGAGCGTCGAGCACGCGCGCGTCCGCGCTGGGGACGACGGCGCGCTGCTCGTCGAACGGCAGGCCGTCGACGGGGTTCCCGCGGTAACCGACTGATCGGACCACGACTCCGGCCGCGATCTCCCCGGTGTCGTCCGTCGGCTCGATCGACGATCCATCAACGTACCGGTTGCGGACGTACTGCACCGTCTCGACGCCGCCGGAGCCGACGATCGCGGTCGGCGAGGTCAAGAACTCGAACACGATCCGACGGTCCCCGCCGCCGACCGACTTCGCCGCGAACTCACGGGCGAGTCGGATCTTGGTGGCCTTGACCGAGTCGAGCGAGCCATCGGCTTCGGCGGCGGCCGCCTCATCGGACAGGGTCAGTTCGTCGGGCATGACGATGTCGACACCGTCGAGTTCGCCGAGCGACAGGAACTCGCTGTTGGTGAACGCACCGTGCTCGACGCCGCGACGCGCCAGCACGACGACTTCGCGGACGGCCGATTCGCGCAGGACTGCGAGTGCGTGGTCGGCGATGTCGGTGCGGGCGAGCTGGTCGGGATCGGTCACCAGGATGCGGGCGACGTCGAGCGCGACATTGCCGTTTCCGACGATGACGACCCGCTCGGACGAGAGGTCGAACACCCGGCCCGCGTGATCGGGATGTCCGTTGTACCAGGCGACGAAGTCGGTTGCGGCGATCGACCCGGGCAGTTCCTCGCCGACGACGCCGAGACGACGATCGTGCGCCGCGCCGACCGCGTACAGCACCGCGCCGAAGCGCTCGCGCAGCTCGTCAGAGGTCACATGCGGACCGACCTCGACGTTCAGGTGGTAGGTGAAGTTCGCCTTCTTCTCGACGGCCGCGAATGTCGACTCGACGCCTTTGGTCTTGGCGTGGTCGGGGGCCACCCCCGCGCGCACCAGTCCGTACGGGGTGGGCAGCCGGTCGAACATGTGCACCTGCACCTGCCGCTTCTTGACCAGCTCCTCGGCCGCGTAGAAGGCGGCCGGACCGGCCCCGACGATCGCGACCCGCAGTTCCTCACCCTCGGGCAACTGCGGGGGCTTGGGATGCTTCACCAGGCCGCCGTCTGCGTCGTGGTCCTTGTAGTAGTCCGCGTTGATCTGCAGATACGGTTCGTCCGACTCTTCGAGCTGGTCGTCGGGAACGATCGCCTCAACCGGGCATTCGTCGATACACGCACCGCAGTCGATACAGGTCTCGGGATCGATGTACAGCATTTCCGCGGTCAGAAAGTCCGGTTCGTCCGGCGTCGGATGAATACAGTTCACCGGACACACTGCGACGCAAGAGCCGTCATTGCAGCAAGGGCGGGTGATAACGTGCGCCATCTGGTCTTCCTTCATGCCGAAACCGGCGATCCACAGGGTGAACGTGTTCTAGTTTTGCTATTGAGAATAGCGTAATGCGTCACACCGGAGGATAGTGGACCCGAGATTACGCGCCACCCCGCAGCCCCCTAGGAGGCCCCCGACGTGACCAGCACCGGCGAGTACGGGCCGCTGAGCGAACGGAAGTCCGGTGCGCGATTCTTCGCAGGCGAGTACCGCGTCCGCACCGGTGACGTCGACCAGGACATGCGCGTTCGATTGGACGGAGTGGCGCGCTACCTACAGGACGTCGCGAACGACAACATCGCCGCCGTCACATTCGCCGACACCGACCCGTTCTGGATCATCCGCCGCACCGTCATCGATGTGATCGAACCCCTCACCTGGCCGTCCGATCTCCGAATGGAACGGTGGTGCGGCGCCCTCTCCACGCGGTGGACCAACATGCGCGTGCGCATCGTCGGCGAGACGCAGACCAACCGGTTCAATCCGAAACCCCGACCGAACGGACTCGTCGAGACCGAGGCGTTCTGGATCAACGTCAACGATTCGGGAATGCCGTCGCGGATCAGTGACGGTGCCCTCGACCTGCTCGCGCAGATGACCGACGAGCACCGCCTGCGGTGGAAGTCGATGAATCCGGGGACCGCTCCGAGTGTCGAGGACATCGATCTCCCCGATCGCGAACACGTCCTGCGGATCACTGATTTCGATCCGTTCAAGCATCTGAACAACGCGGCGTACCTCGAGATCGTCGAGGATGAGCTCGTCGATCACCCCGATCTGATCGACGGTCCGCACCGAGCAGTGATCGAGTACCTGCGACCGATCGCGCCGGCCACGCCGGTCACCGTCCGCCGCTCCCGGGACGGCGAACGCCTGCTGATGTGGATCTTGGTCCCCGACGACGACGGCGCGCTCGCCGTGGCCTCGACCGTCTCAGTCACGACCCTTGCGAACGCGGCCCTTTAGAGCGCGACCCTCAGAACGCACCCGTCAGAATGAGTTCCATCAGTTTGATGGGCGCGTCGCAGGCGTCGCCCGCCGGCGTGCCGGATGGCTCAACCCACCACGTGTAGACGCCGCCGCTCGGTGCTTTCGCAGTCACGCCGCAGACGTTCGGTCGTTTCGGGTCCCGTGCGGTAAAGGCGGCCTGGCTGCGCACTTCGACGTTCTCGGTGGTGAAGCCCAGCCGCTTGGCGGTGTCCTTCTCATGGTTGTACGACCCCCACTCGAACCAGTTGAACATCACCTCGGCGGTGTTCGTCCCCAGCACGGTCCAGCGACAGTTGGCACCGAAGAAGCTCGGGTCGGCGACAGCGCCGCCGACGGCTTCGGCGATCTGGTTCGACGGCAGGATCTCGCATTCGGCGAGGAGGTTCTCGAACTTGTCGGTGTCGACGTGGCCGGTGTCGGTGCCGACGTCACGCCCTTCACGCACCGGAGTGCCGTCCACGCTGCACGCGCCGACACCGACGACCGCGGCGACGGCGACCGCCGATGCGGCGACGACCCGGCGGGCCCGGTTCCCCCTCACGAGGACGCTCCTCTCACGACCTTCTCGGTGAGCCGTTTCGTCACTTCACACGTCTGATCGGTAGTCATCGACGCGGTACCGTCCGCGGATGCGGACATCACCGAGATCTCGATGAAGTCGGCGTCCCATCCGATGCCGGTCTCACAGATGTTCCCATGGCGGGCGATGAAACCGGACTGTCCGTCGACCTCGTAATCCTGTGTCACATCGCGTTGCAGCTGTTCGGTTCCCCGCTCGCGCCCGATGGGCGACCCTCGGTACCAGTTGAACGACACGGACGGCGCGCTGGTCGCGCCGCGCCGCCATTCGCAGGCCGACGGATTGTCGATGACCTGGGTGAGGCCGCCGAGTCGGCTGATCGAGACGACGTCGTCAGTGGTGAGACCGCCGCATCGGTCGAAGTCGGGACCGGTACCCGTCTTAGGTTCGGGACTCGAGTCGATCGCGTCGGACGTTCCATCGCTACCGCACGCCGCCAGGCCGAGCACCGCGATCGCGGCCACAACGAGCATCGCCCCGCGGCGAAAGCGGTCGAGTTCACGCCGTTCACGTTTAGTCGGCCTGCCCGCTCCGGCTTCGCGCCGCGGAATCGACGCGATCACTTCGCGGGGAGGAGGTGGAGGGCTGTGGTCGACATAGTGCTGCGCGGCGACGGCCGCCGACACCCGTTTGTTGATCAGGCCGGTCACTTCGACGACCCGTTCGCGCGAACCCTGGCGCACACTTACTCGGTCGCCGACCGCGACGGTCGCAGACGGTTTGGCGGTGGCCCCGTTGAGCCGGACGTGGCCGCCCCGGCATGCGGCGCCCGCGGCTGAGCGGGTCTTCGTCAGTCGGATCGCCCAGATCCAGCTGTCGATACGGGTCGCCATGGACAGGTCCCTTCTCGCGGAGCGCGGTGTTCGGTCCGATCCCAGAGTATCGGTCCGAACCGCCGACCACGGTGCACACACGATCGTTCGACCGACCGGGTGTACACGTCTACGACAGACAAACAGGCCCGGACGGAACAATCTCCGTCCGAGCCTGTCGCAGGGCACTACCAGCCATCGGGGCCGGTCAGGCAGCGAGCGCCTTGGCCTTGAGAGTCTCGTACTCCTCCGGCGTCACGACTCCGGCGTCGAGCAGCGACTTCGCGGTCGCGATCTGGTGCGCAGGCGACGCCTGGCCCGCGGCGTGCTGGATGTACTCCTCCTGCGCCCGGTGAGCGGCGACGGCTGCCGCGCGGTTCCGGTCGTTCATCCCGGGGCCGCGCGCGAGAATGTACACGAACGCCGTCAGATACGGGAAGATCACCAGCGCGATGATCCACAGGACCTTCCAGCCCGCACCCAGCTTGTGGTCGCGGAACAGGTCGGTCAGGATCATGAACAAGACGATCAGATATGCGATGAAAGCAAAAATCACGATGGTGTACCACAGCACACCCCAGAACGAACTCCAGTCCACTTTCGTGCACCTTTCTCAAATGTCGGGAATGCAATCCTATCGCGCCAGGAGAAGGCAATAGCGCCGTTCAGCCACAACCGGCGACCCACGATCACCACAGTTCAGCGACAGTCATCCGATCGACGGACAAATCACTATAGTGACACAAATCACTTCCGTGAAGAATATTCTTGCCGGGTATGAGCCATCTGCGTCCCGCCGCCGCCATCGCAGCCCTCGCCGTACTCCCCCTCCTCGCCGCGTGCAGCGCCTCGGTGAGCGTCGGCGACAACGGTTTCGACCGGAGTGCCTTCGAGGAGAGGGCCGTCTCGGAGATCGACGACGACTACGCGAAGACCGGCCGAACCGTCTCCACCTACGAGTGCGACTATCCGGAGAGCGAGATCACGACCGGCACCGCGTTCACGTGCGTGGCCGACATCGACGGCGCGAAAGTTCGTACGCAGATCACGATCACCGACGACGACGGCGGATTCAAGCTGACCACTGACGACCTGCTGTACGACATGCCCACTGTCGCAAAGCAACTCGCACAGCCAGTCGCGGATCAACTCGGCGGGAATGTCACCGTGAACTGTGGTGAGGACGTCAAAGCGTTGACCGCGGGATCGACGTTCCAATGCACGGTGGTCAACGACGGCGGGGCGACGAGGCCCCTCACGTACTCCGTCTCCGCGGGCGGTACGAACGACCGTTGGGAGGTCAACTGACCCCGACTCCGCCGACGGGCCTGTGACATAGACCTAAAGTCCCTGGTCGGGGTTCGACGCGACGAAGTGGTTAGGATACCGTCATCGTCGTCGTTGACCCCGAATCTTCCCAGGAGATGCCCGATAATGGCAGCTGTCATCCTCTACGGCACCGAGACCGGCACCAGCGAACTCGTCGCCGACGCCATCGCCGACGTGCTCGCCGCCGACCACGATCCGTCGATCTACGACATGGCCGAGTACGCCGCCGAAGATCTGAACACCGACGACTTCCTCGTCGTGGTCTGCTCGACGTACGGCGAAGGCGAACTCCCGTCGAGCGCACTTCCGTTCGCGGATGAGTTGGATGAGGAGAAGCCCGATCTCGCCGGACTGCGCTTCTCCGTGTTCGGTCTCGGCGACACGGTCTACGACGACACGTTCAACCGTGGCGGAGAGGTCATGGCCGAGAAACTGACGGCTCTGGGCGCGATCGAGGTCGGGGAGCACTACCGCCACGACGCATCGAGCGCCGAGAAGCCCGCCAAGGCGGCGCAGGCGTGGGCCGAGCGACTCAAGCCGGTCATCGCCGGAGCCTGAGTCTCTACCGGTGCCTGAGTCTCTGCCGAAGCCTGCGTAATCGCGGGAGGCTGGGTCTCTGTACGTTCACTGATCCACGCACGCCAGCGAACGCTGGTCTCCGCGGATCGCTGCGGCTTTGGCCAGTTCTGCGACAGCGACGATCGCCAGTGCCAGGACCACTACGAGAACGATCGTCGCGGGCACCCCGACCTTCAAGCTCTCGCCGAGGAGCGCGACACCGAGCACCATCGCGACGGTCGGCTCCATGACGTTCATGGCCGGAAACGACGTCTGCAGATCACCGGACCCGAACGAACGCTGCTGCGCGACTACGCCGAGCACGACGACCGGCACCAGCAGGTAGACCTCGTAATGGACGAACACAGTCAGCGGACCGTCGACCACGCGGATCGCCACCGCCTTGATCAGCAGTGAGGACACTCCGAACAGGGCACCCGACGCCAGTCCGTACAGCAACGCCTTGTGGTGACGGTTGTCCTTACATTCGGCGACCACGACCAGCGCGATCAACCCGGCGACCACTGCGCCGACCGTGCCTCCCATGACGACGACATCTGGGCGGCGGTCCGTCGATACCGGTCTCGCGATCAGTAGGAAGGCAACGACGCAGGCGACGAGGACACCGCCCCACGCCCACTCGGAGCGGCGTGGTCGCCGGTGGTCGGCCCACGCCTCCATCGGCAGCACGAACAACACGGCGAGCACGACGAGCGGTTGCACGAGAAGGATCGACCCGAGGCCCAACGCCGACGCTTGCAGCGAGAACCCAGACAACGCCACGGCAGCGCCGATCCACCAGCCGGCGGTGATGGCCCCGCTCGCCGCCGACGAGCGCTGACGCAGCACAGTGCCGATGGCGATCAACAGTGCCGCGGCGATCGCCAACAGCGCGGGAATCCAGGTGTGCATCCCGACCAGACTATCCGCCGGCGACGCTTCACCCGGCAATCACGAGCACTGCGCGTGAATTGTCACTCATTCCACTGACGCCTGTGCACCCGACAACCGGTGGCGCGCCTGCCCGAAATTGTCGGGGGTCGGATCTACCGTTGACTCATGTACCGCAGCGAACTGGAACGCCTGATGACCCTGGCCTCCGACGACGTCAACGCAGCGTGCCGGGGCGAGAGTCTGCAGAGTCTGATCACGCGGTGCGTCGACGAGCACCTGGAGTTGTCCGAGCTGGCCGACGACTCTGCTCACACGTGCGACGTCGATGCACATGCCTTCTACGTGCAGGAGGCCGCCGCATGGCGTGCCACCGCGCAAGTACTGCGGACCATGTCCGCTGACTCCTCGCTCGCCCGGGACGCCCAGGGAGCCGCATGAGCCGAGGGAGCCGCCTGCTGATCCTGCTTCGGCACGGGAAGAGCGACTACCCGCTCGGCGTCCCCGATCACGAGCGGCCGCTCAACGAGCGCGGTCGACGTCAGGCCGCGCTCGCAGGCGACTGGATCCGGGACGACGGGTATCGCGTCGACGCCGTTCTCTGTTCGACGGCGACTCGCACCCGGCTGACGTTGGAGCGGACCGGGATCGGCGCGCCGACCCAGTATGTCGACGACATCTACGGCGGCACACCCGACGAATTGCTGGAGACGATCCGCATTCACGCGCCGGCCGACGCGCGGACCCTGCTGATGGTCGGCCACTTTCCGGGAATCCCGGAGACGGCGTTGACGCTCGATCCGTCCGGCACGATCGAGAGATTTCCGACGTCGGCCTACGCCGTCGTCCGGATCGGCGCCGAATGGGACCGGATCGGGTTGGATGTTGACGGCGACGCCGAACTCAGTTCGTTGCGGGTTCCCCGCTGACAGCGCGCGCTACACGTCTTCCAATTCCAACCGGACGGCCAGCAGACGAACAGGCCTGTCGAGTTCGAAGGCATCGACCAGACTGTCGACGACGGGGATGATCTCGGCGTACTCGACAGTCGGCTCGGCGAGCCTGCGCATCTTCGTCCGCGTGTAGAAGGTCGACGTGCGAACGGTGAGCCCGACACGGAACGGCAGGCGCTGCTCGGCGACGGCGTGCGCGAGCACCTCACGGGTCAAATCGGCCGCCGCGTCACGGACTTCTTCCCGATCGGTGAGATCTCTCGGATAGGTGCGTGACCGCGAGTGGGACTTCGCGATCCACGGCGCGGTCGCGATCGCGTCGTCGCCTCCTCCCCGACACAGGACGTACAGCCAATTTCCTTGACTCGGGCCGAACATCGAAATCAGATCCTCGAGCGGTACCGTCTGCAGTTGCTCGACGGTGTCGACACCGTGATCGGCGAGCCGAGCCGCAGTCCTCGGACCGACGCTCCACAGATCGCGGCAGGATCGCGGCCCCATGAGTTGAGGCCAGTTCCCGTCGTCGAGCACAAAGATCCGGTCGGCGGCAGGCGCGTCAGGGCGACGGACCGCAGCCTTCGCGAACCCCGCGGCCATCTTCGCTCGCTGCTTGTTGTCGGAGACCCCGAGACAGCACTCGAGACCGGTCTCGTCGAGTACCGCGACCCGGAGCCGGTCGGCGAACTCGACGACCTCCGCCGCGGTCAGCATCGGCGTCGCGTCACGCGGCTCGACGCCGAGGTACGCCTCGTCGAATCCCCACACTTCCACGAGACTGCCCTGTGCCCGGACGACGTCCATGACCCGCTCGGAGACGTCGGTGTAGTACGCCATGTCGAGCGGCAGGAAGACGGCGTCGGGGCTCTTGCGTCTGGCGGCGGGAAGTGGAAGGCCTGCACGCGCACCGTCGACCCGAGCCTCGTACGACGCGCACGTCACCACCTGCCGCGGACGGGACGGATCACCGTCTCCGCCGACGATGACCCGGACACCGACGAGATCGGGCCGACGCAATCGCTCCGCCGCCACCTGGAACTGGTCCACGTCGATGTGCAGCAGCCAACGGAACCGCGTCGGCGGCTGCTGCTGCGCTCGATCGACGCGCTCGGCCACGACCTCCACTGTAGAAGGCAGGAGCACGCATCGATACCACAACGAACGAGTAACGCGGATCGGCACTCGACGGTGCCACCGCTACTCTCGGGTCGTGACTGAATTGCGTGCGAGGACGACGCGCATGCCTGCGTCCGCGCCCGCGCCGACACGTCGCCGCCGTACCAGGCGAACCGTTCTCGTGGCCGTCGTCTTCGCGTTGCTCGCCGCATCGGCTCCAGGACTGCCCACGGCTGCCGCGGCAGCACGGATCGTCGGTGTGCAACGGCTCAGCCCGCAAGTGGATCTGGTCTCGGTGTACTCGCCATCGATGCACCGGGTGGTCCGCAACCACGTGCTGCATCCGGTCGGCAAGCCTGCCGGACTGCCGTCCTTCTACATGCTCCCCGGCGCGGGCGGCGCCGAGGACGGCATCTCCTGGTACCACAGCGGCGGCGCCCGAGCGTTCTTCGCACACAAACGCGTCAACGTCGTCCTGCCGATCGGCGGGAAGTTCTCCATGTGGACCGACTGGAACACGAACGACCCGGTTCTCGGGCACAACAAGTGGGAGACCTACATCAACCGGGAACTCCCGCCGGTGATCGACGCCGCCTACCGCACCAGCCGCGTGAACGCCCTGTCGGGAGTCTCCATGACGGCGGGCCCGGCCCTGGACATCGTGACGCACGCGCCGTCACGATGGCGTGCCGTCGCCTCCTACAGCGGTTGCCCCGGCGCCACCGATCCGCTGGGGCTGCTCGCGAACACGGCCGTCGTCGCCCGAGGAGGCGGGAACGTCGTCAACATGTGGGGGCCGCCCGGAAGCCCGCAGTGGCGGCACCACGATCCGGTGGTCAACGCAGGCAAGCTCCGTGGCAAGACCATCTATCTGTCCGCCGGGTCGGGAGTAGCGGGGCCGGTTGATGGCAGCCTCCTACGCAACGGCGGCGGACTCGTCGGCGGCAACGTGATCGAACGCGTCGCCCTGAGCTGCACGACGAACATGGCGAACCGACTCGCGGGTCTACACATCCCACACCGCTTCGTCCACCGCCCCGACGGCGTACACACGTGGGGCCTGTTCTACGCCGACCTCCGTGACTCCTGGCCGATGATCGCTCGCGCCATCGGCGCCTGACAGACGCATTTCTGCAACGTGTTCTACAGTTGCGGGATGAGCCTAGTCACCGACAACAGCATCGAGATCGACGCACCTGCCGACGTGGTCTGGAGCGTGCTCACCGACTTCGACGCCTACCACGAATGGAATCCCTTCCAGCTGGACTGCTCGACGACGCTGACTCCGGGTGCGCCGATCGACATGAAGGTCGACCTCGGCCCCCGACCGCCGATGCGTCAACGCGAGTTCATCGACGAGGTGGACGAGGATGGGCGATGGTTCACCTACCGGATGAAGCCCGCTCCGTTCAGGTTGATCACCAGCCTGCGCCGCCAGAGCGTCGTCGATCTCGGCGACGGGCGGTCGCGCTACGACTCGCACTTCGAGATAAACGGACCGTTGTCCGTGGTCGTCAAGGCCCTGATGGGCAGGGAGCTCGTCGCCAAGTTCACGAAGACCACCGAAGCCGTCGGCAGACGGGCCGCCGAACTGGCCCCCTAAGTCTCAGCGAAGGCCTCCGCAGAAACTCAGTGCTGCCCGTTTGTGCTCAGGGCAGCGCCCTTGTGCTCAGGGTCTGACCCTGCGCACAAAGCCGCGCCCTGGGCACGACCAGCAGCGACGAGGAAGGCCCCCACCTCGCGGTGGGGGCCTTCCTCGTTGTCTGTCGCGCTAGCGGAAGTCGCTACCGAAACCGTAGTCGTCCAGCGGGACGGCGGCACCACTCGGCGCACCGAACGGGCTGTCCGGGCTGTAGTAGGTGTCGTCGTACGTGGGCAGCGCGTACGCGGCGGCACGGGCTTCCTCGGTCGGCTGGACCTGGATGTTCCGGTAACGGTCGATACCGGTACCGGCCGGGATCAGCTTACCGATGATCACGTTCTCCTTGAGGCCGACGAGCTTGTCGCTGCGGCTGTTGATGGCCGCATCGGTCAGGACTCGCGTGGTCTCCTGGAACGACGCCGCCGACAGCCACGAATCCGTGGCGAGCGACGCCTTGGTGATGCCCATCAAGACCGGACGGCCGGCAGCCGGCTCCCCGCCCTCGGCGACGACCGACCTGTTGGCCGCCTCGAACTCGGCGCGCTCGGTCAACGAACCCGGCAGGAACTCGGTCGCACCGGAGTCGATGATCGTCACGCGACGCAGCATCTGGCGGACGATGGTCTCGACGTGCTTGTCGTGGATCGACACACCCTGGCTCCGGTACACCTCCTGGACCTCGTTGACGAGGTGGATCTGCACCTGGCGCGGACCCATCACACGCAGCACCTCGTGCGGATCGGCAGCACCCTCCATGAGCTGCTGACCGACCTCGACGTGGTCACCGTCGGTCAGGAGACGCTCGGTGCCGTCCTCGTGCTTGAAGACGCGCATGCGCTGACGCTTCGAGATCTTGTCGTACACGACCTCTTCGCTGCCGTCGTCCGGGACGATCGTGATCTTGTAGAAGCGATCATCGTCCTCGATGGAGACGCGGCCGGACACCTCGGCGATCGGAGCCTTGCCCTTCGGGACACGTGCTTCGAACAGCTCGGTGACACGCGGCAGACCACCCGTGATGTCGTCGCCGACACCACCCTGGTGGAACGTACGCATCGTCAGCTGGGTACCGGGCTCGCCGATCGACTGGGCAGCGATGATACCGACGGCCTCGCCGATGTCGACGAGCTTGCCGGTGGCCATCGAACGGCCGTAGCAGTGGGCACAGACGCCGGTGCCGGTCGCACAGGTGAGGACCGAACGGACCTTCACCTCGGTGACACCCGCGGCGAGGAGAGCCTCGATCGCGGGATCACCCAGGTCGTGGCCCTTCTTGATGACGACGTTGCCGTCGGCGTCGAGCGCGTCCACCGCGAGCGTACGAGCGTACGCCGAGGTCTCCACGTGAGCGTCGCGAATGAGTGCGCCGTCGCTCTGTCGCTCCGCGAGCGGCACGTTGATGCCGCGCTCGGTGCCACAATCCTCTTCGCGGACGATGACGTCCTGCGAAACGTCCACCAGACGACGGGTCAGGTAACCCGAGTCGGCGGTACGCAGAGCCGTGTCGGCCAGACCCTTACGAGCACCGTGCGTGTTGATGAAGTACTCGGCGACCGTCAGTCCCTCACGGAACGACGACTTGATCGGACGCGGGATGAACTCACCCTTCGGGTTCGTCACCAGGCCCTTCATGCCCGACAGGTTACGAACCTGCGTCATGTTGCCGGTGGCGCCCGACTTCGGGATCATCGTGATCGGGTTGTCGTCCGGGTAGTAGTCCTCGAGAGCCTTACCGACTTCCTCGGTGGCCTGCTTCCAGATCTCGACCAGTGCGTCGCGACGCTCTTCGGTGGTCAGACCACCGCGCTGGTACTTGCGCTCCAGCCCGTCGGCCCGCTCCTCGTAACGCTCCAGGATCTCGGCCTTGGCGGGCGGAACCAGAACGTCCGACATCGAGACGGTGACGCCTGACCGGGTCGCCCAGTAGAAGCCGACGTCCTTCATCTTGTCGACGGTCTGCGCGACGACGATCATCGGGTAGCGCTCAGCGAGATCGTTGATGATCACGGCCTGACGCTTCTTCGGCATCTGCTCGTCGATGAACGGGTAGTCGTGCGGAAGCAGCTCGTTGAACAGCACACGGCCCAAGGTGGTCGTGGTCTCCCACGCCATGCCCTTACGCCAGCCATCGGCGAACAGCTCGGCCTCAACGTCCGCGGGCGGACGCTGATCGGTCAGACGCACCTTGATCGACGCCTGGATGCTCAGCGAGCCGCGATCAACGGCCATCTGCGCCTCGGCGGGGCTCGAGAAGACACCGCGCTCGACGTCGTCGCCGGTCGCGCCGGTGTACTCGCCCTTCTCACCCGGCTTCTGAGTGGTCAGGTAGTACAGACCGGTCACCATGTCCAGACGCGGCATGGCGAGCGGGCGGCCCGATGCAGGCGAGAGGATGTTGTTGCTCGAGAGCATCAGGATGCGAGCCTCGGCCTGCGCCTCCGCCGACAGCGGGAGGTGCACGGCCATCTGGTCACCGTCGAAGTCGGCGTTGAACGCTTCACAGACGAGCGGGTGCAGTTGGATGGCCTTGCCCTCGACGAGCTGCGGCTCAAACGCCTGGATACCGAGACGGTGCAGGGTCGGAGCACGGTTCAGCAGCACGGGGTGCTCGGCGATGACCTCTTCGAGGACGTCCCACACGGCGGGGCGCTGACGCTCCACCATGCGCTTGGCCGACTTGATGTTCTGCGCCTGGTTCAGGTCGACGAGACGCTTCATCACGAACGGCTTGAACAGCTCAAGAGCCATCAGCTTCGGCAGGCCGCATTGGTGCAGCTTGAGCTGCGGACCGACGACGATGACGCTACGGCCCGAGTAGTCGACGCGCTTGCCGAGCAGGTTCTGACGGAAACGACCCTGCTTGCCCTTGAGCAGATCGGACAGCGACTTGAGCGGACGGTTGCCCGGTCCGGTGACCGGACGACCGCGACGGCCGTTGTCGAACAGTGCGTCAACCGACTCCTGAAGCATGCGCTTCTCGTTGTTGACGATGATCTCGGGCGCACCGAGATCGATCAGTCGCTTGAGACGGTTGTTGCGGTTGATGACGCGGCGGTACAGATCGTTCAGGTCCGACGTAGCGAATCGGCCACCGTCGAGCTGGACCATCGGACGCAGCTCCGGCGGGATCACCGGGACGGCTTCGAGGACCATGCCCTTGGGCTCATTGCCCGAACGCTGGAACGCAGCGACGACCTTCAGTCGCTTGAGCGCACGCAGCTTCTTCTGGCCCTTGCCGCTGCGAATGGTCTCGCGCAGCGATTCGGCTTCCGCGTCGATGTCGAAGGTCTCGAGGAGCTTCTTGATCGCCTCGGCGCCCATCGCACCGGTGAAGTACTCGCCGAAGCGGTCCTCCAGTTCCCGGTAGAGACGCTCGTCGATGATGAGCTCGCCCGGGGCCAGCTTGGTGAACTTGTCCCAGATCTCGTCGAGAGCCTCGACCTCGCGGTTGGCGTGGTCGCGCATGCGCTTGAGCTCGCGCTCACCGCCGTCACGGACCTTGCGCTTCGCGTCGGCCTTCGCGCCCTCCGCCTCGAGCTCGGCCAGGTCGGCTTCGAGCTTGGTCTGTCGCTCGGCAAGCGCGGCTTCGAGATCATCCATGATCGCCTTGCGCTCGACGCCCATCTCGGCCTCACGGGTCGAGAGCTCCGCGTGACGAAGCTCGTCGTCGACCGACGTGATCACGTAGGCGGCGAAGTAGATGATCTTCTCGAGATCCTTCGGCGCCAGGTCGAGCAGGTAGCCCAGACGGCTCGGCACACCCTTGAAGTACCAGATGTGCGTGACCGGTGCAGCCAGCTCGATGTGGCCCATGCGCTCGCGGCGCACCTTGGCCTTGGTCACCTCGACGCCGCAGCGCTCACAGATGATGCCCTTGAAGCGCACGCGCTTGTACTTGCCGCAGTAGCACTCCCAGTCGCGGGTCGGACCGAAGATCTTCTCGCAGAAGAGCCCGTCCTTCTCCGGCTTCAGGGTGCGGTAGTTGATGGTCTCCGGCTTCTTGACCTCACCGTACGACCAGTTGTGGATATCGTCGGCCGTCGCAAGACCGATCTTCAGTTCATCGAAAAAGTTTACGTCGAGCAATCTATTGCCCTTCCTCAGAAAGCTAAGCAGCCCTAAAAGCGTCGAGGTCTAAGTC
Organism: Gordonia liuliyuniae; assembly: GCF_021738805.1. NCBI lineage: Bacteria > Bacillati > Actinomycetota > Actinomycetes > Mycobacteriales > Gordoniaceae > Gordonia > Gordonia liuliyuniae. Next base: position 146,305 of record NZ_JAKKOR010000011.1, on the reverse strand, counting down.
GTGTTGTCGGGGGCGGCCCCGTCCCGTGAACCGCTGGTCGGACCAGGGTCCACGGGGGGACGGAGCTCCCCGTGCGTGGGTCAGTTCGCGAGATCGTCGACCGTGGCGTTCTCGTTGCGCGAGAGGTTGATACCCAGGTTCGCGGCGGCGCGCTCGAGGTCTTCGTCATCGCTGTCGGCCATCTCGATGGCTGCACCGTCCGACGACAACACCTCCACGTTGAGGCAGAGCGACTGAAGCTCCTTGAGCAGGACCTTGAACGACTCGGGGATACCCGGCTCCGGGATGTTCTCGCCCTTGACGATCGCCTCGTAGACCTTCACGCGGCCGACGACGTCGTCCGACTTGATGGTCAACAATTCCTGCAGGGTGTAGGCGGCGCCGTACGCCTGCATCGCCCAGCACTCCATCTCACCGAAGCGCTGGCCACCGAACTGCGCCTTACCACCGAGCGGCTGCTGCGTGATCATCGAGTACGGACCGGTCGAACGCGCGTGGATCTTGTCGTCGACCAGGTGGTGCAGCTTGATGATGTACATGTAGCCGACCGCGACCGGGTACGGGAACGGCTCGCCGGAACGACCGTCGAACAGCGTCGCCTTGCCGTCCGGGCCGACCATGACGTCGCCGTCACGGTTCGGCAGGGTCGAGCCGAGCAGACCGGCCAACTCGTCGTCCTTGGCACCGTCGAACACCGGAGTCGCGGTGTTCGTGTTCGGCTCGGCCGAGACCATGTCGGCGGGCAGGCGCTTGGCCCACTCCTCTTCGAGCTGCGCGGTGTCGATGTTCCAGCCGGCCTTGGCGACCCAGCCGAGGTGGGTCTCCAAGATCTGGCCGATGTTCATACGACGCGGAACACCGTGGGTGTTCAGGATGATGTCGACCGGTGTGCCGTCGGGCAGGAACGGCATGTCCTCCTGCGGCAGGATCTTGCCGATGACGCCCTTGTTGCCGTGGCGGCCTGCGAGCTTGTCGCCGTCCTGGATCTTGCGCTTCTGCGCGACGTAGACGCGGACCAGCTCGTTGACACCCGGAGCGAGGTCGTCGTCGTCGTCACGGCTGAAGACTCGGACGCCGATGACCTTGCCGGTTTCGCCGTGCGGCACCTTCAACGAGGTGTCACGCACTTCGCGCGCCTTCTCACCGAAGATCGCGCGGAGCAGACGCTCTTCCGGGGTCAGCTCGGTCTCGCCCTTCGGGGTGACCTTGCCGACCAGCACGTCGCCGTCGCGGACCTCGGCACCGATGCGCACGATTCCGCGCTCGTCGAGGTCCGCGAGGACCTCGTCGGAGACGTTCGGGATGTCACGAGTGATCTCCTCGGCACCGAGCTTGGTGTCGCGGGCATCGATCTCGTGCTCCTCGATGTGAATCGAGGTGAGCGTGTCCTCTTCGACGAGGCGCTGGCTCAGAATGATCGCGTCCTCGTAGTTGTGACCCTCCCACGGCATGATCGCCACGAGCAGGTTCTTGCCGAGCGCCATCTCACCCTGGTCGGTGCACGGGCCGTCGGCGAGAACCTGACCGGCCTCGACACGCTGTCCCTCGTCGACGATCGGCACCTGGTTGGCGCACGTGCCGTGGTTGCTCCGCTCGAACTTGCGCAGGCGGTAGCTGTCCCGGGTGCCGTCGTCGGCCATCACGGTGATGTAGTCGGCCGAGACCTCTTCGATGACACCGGTCTTGCCGGTGACGATGACATCGCCGGCATCGACCGCGGCACGCAACTCCATGCCGGTGCCGACCAGCGGCGACTCGCTCTGGACCAGCGGCACAGCCTGGCGCTGCATGTTCGCGCCCATCAGGGCACGGTTGGCGTCGTCGTGCTCGAGGAACGGGATCATCGCGGTCGCGACCGACACCATCTGGCGCGGCGAGACGTCGATGTACTGGACCTGCGAAGCCGGAACGAACTCGACCTCGGCGCCCTTGATGCGGACCAGGACGCGCTCGTCGGTGATGGTGCCGTCGGCGTCGTAGTTCGTGTTCGCCTGACCGATGAGGTAACGATCCTCCTCGTCGGCGGTCATGTACTCGATCTGGTCGGAGACCTTGCCGTCGATGACCTTGCGGTACGGCGTCTCGATGAAGCCGAACGGGTTGACGCGGGCGTACACCGACAGCGAACCGATCAGGCCGATGTTCGGTCCTTCTGGCGTCTCGATCGGGCACATGCGGCCGTAGTGCGACGGGTGGACGTCACGGACTTCCAGGCCGGCACGCTCACGCGACAGACCACCCGGGCCGAGCGCCGAGAGACGACGCTTGTGCGTCAGACCCGACAGTGGGTTGTTCTGGTCCATGAACTGCGAGAGCTGGCTGGTCCCGAAGAACTCCTTGATCGCCGCCACGACGGGACGGATGTTGATCAGAGTCTGCGGAGTGATCGCCTCGGCGTCCTGCGTGGTCATGCGCTCGCGGACGACGCGCTCCATGCGGGACAGGCCGACCCGGATCTGATTCTGGATCAGCTCGCCGACGGTGCGCAGGCGACGGTTGCCGAAGTGGTCGATGTCGTCGACCTCGACGGGCACCGGGACACCGCCGGGAACGGTCATCTCGCTGGTGACGTTCGGGTCGGCCTCGTGCAGGCGCACCAGGTACTCGACGGTCGCGATGATGTCCTCGCGGGTCAGCACCGACTCACCGAACATCGGGGTCGCGGTGAGACCGAGCTTCTTGTTGATCTTGTAGCGACCGACACGTGCCAGGTCGTAGCGCTTGTCCTTGAAGAACAGGTTCTCCAAGAGACTCTCGGCCGACTCCTTGGTCGGCGGCTCTCCCGGACGCAGCTTGCGGTAGACCTCAAGGAGGGCTTCGTCCTGGTTGCCGGTCGAGTCCTTCTCCAGCGTCGACATGAGGATCTCGGAGAAGCCGAAGCGCTCGGTGATCTCTTCGCGCGTCATGCCGAGCGCCTGCAGCAGCACGGTGACGGGCTGACGGCGCTTGCGGTCGATGCGGACACCGACGGTGTCGCGCTTGTCGACGTCGAACTCGAGCCACGCGCCGCGGCCCGGGATCACCTTGACCGAGTGCAGCGTCTTCTCGGTGGCCTTGTCGATGGTGGCGTCGAAGTACACGCCGGGGCTACGGACCAGCTGGCTCACCACGACACGCTCGGTGCCGTTGATGATGAAGCTGCCCTTGTCGGTCATGATCGGGAAGTCGCCCATGAAGACGGTCTGCGACTTGATCTCGCCGGTGTTGTTGTTGATGAACTCGGCGGTGACGAACAGCGGAGCCGCGTACGTCATGTCCTTGTCTTTGCACTCGTCGACCGAGGCCTTGACCTCGTCGAAGTGCGGATCAGAGAAGGACAGGGACATCGAGGACGAGAAGTCCTCGATGGGCGACAGTTCGCGGAGGACATCCTCGAGTCCGCCGACCGGGTTCTCTTCACCGCGGGCGGTCGCCTTAGCGCGCCACTCGGGCGTTCCGACGAGCCAGTCGAACGAGTCGAGCTGGACGTCCAGCAGACCCGGAACCTCCAGTGGCTCGTCGATCTTGGCGAATGAAGCGCGGTGCGGCGCTCCCGGGATAATACCCGCAGTGGTTGAGGTGGACTGGCGGTCGAGAGCCAAGATGCGTCCTTCCAACACGAAGTTTCTCGGTGCATGGCATGTAGCCGTTGGCCGTGGGGCCGCTGCGAGGCGAATCGACCTGATGAGCAGCGAATTCCCACGGCGGGCACCGAGGTGACCGGAAGGGCATCGAACAGCGAACAGGAGGCAGCCAGCGCAACGTCCAACTGTATCAGAAGAGGAGCGGGATTTGTCAACCCCGAGTAGAACCAGATCGCCGGGCTGCCACCTGAGCTGATCGGTTTGGTGACTACAGTGACCCGCGAAGAGCCGGTTCGTCAAGAGAACGCGCGGATCGGCCATGAAATTTCATGACTGATCCGCGCGCTGTCAGCGAACGACGGACATACGTCCACGCGGTGTCTACGGATCGAGGAACTGGTCGACCAGCCACTCGTCGCCGTCGCGGACCAGGACGATCCCCGTCTTCGGCTTGTTCGACTCGACCAGCGCGCCGTCGCGGGTGGTGTCGATTTGGAGGGCGGCCAGGACGGTCGCGTGATCGTGCGACAGATCCATCAGGCCGACCGTCTCGACTCGACAGTCCGACGACGACTTGGTCTGTTCGATGATCGACCGGTTCGTCTTGAGATTCGCCTGGAACTGTTCGCGCGCGGTGCCGCTCAGCTTGCTCTGGGCCTCGGTGAGCCAGTAGTCGAGGTTCTGGTACTTGTACTGGAACGGTGCACACGCTGCCGATCGTGCTTGCGACAGCACCTTCTCCGACGCCTCCTGGTCGACGAACGCCTTGTTGTCGGTCACATCGGCTCCCGGGTGGAACGCGAAGACAGCCGCGATCGCGCCGAGGAGCACCGCGACTGCGCCGAGGACCGCCGCGAGTCGGTACGTTCCGCGTGTGTCGCGGACCCCGGGTTCGACGTCGGTCATCGAACGTTCGCGTTCGGCGACCTCGCGTTCGGCTTCGACCAGACGACGCTTGCGGTCGACGCCGGACTCGGCACCCTGCGGCTTGCGAAGGCTGACGGAGCGCGCCGTCTCCTCGGCCTGCGAGACCGGCTCCGCCGTGCCGGCGGGCCCCTTGGACTGCTTGCGCTCCCGCGCGGTCTGCGACAGTTCGACGCGGGCCGTCGAACGGCCTGCGACCTTGCGTGTACGACGCTGGTTCGGGCGTTCGGCCGCCATCAGTTGCCGCCTTCCTGCTGCTGTTCGGTGCCCTGCTGCTGTTCACCGGTGGCAGGCTCTGCCGTGTCGTCGTAGTAGGTGATGTCGGTAAGCGGCACGATCTTGTCGACCTTCCACGTGTCGTCGACCTTGACCACCGACAGCAACGACGACTGGGCCTGCGGCTGGTTCGGGGCCTCCGACGTGGCCGCCTGGCTCAGCACGAAGACCGTCGCCGTGTCCTCGTCCGGGTTGAATTCGGTGGTCGCGCTGCGAATGATGCTCGCCTTGATCGTCAGCTTCCGGTCCTTGGCGGCTTCGATCTGCTTGACCGCACCACCGCTGGTCTCGTCGATCGCCTGCTTCAACGCGTCACCGGTCAACGACGACTTCATCCGCTTCTGCCAGACGTCGACACCCTTGTCATCGACGGTGAGGATGTTCAGCATCGCCTGTTCGGCTGCGTCGACGACGTGGACGCGCATCTGCTCACGGTTGGCATCGACGGTGTACGCCCTGATGCCGGTGTAGCCGAAGTAGCCGACGCACACGATGGCTGCTACGAGCGCGGTGACCGCCACTGCGAGAGCCATCGAGGCCGCCCAGTGGCGTCCACCGTCCGTCTCGCCGGAGTCAGAGTCGGTGTCGTCGGAGTCGGTGTCGTCGGAGTCGGTGTCGTCAGAGTCCGTCTCGCCGGAGTCGGTGTCGTCAGAGTCGGTGTCGTCGGAGTCGGTCTCGTCGTCCGAATCGACCGGGCCCTGAGACGCGCCGGTCTCGTCGACTCCTGCCACGTCGGCTCCGGTCTCATCGACTCCTGCCTCGTCGCTGCCGTCCAGGCTGGTCTCATCGCTCACCGATTCGTCCACCGAATCCGGCTCGCGGGTCTCATCAGAATTCATCGAGCGCCACTGTACCTATCGAATGTCACGGCACGCTGTGTGCCGGTTGGAGGATGTTCCGACTCGCTCCGCCCGCTCTACCAGCGACAAGGCGAAGCTCGGGACGACTAGCGCCCGCGGGCGTCTACGGCTCCGCGGGCGCGATCGCATCCTTCACCGCATCGTCACTGACTGCACGTCATTTGGCGTGCACGCCCATCAGTGTCGCCAGCTGCGTGGCGATCGGATTGAGGTTGAGCTTGTCCGGGTCGGCCTTGGGCTTGTTGTCCCACGGCTGAACGAAATCCGGGTTCGACAGTGCAGCACGGTCGGCGCTGCGTACGCCCGTCGGGTTGCCGACCGGGACGTCGCAGCCCGCCTCCGTGTTCAACGGGAAGTCGTCGTAGTTGACGTCGAAGTCCGGGTTGCGCTTCTTCATCTCGGCGATGAGCTTGTCGGTGCTCTCGTAGCCACTGGTACAGCTCGGCGGGTTGTCCGTCTCCAGCACGATGCCGAAGTGGATCTGACCGTCTCCCGGTGCGGGGGTGTGGCTGCCCGCAGACAGCGCCGACAGCATCGCGAACGTCGCGCCGGTCGCGAACGACGTCGGCGAGATCGTGTCGACCGTCCGCCCCAACTGGTGAATCAGCTTCGTGGTGTCGTCGCCGTTCGAATCCAGGAAGTGCGACAGGGTCGTCGCCGCACGCGGTCCGTCGGTCAAGATCCGCCGGATCGCCGGGTCCGAGCCTGCCAGCGTCGCTGCGACCTTGTCGATGTTCTTCGACCACGCCAGGATCTCGTCGGACTGCTCGGCTTGCGTCCCGAGGACGACGTTGGAGTCGTCGATCAACGAGATCGTGTCGTCGAGGTTCTCCACACCCGTCTTGGACAGCTTGTCGAGCGAGTCGATAAGCCGGGTCAGGTTCTCGCCCTGCCCGTTGAACGCCTGCCCTAGTTCGGTGACGACGGTGTGCAGATCATCCACCGGGACCGTGTCAGTCAACGTGATCGCGTCGGAGATGACCTCCTGCAGCTTCGGCGGAAGGCTGTAGTCGGTGATCACCGACCCGTCCTTGAGGTACGGGCCGTCGTCGTTCGGCGGCTGCAGATCGACGAATTGCTCGCCGATCGCCGACCGGTTGGCCACTACGGCCTTCGACGACGCCGGAATCTTGGGCCCGTCCGACCGGAGGTCGAGCTGGATCTTCATCCCGTCGGTCGTCAGTTCCATGTCGCCGACCAGGCCGACGGGAACGCCGCGGTAGGTCACTTCCGCGTTTGGGAACACGCCGCCCGAGTCCTCGGCTTCGATCGTCACCTGGTAGATCGACAGACCGACCATCTGGTCCAATCGTGCGTACTTGCCGCCGACGTAGACCACCGCGAGGGCGCCGACGACGGCGAAGACGATCAACTGGATCTTGACTATCCGGCTCGTCATCGGTCCTCCCCGGTCATCATCGAGATCGGTGCGTCGAGGAAGCTGGTCTCAGAAGAGGTGACCGAGTACTGGTTCTTCGGCTTCTTCTTCGAAGTCCCCGTACTGTTCGAAGCCCCCGTGCTGTTCGAAGTCCCCGTGCTCTTCTTCTTCGTCGTCGTCGAGCCTGCTGCCGGATACCGGCCGCCAGACGGCGGAGTGTTGGGCCCCGGACGCGAGTTCAACGGCGGCGGCAGCAGCGAGATGGTCGGCCATCCCCACCGCGGCCCGTTCCCGTTGATGTACGGGTTGTTCGGGTTGACCTTCGGCGGATTGACCTTCGGCGGGCTGTACTTCGGCGTGCCCTGACCGACGCCCAATGCCTCCAGCTGGTTCAGCAGTCGCAGGTCGAGCGTCATGAACAGGTTGGTCGAATCACCCTGGACGGCCGGCAGCAGGTCATCGGGGAACGGATGCGTCAACATCAACGGCATCGCGGTGACCGCGTCCTGCGCGGACTTCGACAGCTCGGTCAAGATCGGTCGAAGCGCCTTGAGGTCGGTGATGATCGCGTCGTGCGCCTTGCCGAGAACGTCGGTACCGACGTCGCCGAGCTCGTCGAGCTTGGTCAGCAAGTCGACGAACTGCGGACGTTGCTCCTCGAGCACCTGGACGCCTGCGGGCAGTTCGTCGAGGATGCGCTCGATCTGATCGGTCTGGTTGTTGGCGCGAGCCGACAGGCGATCGACACCGTCGATCGCACGGATGATGTCGTCGCGCTGCGCGTTGAGACCCGAGATCAACGTCTCCGTCTGGCGGAGCAGCGACGCGAAGCGACCGGGATTGTCGCCGACCGACTCGTTGATTGCCGTGATGATCGGTTCCAGCTGGTTGATCCCGCCACCGTTGAGCAGCATCGACAGCGCGCCGAGAAGCTGCTCAATGTCCGTCGTCGTCGACGTACGTGAGGTCTTGATGATCTGCGACTCGGGTTGCCGAGCCGTCGTCGACGCGTCGTCCGGGTCGCTGAGTGCGACGAACTTCTCGCCGAGCAGGTTGGTCTGCTGGATGGAGGCCTTCGCCTTCGCCGACAAGTCCACATTGTTGCGGACCTTGACCGTCACCAACGCGTCCCACGAATTCTCGGGGACTTCGACCTTCACGACGCGACCGACCGGGATGCCGTCCATCTTGACCATCGACTGCGGGACCAGGTCCAGGATGTCCGCGAACTCGATCTTGTACTCGCGCGGATTGTCGCCGACGTCGACGCCGCCGGGCAACGGCAGCGACTGGAATCCCGAACACGCCGACGCCAGCGCGACGACGACCGCCATCACTGCGCCGACCGCGGATGCGCGGGCACGCCTATTGAGCGTCACCTTCATCACTTGCCTCCGGGGAGTCGCGGATCCGGGTTACCGGAGTTGGTGCCCGGTGCGGGCTCCTTCTGCAGCTTCTTCGCGCTGAGGATGCCGAACGGGAGGATCGGCAGCATCGGCTCGAGCACGCCGTCGGTGACCTGCTTGCCGATCTTCTTGCAGTTGTCGACGAGCGGAGCCAATTTCTTGCTGAAATCGATGGCGAGCGGGTTGCCCGGCATCAGGTTCTTCAGGTCGAGGAATCGGCAGCCCGCACTCAACGGGTCCTGCAGGTCCGGCAGGTTCAGGCGCATCGCCAGCGTGCCCGACTCTGCGTCGTACGCGTTGATCAGGTTCGAGATCGTGACCGGGAGAACGGTGAAGATCTCGAGCAGGTGCTCCTTGTTGTCCAGGAGCGCCTGTCCGGTCGGGTGCAGCCCTCGGATCGCGTCGCCGATGCGGTCGTTGTTGTCGGCGACGAACGTCGCGACATCACCAAGCGCGTACGACAAGGAATCGAGTGCTGTGCCGAGCTGGTTGCGTTCTCCGGCCAGGAACGTGTTGAACGACGCCATCTGCGTGTTGAACTGCCGCACCTGGGAGTCGTTCTCGCGAAGCGCTCCGACGAAGACGTTCAAGTTCTTGATGGTCGACGCCAGGTCGCCGCGGCCGTCGGACAGCGTGGTCGCCGCCTTCGAGAGATTGGTGAGCGCCTTGCCGAGCTTCGCGCCGTTGCCGTCGAGGTTGTCGGCCGCGGTCTCGACGAAGTCGGTGACCGCGCCGTTCTTGTTAGCGCCTTCGGGGCCCAGCGACTTCGACAGCTTCTGCAAGTTGGCGTAGATCGCGTCGATCTCGACGGGCACATGGGTCTCGTCGGTGGTGAGCGTGACGTCGCTGCCCACCTTCTCGCCACCGGAGTAGGCGGGAGCCAGCTGGACGTACCGGTCGGCGACGATCGACGGGATGATCTGCATCGCCTGAACGCCTTCGGGCAGGTCGATGCCCCGGTTGACGCGCATCTCGACGTCGACGACGTCGCCGCGCGGCGTCACCTCCGTCACCTTGCCGACGTCGACGCCGAGAACGCGCACGTCGCTGCCCTTGTAGATGCCCACCGCGCTCGTGAACGTCGCGTTCACCTTGGTGGTCCCGACCAGCGTCGACGCCCACCATCCGGCAGCCCCGACAATCAGGAGCAGGACCAGGCCGAGCGCACCGAACACGATGTTCCGTCGGCTGAAGACACCGGACTTCTCGTCAGCGGCGGTCATCATCCGGCCTCCGTTCCACCGTTGTTCAACTGCTTGTTCATATTGGGCAGTCGCGTCGTGTTCTGCTGCGGCAGCGAGGGCGGCAGCAGGTTGGTGACGGTCGACTCGAACCAACGTCCGTTACCGAGCACGTTCGCGTACAGGCGGTAGAACGGCGCCATGTAAGTGATCGTGTCGCGAAGGTTCTTGTTCTGGTCGGTCAGCAGATCGGTCACGCCCTTGAGCGACTCCAGAGCGGGCGCGAGTTGCTCTTCGTTGTCCCGGACGATCCCGGTCAACGCCTTGCTCAACGTCGTCGTGCTGGCGAGCAGAGCCGAGATGTCGTCTTGACGCTTGTTCAGCTCCTTCAGCAGGGTGCCCGCGCCCGCGATCAGCCGGGTGAACTCCTCGTTGCGATCGGCGAGGATCTTCGACGAGTTCTTCGTCGCCTGGAGCAATCGCTGCACTTCCTGATCGCGGCTGGCGATCGTGTTCGACAGGCGCGCGATGCCGTCGAGCGACGGCCCGATGTCACCGGCGGTCCCGGAGAAGGCGTTCGACATCGTCCGCAGCGACTTCGCGACCTGGTCCGTGTCGACGTGCTCGATCTGGTCGGCCGCGTCGCCGAACGCTTCGATGACGTCGTACGGGGAGACCGTGTCGGTGAACGGGACATCCGGATCGGCGAGTTCGCTGCCGCGCGGGTTCAACGCGAGGTACTTCTGGCCGAGAACTGTCTTGATCTGGATGGACGCCTGCGTCTGGTCGCCGATCCACGTGTTGTTCGCACGGAAGTCGACGTTCACCTTGTCACCGTCGAGCGAGACCTTGGTGACCTCGCCGACCTTGACACCCGCGACGCGGACCTCGTTGCCGGACTTGAGCCCGGCGGCTTCGGAGAAGACGGCCGTGTACTGGGGGCCCGCACCGAGCAGAGGCAGGTCCTTCAGGTAGAACGACGACACCGACACCATGATCAGGATCAGCAAGCCGATCGCACCGATGCTCATCGGGCTGCGACGGCCGGCGAACCTTCTGCTCTTCTTGGGTTCTGTCGGCAGATCGCCCGAATCGTTCGGGCCCTGGGGGTTGTTCGGTCCTTGGGAGTTCGGATCTTGCGTCATTGTCACTCCCCCGGTCGCTTGTTGTCTTTCCAGCACCTGGTGGCAGCGCTGGTGTACAGAACGTGGTTGATGTCCGGCAGTCCGACCGCGGGCTGGGTGAGCAGGGTCGACTTACCGTTGCCCGCGACGACGTCGATACCGCACAGGTAGAACTGGAACCACGATCCGAAGGTCGCGGCGCGGCCGATCTTCTGCAGTTTGACCGGCAGATTGGTCAGCGCCTTCTTGAGGTCGTCGTCGCGCGAGTTCAACTGGTCCGACAGCGACTTGATCCCGGCGATGTCGCCTTGGATGGCCGGACGCGACTTACTCAGGATGGAGCCGGTCACCGTCGTGAGGTTCGACACCGAGCTGACGGCCGAGCCGATCGAATCGCGCTGCGCGGCGAGTCCGGTGACGAGCTTCTCGGTGTTCACCAGGAGGCTGGTGAACTCCTTGTCGTTGCGGTTCACGGTGTCCAGAACCTTCGTCAGGTTGGTGATCATGTCGCCGATCACCTGGTCCTTGTCGGCTAGTGCGTTCGTCAACTCGGACGTCTGGCTGACCAACTGGCTGATCGTGGTGTCCATGTCGCCTTGGAAGACCTTGATGATGGTCTCGGCGAGTTTGTCGATGTCCTGCGGTTCGATCTGCTTGAACAGCGGCTTGAACCCGTTGAACAGTTCGGTCAGGTTGACCGCGGGATGGGTGTCGTCGATCTTCGGGTCGGTGCCGAACGTGTAGTCCTTGCCGACGGTCTCGTTCGCTTCACCGGCGCCCTTCTCCAACGCCACGTAGCGCAGGCCGGTCAGGTTCCGGTAGCGGATGTACACATTGGTGCTCGACGGGAGCGTATCTCGGTCGACGTTGAACGTGACGAGGGCCTTGTTCCGGTCGGTGATCTCGACGCTCTCGACCTGTCCGACGCGGACGCCTGCGATGCGGACGTCGTCGCCCGGGTTGAGCATCGCCGCATCGGAGAAGACGGCTTTGAACCCGGTGCGGCCGCCGCCGCCCGCGTTGGCGATCGTCAGACCGAGCATCGCGGTGGCGATGACGGTCACGACTGCGAAGATGACCAGCTTGATCAGCGGTCCTGCGAGTCCTCTCACTTGATCGTCATCTCCGTTCCTTGCGCGGCTCCGCCGCCGATGTAGGTGATCCACGTCGGCACCTGCGACGGATCCACTCCGGTCGACGAGCCGTACACGATCTTCATCTGCTTGGCGTAGTCGGCGTCGGACACCGTTCCCGCCGGCGTAGCGCTGAACTGCGGCTGCGGCAGCTCGGGCCAGGTGGTCGGCCCCGCGTTGCGCGAGGGCGGCTGGTAGGAGCCGTCCGGCACGCCGCCGCCCGGGTACTGCGGGAACGGACGACCGTCAGTCGGCGGTTCGTAGCAGCGGGCAGGCGGATCTTCCCAGAACATGCGGGGCTCGTCCTGGTTCGGGAGGTAGCGGCCACGCGGATTCACGAACTGGAGGTTGACGCGGACACCGGGATTGTCGGTGCCCTTGCCGACGATCTTCTCCGACTCCGGGATGAGCGTCGCGAAGTTCTTGAACATGCACGTGAACGTCGGGGACTGCTTGGCGATCTTGGTCAGGAACGGCTCCGACTCTATCGTCAGGTCCAACATGTCACGTCGGTTCGTCTTCAGGAACGCTGTGGTGTCGGTCGCGGCGACGCCGACCGTCGAGATCAACGAGCGCAGATCTCCCTGACGCTCGACGATCGTGTTGCCGGTCGTCCGGAGCGAGTCGAGTGCGTCGATCACGTCCGGGAGGGCCTCAGAATAGGTGTCCGAGAACGAAGCGAGCCCGCGCAGAGTGCCCTGCAGGTCGTCCATGTGCGCGTTGACGCGGGTGAAGATGGTGTTCAGCCGGTCGATGGTCTGACCCAACTGTTTGCCCTTGCCGCCGATCGCCTGCGAGATCGAGGTCAGGGTGACGTTCAAGTCCTGCGGCGGGATGGCTTCGAGCACCGGCATCAGCGAGTCGAAGAGATCCTCGACCTCGGCCGAACTGCCACGCGGATCGGTCTTGATCATGTCGCCGTCGTGCAACTGCCCCTTGCCGCCGACCGGCACCGTCAGTGAGACGTACCGTTCGCCGAACAATGTCTTGGGGAGCACGCGGCCGGTCGTCTCGGCGTTGAGGTCCGCCATCTTGTCCGGTTCCACACCGAGTTGGACGGTCACTTTGCCGCCGGACTCCACGTGCACTTCGCGGACGGTACCGATGATCACACCGCGCGCTTTGACGTCGGAGTCCACGGACAGCGCGTTGCCGGCGTCGTCGGTCTTCAGGGTGATGGTGGAGACGTCGTCGAACGTTCCGCGGAACTTCAGGATCGACGTCGCGAGCAGTCCGATCACCACGACGAAGAAGAGCAGGCCGAGCAGCCTGCGTTTAGCAGTCGCCACGTTTGTCTAACCTCCGACTCTGACCGACGTTGTGGTTCCCCAGATCGCCAGGCCGAGGAAGAAGTCCAGGACGGCGATCAACACGAGCGCGGCGCGCACGGCGTGCCCGACGGCCACGCCGACGCCCGCGGGCCCGCCGCTGGCGTAGTAGCCGTAGTAGCAGTGCACGAGGATGATCACGAAAGCGAACACCAGGACCTTGCCGAACGACCATAGGACGTCGGCAGGCGGTAGGAACAGATTGAAGTAGTGGTCGTACGAGCCCGTCGACTGGCCGTTGAACACTGTGTTGACGACGCGTGATGCGAGGTAGGCCGCCATCAGGCCGAGCACGTACAGCGGGATGACGGCGACGAAGCCTGCGATCACGCGGGTGCTGACCAGGAACGGGATCGACGGCACCGCCATCACCTCGAGCGCGTCGATCTCCTCGGAGATGCGCATGGCGCCGAGCTGAGCGGTGAAACCGCAGCCGACCGTCGCCGACAGCGCGAGGCCCGCCACGAGCGGTGCGACCTCACGCGTGTTGACGTACGCCGACAGGAAGCCGGTGAGCGCTTGAGACCCGATCTGGTCGAGTGCCGCATAGCCCTGCATGCCGACGACGACGCCGGTGAAACCGGACATCAGGATCATGACGCCGACCGTGCCGCCGATCACGGCGAGTCCGCCGGAACCGAACGCCACCTCGGCGAGCAGGCGCATCACTTCGCGCGTGTAGTGCACGAGGGTCTTCGGGATCCAGGCGAGTGTGCGTCCGTAGAACGACATCTGCTCGCCTGCGCCGTCGAGCATCTTCAACGGCTTGCCAAGCTGTTTGCGCGCCTCGTACAGGTAGTACTCCGGGCGGCTCTTGGCGATCGTCACACCACGAGTCATCACTAACCTACCTTCGGCGGAACGATCTGCAGGAACACGGCGGTAATGATGAGGTTCGCGAAGAACAGCAGCAGGAACGCCACCACGACACTCTGGTTCACCGCTTCGCCGACGCCCTTCGGCCCGCCCTTCGGGTTGAGGCCCTTATACGCGGCGATCACACCGGCGATCACACCGAAGATCGCGGCTTTGAGCGTCGAGATGTAAAGGTCCGGAAGCTGCGCGAGCGCACCGAACGAGGCCAGGTAGGCACCTGGCGTGCCGCCTTGGACAACGACGTTGAAGAAGTATCCGCCGCCGATGCCGACCACGGCGACGAGGCCGTTCAGCAGCACGGCGACCAGAACCATCGCCAACACGCGTGGCACGACGAGACGCTGGATGGGATTGATGCCCAGCACCTCCATCGCGTCGATCTCTTCACGAATGGTGCGCGACCCGAGGTCGGCCGCCACGGCCGAACCGGCGGCGCCCGCCACCAACAGCGACGTCACCAGCGGTGACCCCTGTTGCACGACGACCAGCACGCTGGCCGCACCTGTATATGATTCAGCGCCGAGCTGCTTGATCAGCGAACCGGTCTGCAGCGAGACGATCGCACCGAACGGGATCGCGATGAGCGCCGTCGGAAGGATCGTGACGCTGGCGATGAACCAGGCCTGCTGAATGAACTCGCGCAGCTGAAACGGACGCACGAAGAGCTGGCGTGCGACGTCGACGAACAGCTGGACGATATTGCCGGTCTGGGCGAGCGCGCCCTCTCCGGCATTCGCGACTTTGTCGACGCCACGCGTGGTGGCACTCGTCATGCCTGGTTACTCCCCTGTCCATTCGACTGATCGTTGATAGCCGTCTCGATGGCGGAGGTGTCGATCGGCTGGGTGAAGGCGTCGTCGCCTGCTGGCTGCGCGGCTGCGGTCTTCGCCAGGTCGGGTCGGGTGACTTCCTCGGTCCGCGCGTTGGCGCCCACGTCGTGGACGTGGGTCGGCTCGACGTAGACGCCTTCCGGTCCGCCGGGCAGGCCGGTCTTTCCGACGTCGGGGTCGTTGAAGTCGGTCGCGGCGAGCGCGACCAGCGTGGTCGAGGTCTCCGGCGCCTCGGCGGCCTGACGGTCCTCGGCGGCGATTGAGTTGTGGATCGCTTCCTGCGCGTTGGCGGGCAGCGTGTGCAGCATCCCGAGCACGTTGGCACGGTGCCGGATCGCGGCCTTGCGGACCGGCATGCCCGGGTTGGGCTGGACCTGCGGAATGATCTCGGAGAAGTCGTCCTTGGTACCGCCGCCGGAGATGCCCGCGGCCTGCATCGCAGCCTCGGCCGCCGCTGCTGCCTCGTCCTTCTCCTCGGACATGCCGATCGGACCGAAGCGGTCACCGGCCAGGAACTGCTTGACGACCGGCTGCTCCGACGTCAGCAACTGTTCACGCGGACCGAACATCACCAGTTCCTTGCGGAACAGCATGCCGATGTTGTCCGGGATCGTACGAGCGATGTTGATGTTGTGCGTGACCACCATGATCGTCGCGTCGATCTCGGCATTGATGTCGATCAACAACTGCGAGATATAGGCGGTACGCACCGGGTCCAGACCGGAGTCCGGCTCATCACACAGGATGATCTCCGGATCGAGCACGAGGGCGCGGGCCAGGCCGGCACGCTTGCGCATACCACCGGAGATCTCGCCGGGCAGCTTGTCCTCAGCACCGGTCAGACCGACCAACTCGACCTTGTCCAGGACGATCTTGCGGATCTCGTCTTCCTTCTTCTTCGTGTGCTCACGAAGCGGGAACGCGATGTTGTCGTACAGGCTCATCGAACCGAACAACGCACCGTCCTGGAACAGGACGCCGAACAGCTTACGGATCTCGTAGAGTTCCTTGGCCGAACACTGCGTGATGTCGGTGCCGTCGATGACCACCGACCCCTGCTCAGGGTGGAGCAGACCGATGAGCGTCTTCAAGAACACCGACTTACCCGTACCCGACGGGCCCAGCAGAGCACTGACCTCACCGGCAGGCAACGTCAGACTGACGTCTCTCCAGATGTTCTGCGAGCCGAACGACTTCGTAAGTCCCTCGACCGTGACCTCAACTCCCACTGCGTCCCTCCAGACGTTCATTCACCGGTCCAGCCACCGCGTCCATCCGTAGTCGCAGTCTTCAAGCGTCCTCGCTCGCCCCGGCGTGCCCTTTGTGGCTGCGGTCACTCTAACGCACGTGACCAGCGGTACACACCATCGGAACTGGCGAAAGCCTTCTCACAACCGCCCTACTGAGCAGTAACTTCTCGGTGGTCTGAGAATACGCGAAGAAGCGCCGTACACCAAGTGACGCCCGACTCTTTGGCCCCCGATGCTGAGACTGCCGCCACTCGACGGCTGACCGGGCGACACCGGGACAGGCGAGCATGGAAAAAGGCGAGGCCCGCAGGTCTCCCTGCGGGCCTCGCCCGTATCAAGCCACGCGTGGTGACCGGTGCGCCGAACGGCGCATCAGATCACTTGAGCGAGATGGAGGCGCCGGCCTCTTCGAGCTTGGCCTTGGCGGCCTCGGCGTCTTCCTTGCTGACCTTCTCCAGGAGGGCCTTCGGAGCGCTCTCGACGAGGTCCTTGGCTTCCTTCAGGCCCAGGCCGGCGACGACCTCACGCACGACCTTGATGACCTGGATCTTCTTGTCGCCCGCGCCCTCAAGCACGACGTCGAACTCGTCCTGCTCGGCAGCGGCTTCCGCGCCGGCGGCCGGAGCACCGGCAGCAGCGACGGCGACCGGAGCAGCAGCGGTGACCTCGAAGACATCTTCGAACTTCTTCACGAAATCGCTGAGCTCCAGCAGGGTCAGTTCCTTGAACTGCTCGATGAGCTCGTCAGCGGTGAGCTTCGCCATGGTGGCGTCCTTCCGTAATTCCCCGCCGGTGCGGGGGCGCCTGCGGTGCAGGCTCGATCATGGGTGGTGATCGGCGAACCGATCGGATTGGAGCAGCGGTGACTCAGGCGGCGTCGCCCGAAGCCTCCTGCTTCTCCTGCAGTGCCGCGGCAAGACGCGCGACCTGCGACGCAGGCTGGTTGAACAGCCCTGCAGCCTTTGCCAAGTTGCCCTTCATGGCACCGGCGAGCTTCGCCAACAGAACCTCACGGGACTCAAGGTCGGCGATCTGTTCGACCTCGGCCACGGACAGCGCGCGGCCGTCCATGTACCCGCCCTTGATGACAAGGTTCTTGTTCTCCTTGGCGAACGTCTTCATCGCCTTGGCGGCTTCGGGAAACTCGCCCTGGATGAATGCGATCGCGGTCGGACCGGTGAACAGCTCGTCGAGGCCCTCGACGCCTGCCTCTTCGGCAGCACGCTTGACGAGGGTGTTCTTGGCGACGGAGTAGGTTGCACCTTCACCGAGCGAGCGACGCAGGGTCCCCAGCTGGGTGACGGTCAGACCACGGTATTCCGTGACCACTGCCGCGTCGGAGCCCTTGAACTGCTCGGCGATCTCTGCGACTGCAGAAACCTTTTCGGCGTTAGCCATACTTCGCCTCCTCTCGTGTCACTTCACGTCGGTCCGGGTTAAGGGACCGAATCGGACCCAGGCCGTCGTGCCGTGAGAGCGGCGATTCGCGATCGGAGGCTGGCCAAAAGAAAAACGCCCCGGCGCAGGAGGCACGGGGCGAACAAGAACTCAGCGCATAGCGTGAGGAGTACTCCACGTTCATCCTGCGTGGGTCGCCGACTCTCGCCGGACCTTCGATCGGAAACTTCGTTCCCGACGACCAACGGTCTCTGGTTGAACTCGGTACATCGAGCGAACTCGATGTACCGGCTAATAGGCTAACGTCCATGGCCGCAGAAGTCGAATCGGCGCAGCGTCGGGCCGCCGCAGCTCAGCAGGCGCTGCGCGTTCGCCACCTCCGCAGGCTCGGCGGATGGGTTCCGGGCACCCGGATCGGCCGGGTCGCATGGCCGCCTGCCGGGCGGCCGCTGTCGAAGGAGCGTCTCACGGCCTCGTGGAACTACTGGTGGCAGGCACACCTGGTGGACGTCCTCGTCGACGGCGCGATCCACCGCGACGACGCCCGGTGCGAGCGCGATGCGACAGCACTGTTGCGCGGGATCCGCTTCCGCAACGCCGGCAGATGGACCAATTCGTACTACGACGACATGGCGTGGCTCGGTCTCGCGATCGAGCGGGTGGAGCGCCACCTGGGGCCAGGCGCCGCGAGCTGCCGCCCGCGGGCGTTGCGCGTCCTGCGCGACCGGGTGTACGACGCCTGGGCGCCGGACGCGGGCGGCGGCATCCCGTGGCGCACCACCGACACATTCTTCAACGCACCTGCGAACGGGCCCGCCGCGGTCCTGCTGTCCCGAACCGATCGCATCGAACGGTCAATCGCGATGGCCGACTGGATGGACGAGCATCTCCGGCTGCCATCCGGGCTGATCGCGGACGGGCTCTGGTGTCACGCGGACGGCACGTGCGAACTCGACGACTCGCTGTACACCTACTGTCAGGGCGTGGCGCTCGCCGCGCAGACACAGACATACCGCCACACCGGCGACCGCGCGCGACTGCACCGCATCGACGCCCTGTTGACCGCCGTGGCCGACCGATTCACCACCGACGGCGTCATCCACGCCGCGGGCGGCGGGGACGGCGGCCTGTTCGGAGGCATCCTCGCGCGCTATCTGGCATTCGTCGCCACCGACCTGACCGACGACGGCCCCGAGTCAGTCTCGATTCGGGAACGGGCCGCGTGGATCGTCACCGCCAGCGCTGACGCGGCATGGGCCAACCGGGCCGAGCACGAACACCTCCCCGTGTTCGGCCACGATTGGCGAGTGCCCGCCGTGGTCCCGACGGCGGTCGGCCCCGCAGGCCGCAGGCACGGCGGGGCGGTCGCATCGTCGAAGACGCCGGAACGCGACATGTCCGTACAGATCGCCGGGACGATACTCCTTGAAGCCGCGGTCGCGGTCACGATCGGATCACCGGAGGACATCGTTTCCACCCCGGGTTAGGCATCTGGAACGCCGTCGTTTTTAATTGGGACAGCAACACTTTTGGTGACGTGTGCCACATGGCCGGCTTCGGTCGGCGGGAGGGTGAGTGACGCGATGACACTCGACTTGGACTACGACGCGTTCGCGGGGGCAGACCGGGGATCTGCCCGACTGCAGCCGAACGCCGACGGCGGCGAGACCGCCCGAGCCTGGCGCGACGCCGTCGACGGCAGTCAGCCGTACCCGCGAGTGCACATTGATCGCAGCGTCACCCTGACGATGTCGGACGGGACACGGCTGCGGGCGACCGTCGTCCGCCCGGCCAATCTCCTCGGCCAGCCAGTCCGGACCCCGTTCCCGGCCGTCTTGAACATCAACCCGTACAACCGGGCGGTCATCGACTCCATCGACCACACGCTGCACGCGCCCGCGATCGGCCGCGTGGTCCGGACCGCGAGCGCGTCGCTGCCGCTCGGAGACGGGCTCTCCCGGATCGGCCGCACCTTTGGTACCGGCTTGTGGGACGTGTTCGGCATCAACCGCAACCTAGTCCGTTCCGGCTACACCCAGGTGATCGTCGACGTTCGCGGCACGGGCTCGTCACACGGCCGATGGGAGATCCTGTCGCCGCGCGAACAGCAGGATTCGGTGGAGGTCATCGACTGGCTCAGCCGTCAGCCGTGGTGCGACGGAAACGTCGGCATGACCGGGTGGTCGTACTCGGCGATCAACTCGCTGCAGGCCGCCGGGCTCCGTCCGCCCGCGCTCAAAGCGGTCTTCGCCGTCGAGGGCGGCGAGGACATCGTCCGCGATGTCTACCTGACCGGCGGGATGCCGTCGGCGTTCATCCCGCTGTGGTTGGCCCTCGTCAACGGACTGAAATGGCTGCCGAATCCGGCGACCGGCGTCGCCGACGTGCTGCGCGGCGACGCGTACCTCTGGCTGCGCGACCGGTTGAAGTCGCCAGCCTCGGAGATGCCGTCGCTGATCTGGGGTTTCCTGACCGCACGCGACGACCGGATCTTCGACGACCCGTACTTCGATGAACGCAACCCGAAAGTCGAGCAGATCGAGTGCCCCACGTTCACTGTGGGCGGCTGGCACGATCTGTTCGGCCGCAGCGCCACCCGCGTGTACGCCAAGCTCCAGATGGCCCCCGGCCGCAAGCAGATGCTCGTGGCAGACGGCTATCATCTCGACCCCGGGTGCGATCACGGCGCACCCGGACGCCCGCCGCGCCTGGACGTCCTGGAACGCGCCTGGTTCGACAAGTGGCTCAAAGGCATCGACAACGACGTCGACGGTTACGGCCCGGTGACCATGCACCAGCAGGGCGGCAGTTGGTCGTGCGGTGACGCCTTCCCCCGCACCGGCGTCACACCGCGCCGACTCTTCCTGACCGAGGAGCCGTCTGGGACCGCAGACCATGCACGGCACGACGGCAGTCTCCGGCCCTCCCCTGCGTCCCGACGACGCACCCTCCGCATCACCCCGGACCTGCGTGGGTTCGTCTCCCGCGACATCGCCCAGGTCACCGCGGGCGCCGCCATCGTGCTCGGCGAAAAGTTCTCGACCGACGCGCGTTTCCAGGAGGCAGGCGGACTGTCGTTCACCAGTGAACCGGTCGCTGCCCCCACGCAGGTGTCCGGCCAGATGAATCTGCGGTTGAACGTCTCGACGACCGCGCACGAGGGCATCTGGGCGGTCACCGTCAACGACGTCGCTCCCGACGGCTCGTCGCGCGTGTTGACGAACGGAGCGTTGACGGCGTCCAACCGCGCACTCGATCCGTCACGGTGCACGTACACCGACGACGGCGTCCTACTCGACGCCGTCCACTATCTGTCCCGCATTCGCCGGCTCCCGGTACCGGCCGACGAGCCGGTGCGGATCGACGTCGACCTCGTCCCGACGGACGTGGTCCTCGCAACCGGCCATCGGCTGCGCGTCGACGTCTACGCGGCGAGCCTCCCCCGGTATCTGACCATCGTCCCCGACCTGATCAAAGCGCGTGGCCGCAGGCAACGGCTGGTCCTGGACCCGACTAAGCCCAGCTATCTGACGTTCCAGGCCGACGGCGACCTCGGGGCCGACCCGGTGCCGGTGGTGCGACTGGCCTCGGCTCGCTGAGCGGTCACAGCAGTCCGCTGTCGCCGAACACCACGCGGTAGACGAGCGCGGTCTCCGGTCCGAGGACGAGTCCGACGAGTTCGATGAGGGTGTCCACGAAGCCACGGCCGTGCGCCGGCGCCCCCACCGGGTCGACGTGATGCGCGATCTCGTGCAGGACCACCAACTCCCGCATCGCCCAGGCGCCGTTTACCGACTCGGGCACGGCGATCACACCGCCGTCGCGTTCGTAGTGGGCCGCGGTGCTCCCCCGCCGTCGCCGCACCGTGACGGGCCGCTGCGCCTGCGGAAAGCTCTCGCACACGCTCGGCAACGCGAGCACATCGTCGACGTACCGCCGGACTGCGTCGACCGACGAGAATCTGGCTTCCGGTGGCAGAGTCAGCTCCGCACCCGCGATCTGCACCGTCCGCGACGAACCGGCCCGCTCGACCATCGCACGGACGAGTTGTTCGGCCGCATAGACCGCCGATCGGTCGACGTCGCGCGTCACCGGTCGATCGCGCCGCGGGCCCCGGGCAACGTGTGGTCCGCTCCGATGCGGGCGCGTCGGCCCGCCTGATCTCCGGCCTGCCGGGCCGCAACCGAATACCCGGACCGCGCCGACGACGGACGCCACGTCCCTCGCGCCGACGAGGAGTGCCGGTAGAAGTCGCGGATCTCCACCTCCTTGTCACGCAACGCGACCTCGGTGGAGCCGGCGGCCGTCGTCTCGGCCGCGACGGCTTCGGCGCGCTGCTCGTCCCGCGCCCGGACCAGCCGCGCCCCGATGCGTTCGGCGAACCCCGACTGGAAGTTCAGGCGGGCGGTGATCGGCGACAGCGGCTTCTCAGCGACCGCCCGGCGCCGAAAGTATCCGTCGCCGACGGTGACCACCTGGCGTGCGGTCTCCCGCTTGTATGTACCCGACTTCAGATAGGCGTCGCTGGCTGCGACCATCTGGATCACCAAGGACGTGTACAGCGCCTCGGTCGTGTCAATGTCCACTTCGAACCCGTAGGCGATGACGAACGTCGAGTTCGACGCCACATCGACGGTCAGATCGTTCGCGCGCGCGATCTGCACGAACAATTGCACGTACGTCTTGAGTCCCCGTTTACCCTTCTCTCCGATGCTCACCTGACGGGTGATCGGCGTCGTCGCCGTGCGCGTCGACCGATCGTGCGCGCGAGCCAGCGCGAGGTCAATGGACGACGCCGTCGCCAGACGTTGCGCGGCCGCCATAAACGCTTCGGCCTCGTGCTCGTTGTCGGTGCCTTCGGCCTGCCGGAGCAGTCCCGCGATGCGGGTCAGAAGTCTGTCGTCGCGCATGCGCCACAGGTTATCGGTCGACGCCACCGACCGTCGATCCCGTTATCCACAGGCTCGTCGCCGGTGACGTCGCGCGCGGAGCCGCAAGGGGACGTCAAAGGACAAGTGGACGTCCGGCCACCATCAGCACCACGGTCTCGGAGATGTTCGCGATCGCCGCATTGAGACGTCCCAGTTCATCGCGGAACAATCGTCCGGACGCTGTCGCGGGCACGACGCCGCTACCGACCTCGTTGCTGACCGCGACCACCGATACCGTGCACTGCTCCCAAGCCGTCACGAGTTGGTCCACATCGTCGCGCACACCGCTCAAGTCACCGCTGTCCCAGACCCCGTGGTGGTCGAGTCGGGCGCTGAGCCAGGTGCTCAGGCAGTCGACGAGCACTGGAGTCGTCGTCGTGCACAGGAGGTCGGTGACCTGCGTCGTCTCGAGCGTCGTCCACGACGCGGGCCGTCGCCGCTGATGGAGTTCCACGCGACGCGTCCACTCAGGGTCACCGCCAGCCGGGCCGCCTGCAGCGACGTAGACGAGATCGGTCACGTCCGCGAACAGGTTCTCGGCGTACCGTGACTTGCCCGACCGGGCTCCCCCGGTGACGAACACGCGCCGACCAGTTGGGAGCGATCCGCCTGCCCGCACACACTCACCATCGCGCCCGGGCCTCGCCCCCACCGCCTCCAGCCGCCGTGAGAGCTCGTCGAACGGCGGATTGTGGTGGCTCAGGTGCACCGCGACGACGTCGGTCCGGTCGGTGACCGCCCCGACCCGCCGCATGGACCCGACCATCTCGGAGAAGCCGTCGAACCCCAGGTGCCCCACCGAGTCGACGACGTGGTCGCCGAAGGTCTCTTCGAGGAACACCGTGTCGTACCGGGCGTCGGCCACCGCGTCGAACCACGATCGCGGCCACGTCCCGGTGTCCGTGGCCCACAGCAGCCGTGTCCCGTCGGGGCCGGTCACGTCGTAGAGCACGGCGTCACCGTCGACGAACACACGGTGCCGGGCCGGGAGGACGCGAATGTCGTAGTCGTCGAGTCGGAGCCGATCGCCCGCACCGACGGCGACGAAACGTACGGGATCGTCGGGTCCCACCCAACCGCGGCAGTCCTCTAGCGCGGCGGCCGGCCCGACCACGCACAGTTCCTCGAGTCCGGAGACCCAGGACCGCCACAGCAGAGCCTGCGGCCCGAGATGGTCTGGGTGCGCGTGTGTGACCAACAGCACTCGTACACGCGCCAGCGACCGACCCGCCCGCGTCGCCGCGCTCGGCGTCTCCGGGCCGCAGTCGAGCAGAAGGGTGTCATCGACGAGTGCAGCCGTCTGTCCGCGGATCTCCCGTCGTGCGGCCGCGTCGAGGCACGACGTGCAGGAGCAGAACGGGTTCGGCCAGCCGTCAGCGGCTCCGCTGCCGAGCACCACGACGTCCATCGCCCCTCCTCATGCGTTCACCGGTACCGGTGAACGCACGAAGGGCCCGGCAGCGTGTGCCGGGCCCCTCGCGCTATCTCGTTCTATGCGTTCGTACGCAGTTCTTCTCAGGCCTGATCTTCGCCCGCGAAGTTGCGGGTCACCGACGGATCGACCTGGATGCCCGGGCCGGTGTTGGTCGAGACCGTGACCTTCTTGACGTAGCGCCCCTTGGCAGCCGACGGCTTCGCACGCAGGATCTCGTCGAACGCGGCTCCGTAGTTCTCGGCGAGCTTCTTCGCGTCGAACGACGCCTTGCCGATCACGAAGTGCAGGTTCGCAGCCTTGTCGACGCGGAAGCTGATCTTGCCGCCCTTGATGTCGTTGACAGCTTTGGTCACGTCGTTGGTGACGGTGCCGGTCTTCGGGTTCGGCATCAGGCCGCGGGGGCCGAGGACACGCGCGATGCGGCCGACCTTGGCCATCTGATCCGGGGTGGCGATCGCGGCGTCGAAGTCGAGCCAACCACCCTGGATCTTCTCGATCAGGTCCTCGGCGCCGACCTCATCTGCGCCTGCGGCGGTCGCT
This sequence comes from Gordonia liuliyuniae, assembly GCF_021738805.1. NCBI lineage: Bacteria > Bacillati > Actinomycetota > Actinomycetes > Mycobacteriales > Gordoniaceae > Gordonia > Gordonia liuliyuniae. Next base: position 121,872 of record NZ_JAKKOR010000011.1, on the reverse strand, counting down.
TCGTTCGCCTTGTCGCCTGCGGCGAACACGATGACGCGGGCGGTCTTACCGGTGCCGTTCGGCAGGTTGACGGTGCCGCGAACCATCTGGTCGGCCTTGCGCGGGTCGACGCCCAGGCGGACGGCGACCTCGACGGTCGAGTCGGTGTTCTTCGACGACGTGTCTTTCGCGAGCTCTACAGCCTCCAGCGGGCTGTACAGGTTGTCGCGATCGATCTTCTCGGCGGCGGCCTGGTAGGCCTTGCTCTTCTTGCTCATGCTCTGTTCCTTCTCCCCGCGTAGTGCGGGAGTTAGTGGTTAATGGGCCGAGCACGGCCCTCCCACGGATGTCACTGGTTCTCTGCCCTGACGGCAGAGGTGTTGGCGGGATCAGCCTTCGACGGTGATGCCCATCGAACGCGCGGTGCCCGCGATGATCTTCGCGGCGGCGTCGACGTCGTTGGCGTTCAGGTCTTCGGCCTTGGTCTTGGCGATCTCGCGGACCTGGTCCATCGAGACCTTGCCGACCTTGTTCGTGTGCGGAACACCCGAACCCTTCTGGAGGCCTGCGGCCTTCAGGAGCAGCTTGGCTGCCGGCGGGGTCTTCAGCTTGAAGTCGAACGAGCGGTCTTCGTACACGAAGATCTCGACCGGAATCACGTTTCCACGCTGGTTCTCGGTCGCGGCGTTGTACGCCTTGCAGAACTCCATGATGTTGACGCCGTGCTGGCCGAGCGCCGGACCCACGGGCGGAGCCGGGTTGGCCTGGCCCGCCTGGATCTGGAGCTTGATGATCCCGGAGATCTTCTTCTTCTTCTTGGGAGGCATATCCTCTAGTCCTTTTTCCTACAGATCCGCGCACGCTGGATACGCGGAAGTCTCTTCATCGCATTCGGTGGAAGGCCGTCAGATCTTCTCGACCTGGTTGAAACCGAGTTCGACCGGCGTTTCGCGGCCGAAGATCGACACCAGGACCTTCACCTTGCGCTGTTCTGTGTTCACCTCGCTGATCGAGGCCGGGAGAGTCGCGAACGGTCCGTCCATGACAGTCACCGACTCGCCGACCTCGAAGTCGACCTCGACGAGGTTCGACGCGGCTGCCGCGGCTTCCTCGACGCTCTCGCCCGCGTCCGCTGCCGCCTTCGCGGCCTGAGCCTTGCGCACTTCTGCGCGCGGCATCAGGAACTGAAGGACTTCCTTCAGGGACAGCGGCGACGGACGGGAAGTCATGCCGACGAACCCGGTGACGCCCGGCGTGTTGCGGACGGCGCTCCACGAGTCGTCGTTCAGTTCCATGCGCACCAGGATGTAGCCCGGCAGCACCTTGCGGTTGACCTTCTTCTGCTGGCCGTTCTTGATCTCGGTGACCTCTTCGGTCGGCACTTCGACCTGGAAGATGTAGTCGCCGACGTCGAGGTTCTGGACGCGGGTCTCGAGGTTGGTCTTCACCTTGTTCTCGTACCCGGCGTACGAGTGGATGACGTACCAGTCACCCGGCTGGCGGCGCAGCTGCGCCTTGAATTCGGCGACCGGGTCGACTTCGACCTCAGGATCAGCAGCCTCAGGCTCTGCCGCTTCGGCTTCTGGGGCCTCTTCTGCGTTGGCTGTCGTTTCAGCAGCCTCCGGCGCGGCATCGGCGACGGGGTCGGCACCTGCGGCGTCGACCGTGGTCTCCGCCTGCACAGCATCGTCGGGCATCGCATCGCCGGCCTCCGGCGATTCGATTTCGTTCTCCGGGGTGCTCACTGCGCCCAACTCCTTCATTCTCAGACCGGGCCGAAAAGGCCCGCTAGTTCTCCGGGAGGTCCGCCCCGCAGCGTGTGGTCCGACCGTCAGCCGAACACCTGCAACATCAGCTTCGCGAAACCGATGTCCAAGCCCGCGATGATCGCGGTGAGGACCACGAGAAACGCGAGCACTGCGATCGTGTAGTTGACCATGTCGTTGCGCGTCGGCCACACGACCTTGCGCATCTCGCTGACGACCTGCTTGAGGAACACCCAGATGCGGACGAACGGGTTTCGGCTGGTCGATGGTGCGGCTTCCGCGGCGCGCGACTTGGTCGCGACTGCGGTGCCGCTGTCGGCCCGACGACCACGCGTTGAGCGTTTGCCGCTCGGACGCAGTTCATCGGCCCGGATGTCGTCGACCTCGATCGAGTCGTCGACGTCGCCGGCCTTGCGATCCCGCTTGGCCACCTTCTCACCGATCCCTTCGTATGCATTCTGCCCGAGGGCAGGGGCGACAGGACTTGAACCTGCAACCTGCGGTTTTGGAGACCGCTGCTCTGCCAGTTGAGCTACGCCCCTTTGTACCGGATGCGCATCCGGTACCGTCCAGCGCTTAACAACACCAACGCGCCACCCTTTGGGCAGCGCGCAAGTCTAAAAGAGCATCAGACTCAACTAGTGTAGAGCACGTCGGCGGTCGGACCCAACTTCGCCCGGTAACACCAGGTGAAGGCGGGCACGCGCTGCACGCTCGTCTTCGATCGCAGTCACGCGAATTGCACATGGGCCTGCGCACGGCCGAAAATCTTGCGATCGCCTTGTTTGGCGACGAGTGCGATCACACCGCGCCGGGTCCCCGGGTCGAGCGATTTGACCTTCCCGGTGAAATCGATCTCCGCATAGCCGACAGCGGGGACGTAGACGGGACTGGTGAATCGCACGTTGTATTCGTACACGGCCGCCGGATCCCCGACGAAGTCGCTGATCACGCTCGCGCCGATGCCCATCGTCTGCATGCCGTGTGCCACCATGCCGTCCAGGCCCGCCGACGTGGCGACCTCGGGCGAGAAGTGGATCGGGTTCGGGTCGCCAGCAACGCCCGCGAAGTTCACCAGATTGCCCAGCGTCAGCTTCTTCGTGACCGCAGGCAACGACTGGCCGACCTCGAGCGAATCGAAGTCGATCGCCCCATACGGCTTCGGTTCGACGGACGGATCAGGATCGTTGTAGCGCTCGAACGGCCCGAAGACCGTCTGCGCACTCTGTGGCTCACGGTCGATCGTCATCATCACGTGCTCGAGCTTGTCCAGGACGTCCGGGTCGACGTCGACCGACGGCCGAGCGACAAGCGAGGTGAATGTCGTCAACACCGGCTCGTGATGCTGGTTCCAGACGATGTTCTTCGTCACCATCATGTCGGTGCCCATCGACTGCCGGAACGATTCGAGGGAGACGTCGCAGACCAGTCGGTCGCCCACCTTGACCGGCTGGTGGAAGATCAACCGCTGGTCGCTCTGCATCACCTGCCACACGTCGTATCCGGTGACGACGTCCTCGAAGAGGCGACGCTGCGCGATGATCCCGAGAACCGAGATGTACGTCGGCGCCGCAATCAGCGTGTCGTGGCCGAGACGGGCGGCGACGTTCTCATCCCAGTGCGCCGGGTGATCGGATTGGACGGCCCGCGCATGTTTACGGACCTCTTCTCGTCCCACCTCATAGAAGTCGTCGACCGTGTAGTTGTAGCCGACCATCGCCCTGGTGTGTTCGGCGATCTCCTCCGGCGTCATCTTCTCCCCGGACTTCAGTTTTGCGATCCGCGCCAGGATCTCTGGGTCATCGATCTGATCTGTCATCGCCCACACACTCCTCACACGGCACCCCGTCGTGGGCCGCTGTCCACGCCAGCCGGCAGGGCTGTGCCGACTGAACTTCCCTCTTCTCTTGTTCGTTCCGTCGCACGCGGTGTCCACATGAACCGACACCTGATCGTTACACACGGGTGGCACACGATCGTTACACATCGCGGTCGGCATCACGTCCGGACACCACGAAAGCGGGCCACCTCGCGTGAGGTGGCCCGCTTTCGAAAGTGTTAAGTCTCCTGCACGCGCGAAGCGCGGCTCAGGTCAGCGCGACTCTTTGTGCGCCTGGTGAGTTCCACAGTTCGGGCAAAACTTCTTCAGCTCGAGGCGGTCAGGGTTGTTACGCCGATTCTTCTTGGTGATGTAGTTACGGTGCTTGCACACCTCGCATGCCAAGGTGATCTTCGGCCGGACATCGGTTGAGGAAGCCACTTTGTTTGCCTACTTTCGCGTCTTGCAGTTGTCGGGCCGTATCGCGGCCCTGCCTCGGGCCGGGGCGTGCACCGGTGATCGATGTGTAGCGGTGGGGGGACTCGATCCCCCGACCTCACGATTATGAGTCGTGCGCTCTAACCAGCTGAGCTACACCGCCCTGTCGGTCCCGAAGCCGTACGGCCGCGAAACCAGCGAGCCCCCTGACGGAATCGAACCGTCGACCTTTTCCTTACCATGGAAACGCTCTACCGACTGAGCTAAGGGGGCGTACTTGACACCCGGCGACGTCACCGTCACCGTGTACTCAAGAGCCTCAACGAGGTTACACATACGGACACCGAGAAACCAAAACCGCTGGTCGTCGTAGATCTGTACGAGTTGACTCGTTTGTGGCAGATATAGGATTCGAACCTATGTAGCTTGCGCGACGGATTTACAATCCGCTCCCTTTGGCCGCTCGGGCAATCTGCCATTCGCCGCCCACTCCTCGGCGTCCACGCATGCGAGGAACACCCCAGTGAGGGCAACGGCGACTAGAATACAACGAACCTCCCACGTCCATGCAAATCTGCTGCTCAGACACCGTGTACTCTTCGGTGCATGGCTGATTCCTCATTCGACATCGTGAGCAAGGTCGACCGTCAGGAGGTCGACAACGCACTCAACCAGGCGGGCAAAGAACTGTCGCAGCGGTACGACTTCCGCGGCACCAACACCGGCATCGACTGGTCGGGCGAAGAGAAGATCGTGATCACCTCCGACGCCGAGGAGCGCGCCCTCGCCGCCCTCGAAGTGTTCAAAGAGAAGCTGATCCGCCGCGACATCTCCCTCAAAGCGTTCGAAGCGGGCGAACCCGCCGCTTCTGGCAAGACGTTCAAGATCTCCGGCGAGATCGTCGAAGGCATCGATTCCGAGCACGCCAAGAAGATCTCCAAGAAGATTCGCGACGAAGGTCCCAAGGGCGTCAAAGCGCAGATTCAGGGCGACGAGCTGCGCGTCTCGTCCAAGAAGCGCGACGATCTGCAGTCGGTGATCTCGCTGCTGAAGGGCGACGATTTCGGGATTGCCCTGCAGTTCGTGAACTACCGGTAGATGTTTCGACGCCGGTAGGTGGGGCGAAATATCGTTCGTCGGCAGTCCTCGCTCCTCGCCTAGCGGCTCGTCGCTGCGGAGGGCTCCTCACGACATTTCGCCCCACCTACCTCGTTTCGCTCTGCGTCACGAACTGCTGAGCCCGCACCCGTGAAGCGTTTATTGCCCCATCTCGCGGGCCATGTCCTGCAGTCTGGCGACGCGTTCCTCGGTCGGCGGGTGGGTGGAGAAGAAGCGGGACAGCTTCTCACCGGCCCGGAACGGGCTCTCTATCATGAGATGCGACTGGGTCGTCAGGTCCGGGGTCGGCGGCAGCGGGGCCGACTGGATTCCGCCCGAGATCTTGTTCAAGGCGGATGCGAGTGCGAGTGGGTCGCCAGTGAGCTCGGCACCGGACTGGTCGGCCTGGAATTCACGCGAGCGCGAGACCGACATCTGGATGACCGCCGCGGCGACGGGGCCGAGGAGCGAGACGAGGATCATCGCGAACGGGCCCGGACCGTTGTCGCGGTTGCCGCCGAACATGCCCATCCACATCGCCATGTTCGCGAGCCCTGTGATGACCGCCGCCATCGCGCCCGCGATGGAGCTGATGAGGATGTCGCGGTTATAGACGTGCGAGAGCTCGTGGCCGAGCACGGCGCGCAGCTCGCGTTCGGTGAGTAACTCCATGATCCCGGACGTGCAGCACACGGCGGCGTTCTTGGGGTTCCGCCCGGTCGCGAAGGCGTTCGGCGACTCCGTCGGACTGATGTACAGCGCGGGCATCGGTTGGTGCGCCTGCGTCGCTAGTTCTCGAACGATCCGGTACAGAGCGGGCGCCTGGACCTCTGTCACCGGTTGCGCGTGCATCGCTTTGAGCGACAGCTTGGCACTGTTGAAATAGGCGTACGCGTTGGTGCCGACCGCGAGCAGCACAGCGACGATCAGGATCGTCTTGTTGCCGAATGCTGCCCCGATGCCGACGATGATCGCCGACATGGCGCCCATCAACGCAGCCGTCTTGAGCCCGTTGAAATGCACCGTGCCTCCTGTTTGCGTTCGAGGGTGTCTATCTTCTCAACGCGAGGCGCAGACAATCAGTTCCAGACGGAAGTGATAGTCGCGTCTCAGCCGATGCGGTCGACCGTGTAGCGGACGAGCGAGGTGAACGCGTCGTTGGCGTCACCGGCCGGGAGGGTCGCGAGGAGTGCCGCGGACTCCTCAGACATCTCCTGTAGTTTCGCGCGCGCCGCGGTCATGCCGTCCGACGCGACAAGCAGATGGAGCGCTTCGTCGACCTCGGCGTCGTCGGTGACCGCACGCGGTGTTCCCGTCGCCTGGTCGACGAGCAGCTCGGTCAGTCGAACCGCGTCGGGTCCGTCGCCTGCGAGGGCGTAGATGACGGGCAGTGTGTGGACGCCCTCGCGCAGATCAGTGCCCGGGGTCTTGCCGGAGTCGCCGGTCACCGAAGCGATGTCGATGATGTCGTCGGACACCTGGAACGCGGTTCCGATGATGTCGCCGAGGCGGGTCAGGGTCTGGATGCTGGCCTCGTCGGCGCCCGCCGACATCGCGCCGAACCGTCCCGCGGCGGCGATCAACGAGCCGGTCTTTTCCCAGACCACACGCAGATAGTGGTCGACGGGGTCTGCTCCTCGCGCACCGACCGTCTCGCGCATCTGGCCGGTGACCAGCTCGGCGAACGTGTCGGCGATGATGCGGACGGCGTCGGGACCGAGCGTCGACACCAGATGCGACGCACGGGCGAACAGGAAGTCGCCGGCCAGGATCGCCACCGAGTTGGACCAGCGCGCGTTCGCGGACTGGGCTCCGCGACGGATCGGAGCCTCGTCCATGACGTCGTCGTGGTAGAGCGTCGCGAGGTGCGTCATCTCCAGGACGGTCGCCGACGTGATGACGTCGCGGTTCTCCGGTTCCGGGCCGAAGTGTGACGCCAGGATCGCGAACATGGGACGGAATCGTTTGCCGCCTGCCTTCGCAAGGTGCGTCGCGGCCTCGGTGAGGATCTCGTCGCCCGACGACAGTTCGGTGAGGAGCAGTTCTTCGACGTCGGCAAGCGAGGTCCGGACCTGTCCGGCGAACTCGCCTGTGCCGAGGTCCAATCCGGCGAATGTTGACTTCACTGGTGTTCGAGCCCCACTTCGTTCCGTTCCTGCCACCGCGGGTTCGGGCGGCGCTGCACACCAGCAGCCTAGCCGCTGACGGCGGACGCCATACTGGTCGGGTGACGACCGTACCGCCCGCCGACGACAATCCGTCTCCCGCGATGCCGGACAGCACCGACTTGCTGGTGGTCGGCGCCGGCCCGGCAGGCGCCGCCGCCGCCGCGCACGCCGCTCGCCGAGGCATGGACGTCGTCCTGCTCGACGCGGCCGTGTTCCCGCGCGATAAGACGTGCGGCGACGGCCTGACACCACGCGCCCATTCGGCGATGAACGCGCTCGGGATGGGCGAGTTCCTGGCCGACCGTCCCCGCATCCGCGGACTCGAACTGAACGGGTGGGGTGCACGCCAGCAGGTGGCGTGGCCGTCGTCGCCGTTCGGCGAGGTCGGAACCGCGGTGTCCCGGATGGAACTCGACGACGCCATCCGCCGCTTTGCCGTCGATCACGGGGCCCGCATGGTGCAGGGCACCAAGGCGATCGGCGTCCAGGTGATGGGAGGCCGGATCGAGTCGGTGACGCTCGCGTGCGGCGGTGCACTATCGCAGATATCGGTGCAGAACGTGATCGTCGCGGACGGCGTCCGGTCCGGCCTCGGCAAATCCCTGGGGCGGCAGTGGCATCGGGAGACGGCGTACGGCGTCGCGGCGCGATCGTATGCGTTCTCGGAGCGGTCGGACGCCGAGTGGATGGGATCGCATCTGGAGTTGCGGGGCCCCGACGACGAACTGCTGCCGGGGTACGGCTGGGTGTTCCCGCTGGGCGGGGGACTCGTGAACGTCGGCGTCGGCGCGTTGGCTACGGCGAAGCGCCCCGCGTCCCTGGCGCTACGCCCGGTGTTGGAGCACTACGCCCGCATGGTCGGCGACGAATGGGCGCTGACGGCGCCGCCCGAACGCATCACGTCAGCGCTGCTGCCGATGGGCGGCGCGGTCTCGGGCGTAGCGGGCGCGAACTGGATGTTGATCGGCGACGCCGCCGCCTGCGTCAACCCGTTGAACGGCGAGGGCATCGACTACGCGTTGGAGACCGCGGAAGCCGCGGTCGCGATGCTCGACACCGCGAGCGATTTCTCCGCCGCGTGGCCGGCACACCTACGCCGCGAGTACGGGGCGGTGTTCGCGGCGGCTCGTCGCGCGGCAGGACTATTGACGCTCCCTCAGACCGTGCCGGTGCTGGGTAGGCCCGGCATCCGATCGGCGACGCTGATGTCGACGGTGGTCCGCGTGATGGGCAACCTGCTGACGCCCGAGGACACCGACGTGATCGCCCGTGCATGGCGAACCGCCGGACGAACCGCGTCGAGAGTCGAGTCCCGGCCCCCGTTCACGTAAATCGAGCACGCGAGAGGATCGAGTGTATTAGGGACGGCGCGCGTGGTGGATGGCCGCAATTCCACCGGTCTGGTTGGTCCATCCCACGTCCGCGAAGCCTGCGGCGTTCAGCTTGGCCGCCAACCGTTCCTGGTCGGGCCATTCCCGGATCGACTCGGCGAGGTACACGTAGGCGGCTGGATTGGACGACACCTTCGTCGCGACGGCGGGGAGCGCCTTCATCAGGTACTCCATGTAGACGGTGCGGAACGGCCGCCACGTCGGCGTGGAGAACTCGCACACCGCGAGGCGCCCACCGGGTTTGAGAACACGCCGCAGTTCGCGCAACGCGAGGTCGACGTCGTTGACGTTGCGGAGCCCGAACGAGATCGTCGCGGCGTCGAACGACTCGTCGGCGAACGGAAGATGGAGTGCGTCGGCGGCGACTTTGGGCATGTCGCGGCGAGCATTCGCCCGAAGCATCCCGAGGGAGAAATCGGCGGCGACACAGGTGGCCCCGGACATTCGGAGTTCGTCGGTGGAGACCGCGGTGCCCGCGGCGAGGTCGAGGACGACGTCGCGGGGGCGGAGGCGGAGCGCCTTGCGCGTGTTACGCCGCCAGAGCCGGTCCTGGCCGAACGAGAGGACCGTGTTGGTGATGTCGTAGCGTTTGGCGACGCCGTCGAACATCTCGGCGACTTCGGACGGCTTCTTGTCCAGGCCTGCGCGGTCTCCACTCATGTGTCGAGACTAGCTGCGGCGCGTTCGACGTCCTACTTCGGCCACGGCCACCATGAGGACGATCACGACGATCCATCCGGCTCCGATGACCGAGACCGCGGGTTTGATCGACAGCGACGCTCCGCGGCCCGCCGGGCGGGCGAGGGTGTCGGGATCCGACGCGTCGTAGTCGACGAGGATTCGTTGTCCCGTGGACAGCTGCGTCGGGTAGAGAAGGCCCAGTTTCGGGTTGCGGAGCACCCCGTCGGGGGTGACGAAGTTGACGGCGGCGTGGAGTCGGTCAGCGGAGATGACCTCGGCGACTGCGGTGGCCTTGTTCGCGTCGATCTTGGCGTCGTTGCGGTGCGCGCCCGCGATGATGACCACACCGATCAACGTCACGATGACGCCGAGCGCGGCGAGCGCGAGCTGCACACGTCGTTGCACGGTGGTCGTCATGGGATACGAGGTTACCGGCCAGTCGGGTCGAGTCGTGCGGCGATCCGGTCGTGGAGGGAGCGGAGGCCGCCGCGGCTGGTGGAGACCTCGACGACTTCGATGCCGCCTTCGGGCTCCGGTTCGGCGAGAACTCCGGGCAGGCCCGCGAGGTCGGTGCGGCGGTGCCCGATGTGGAATCCGGCGCAGAGTGCGGCGAGGTCGGTGCGGTGCGGGGTGCCGAACACCCGCTCGTAGACGCCTGTGTAGTCGCCGGTGTCGAACCGCGGATCGCCCTGCTCGAGGAGGCTGAAGATACCGCCGCCGTCGTCGTTCGCGACGACGATCCGCAAGTCGGTCGGGCGGGGTTCGGCTGGCCCGATGAGCAGGCCGGTGGCGTCGTGAACGAAGGTGAGGTCGCCCATGAGCGCAACGGTTCGTTGGCCGGGGCCCGCGGCGAGCGCAGCGCCGATCGCGGTGGCGTTGGTGCCGTCGATGCCTGCGACGCCCCGGTTCGACATGACCGCGACGCCGTCGGCCAGACGGCCCGCGAGGGCGATGTCGCGGACCGGGTTGGACGCTCCGACGACGAGCCGATCACCGGACTGCATGGCCGATGCCACCGTCTGGGCAACGTGGAGTCCGGTCGTGGTGTCGGCGGCCGCGAGTTCGGCGTCGACCGCCGCGACGACGCGGGCGTGGACGGCCGCCGCCTCGTCGATCCACCCGGGACGCGGCGCGGCGATCGGCTCGGCGCGGGTGCCGGTGGCGCGGACGTTGCCCGACACGTCGGGCCAGCGCGGACCGGTCGTGAGAGCGAACACGTCGACGGCCGGGTCGGCGAGCAGTCGGGACACCGACCGATGGAGGGTCGGCCGACCGCAGATGATCGCCTGTTGTGGTTTCAATTCGCGGAGGGCCAGCGGGTGCAGCGGGTTCTGCGGTGCGGGCGCGGTCGGCTCGGCGACGGTCGGGAGGTCGGCGAGTTCGGGGTGAACGCCCGCACCGTGTCCGGACACGACGACGGTGTCGCGGGATAGATCGATCTCGAGCGCGATGTCGAGCCGTCCGACGGGCGCGTCGGTCCAGGGTTCACCGTCCGGGCGGCCGGCGAACCTGCCGCCGACAAGATCGGCGTCCGGGTCGTCCCCCACGTCGGGGACGAGGGGTTCGCGGAGCGGGATGTCGAACTGGACCGGTCCGGCGTTGCCGGTGCGAGCACCGCGCGCAGACGCGAGGACGCGGCCCACCGCCGACCGCCATTGCGAATTGGTGTCGAGGTCCTGTTCGGCGAGCCCGAGACTGATGGCGGCCCGCACCTGGGTGCCGAAGATCCCGAACTGTTCGATGGTCTGGTTGGCCCCCGAGCCGAGGAGTTCGTACGGGCGGTTCGCGCTGACCACGACCAACGGGACGCGCGCATAGTTGGCTTCGAAGACTGCCGGGCTCATGTTGGCGACGGCGGTTCCGCTGGTCATCACGACGGGGACCGGCGTCGTCGACGCGACCGCGAGGCCGAGCGCCAGGAAACCTGCGGAACGCTCGTCGATTCGGACGTGCAGGCGGAGTCGTCCTTGCTGGTGCGCAGCATGCAGGGCGAACGCGAGCGGCGCGTTGCGCGAGCCGGGACACAGGACGGCGTCTCGGACGCCGCAGCGGATCATCTCGTCGACGATCACGCGGGCCTGCAGTGTGGACGGATTCATGGCTGACACACTATGCGGCACGCTATAGCGTGCGTTCATGAGCTTCTACTCTGACCGCGTCCTGCCGAGGATCGTCGCGCGCACGTGCGGAATGCCCGCGCTGCACACGCTGCGTGACCGCGTCTGCGCACCGCTGTCCGGGCGGGTCGTGGAGGTCGGATTCGGGTCGGGCTTCAACGTCGGGTCGTACCCGGCTGCGGTGACGGCGGTCGCCGCAGTCGAGCCGAGCGATACCGGCTGGCGGCTCGGCGAGGCCAGAGTCGCGGCGTCCACCGTGCCGATCGAGCGGGCCGGACTCGACGGCACGCGTCTGCCGTTCGACGACGATTCGTTCGATTCGGCGTTGTCGACGTTCACGCTCTGCACCATTCCCGACCTCGGTGCGGCCCTCGCCGAGATGCGCCGCGTCGTCCGGCCCGGCGGGGTGTTCGGTTTCCTCGAGCACGGGATCGCGTCCGACGCGGCCGTGCGGAAGTGGCAGCGCAGGCTCGAGCCGTTCCAGCTGAAGCTCGGCGGCGGGTGCCACCTGACTCGTGATGTCACCGCCGAGATCACGGCCGCGGGCTTCGGTGTCGTCTCGGTGGACGCGTTCTACGCGGACCAGGCTCCGAAGCCGTTCGGCGCGTTCGTCCTCGGGTCCGCGCGGGTGCCCGGCTGAACGGCGATCTGACACACCGTCGTCTCACCTCTCCACAGCCACGCTCGTCCCGGCTACGCTCGACTCCATGAGTCGCGAATTCGACGTGGTCGTTTACGGAGCAACCGGTTTCGTCGGCGAACTGACCGCGAGACACCTGGCCCAGTACGCACCGGCGGACACGAAGATCGCTCTGGCCGGGCGGTCGGAGACCAAACTCGCGGCGGTCCGCCGCAGGCTCGGGGACAACGCGTCGGACTGGCCGTTGATCGTCGCCGACTCGGATTCGCCTGCGTCGCTTGACGCGATGTGCGCACGCACCCGCGTGCTGTGCACGACGGTCGGCCCGTACCTGCGGTACGGCGAGAACCTGGTGGTCGCTGCGGCGACCGCGGGCACGGACTACGTGGACCTCACCGGTGAGGTCCCGTTCGTGCGCTATTCGATCGACAAGGCCGACCAGACCGCTCGTGGCTCCGGCGCACGTATCGTGCACTCGTGCGGGTTCGACTCGGTCCCCTCCGATCTCGGCGCCTACCTCCTGCACCGGAAGATCGCGGAGGACGGCGCGGGCGAGATGACCGATACGACGATGGTGCTCGCATCGATGCGCGGCGGCGCGTCCGGCGGCACTGTCGACTCGATCCGGGTGATCGCCGATCAGGCGAAGGACGCGCAGACTCGCCGCCTCCTGTTGAACCCGCAGGCTCTGTCGGGCGGTCCGGGCGACACTCCGCGAGCTGGCATGAACTCCGAGCCGAGCGACATCTCCCCCGTCGACGCCCGAAAGGTCGACCCGTCGCTGAGGGGAACACTCGCTCCGTTCTTCATGGCGTCGTACAACACGCGGATCGTGCGACGCTCCAACGCGCTGCTCGACGGCGCTTACGGAGACGCGTTCCGCTACCAGGAGACGATGGCGGTTGGCGGCGTCCCGGGCCTGTCCGCGTTGTTGGCGGGAGCGGTCTCGATCGGCACCGGCGCGTTCCTGGGTGCGATGAGCTTTCGCCCCACTCGCAAGATCCTCGACTACCTCCTCCCGAAGCCGGGCGACGGCCCCGCCGAGAAGTCGCGCGAAGCCGGGCATTTCGTCACCCAGACGTTCACCCGCACCACGACCGGACGTCGCTACCGGTCCCAGATGCGCGCACACGGCGACCCCGGCTACAAGGCCACCGCGGTCATGCTCGGCGAGAGTGCGCTCGCGCTCGCTCTGGACCGCGATGCACTTCCCGACCGCAGCGGCGTCCTGACTCCGGCTGCGGCGATGGGCGGCGTACTCGCCGACCGTCTCCGCGCCGCGGGATTCGTCGTCGAAGCGCACGAGCTGCTCGATTGACGCGATGACTGACGTCGACGCCATGCTGTCGGGCGAGTGGTACCTCGACAGTGCGGGTCTGCGCGCACTGCGGGACGCCTGCGGGTCGTCGTTGGATCGGTTCAACGCGCTCGCTGCCCCAGACCACGACGGACGAGCCGCGATCGCGCGCGAACTGTTCGCGGCGTTCGGCGACGGCGCCGAGATCGTCCCACGTCTGCGGTGCAGTTACGGTTTCAACATCTCGATCGGTGCGGGCGTCTATCTGAACGCGGACACCTTCCTCATGGACGACGGCCCGATCACGCTCGGCGACCACGTACGTATCGGCCCGTCCGCGAACCTCGCGACGGCATTGCATCCGATCGACGACCACGCACTGCGCCGCGCCGGATTCGAACGCACCGCGCCCATCGTCATCGGCGACAACTGCTGGCTCGGTTCCAACGTCACTGTGGGTGCGGGTGTGACGATCGGCCGCAACACAGTCGTCGGCGCGGGCAGCGTCGTCGTGCGCGATCTGCCCGACCACGTCGTGGCGGTGGGATCACCCGCGGCCCCCATCAGAGACCTAGATGTCGAGGGCTAGTCGCGACACTCGGCATTAGCGTCGCAACGCGGTTATCGGCGGGTCAGGGTTGGCCGGGCTTGAGTTCGATGAAGAGCGAATCGAGGTCCGCGCACAGCCGGTCGCCGTCGTGCAGGGTGCCTTTCACGAAGAGTTTGCGACCGTCGTGGCGGTCCACCCAGGTCTTCAAGACCAGTGGAGTGTTCAACGGGGTCAGCGACCGGTAGTTCACCGTGAGGTATGCGGTCCGCGCGACACCGCCGGTCCGGAGCGCGGCCGCCATGCCGCCGAGATCGTCGAACGCGACGGCCACGTGCCCCCCGTGGGCGACGCCGTTGCCTCCGAGGTGGAAGTCTTCGAAGGTCACTTCGGCGTCGACACCGTCCGGGCCGCCGTCTTTGACCTCGTACGGTGGCAGGGTGATGTTGCCGCGCGACGGCAGGTCGATGCGTGTACCCGACGGAGTGGTCCATTCGTCGACGAGCATCGTGTCGAGCTTGGCGTTGAGTTTGCGGAGATCCTCGATGACCTCGTCGGCCAGTTCCGGAGTCGGGGACGCGTACCGGACCTTACCCATGAAGCTACGGACCTGTTCAATCATCTCTCCATAGCGGGGACCGCCGCGATCGGTCGTGATCTGGAGGTCTGCACGGAAACCACCTTCGTGCGGTGAGTCATCGGTCGCGGGAATGTCCCACTCGTGCTTGGAGGTCTCCGTCATCGTCCCACCGTATCCGCAGTATGTCCGACGTCACCGCGCGCCCCGGTGATTCGCCGGCGATAGGCTCGTCGGTATGACTGCCCCGAATAGCGCCCCGTCCGACCCGACGCAGTGGAAGCCGGTGCACGGTTTCGACGATCTCACCGACATCACCTATCACCGTCATGTCGGCGAGAGCCGGGCCGACGGCATCGTGCGGATCGCGTTCGACCGCCCCGAAGTCCGCAACGCGTTCCGCCCGCACACGGTTGACGAGTTGTACCGGACGCTCGACCACGCGCGCCGCTCCCCCGACGTCGGCACCATCCTGTTGACCGGCAACGGCCCGTCGCCGAAGGACGGCGGGTGGGCGTTCTGCAGCGGCGGTGACCAGCGCATTCGCGGACGCAGTGGCTATCAGTATGCGACCAGCCACGATTCGAACGTCGACGCGGCGACCGTCGACGGTGTCGACGCCGCGCGCGTCAAGGCCGAAGGCGGACGCCTCCACATCCTCGAAGTGCAGCGCCTGATCCGCACAATGCCGAAGGTCGTCATCGCCGTCGTCAACGGATGGGCGGCAGGCGGCGGCCACTCGCTGCACGCCGTGGCCGACTTGACTCTCGCCTCGCGAGAGCACGCCCGCTTCAAGCAAACCGACGCAGACGTTGGCAGCTTCGACGCCGGATACGGCAGCGCCTACCTCGCCAAACAGGTCGGCCAGAAGTTCGCGCGGGAGATCTTCTTCCTCGGCGAGGCGTACGACGCCGAGACCATGCACCTGATGGGTGCGGTGAACCGAGTCGTCGACCACGCCGACCTGGAGAACACCGCCATCGAATGGGGACGAAAGATCAACTCGAAGTCCCCGACCGCTCAGCGCATGCTCAAATACGCCTTCAACCTGGCCGACGATGGCCTGATGGGTCAGCAGGTGTTCGCAGGTGAGGCGACTCGTCTGGCGTACATGACCGACGAGGCCGTCGAAGGTCGCGACGCGTTCCTGGAGAAGCGCGATCCGAACTGGGACGACTACCCGTATTACTACTGAGCCCCCGTACTACTGGCGAAACCTACACCGCAGAACGCACACACCCGCCCATGCCCAGACCAAACGTCTGAGCGGTGTAGGTTTCGCGAACCGTCAGCCGATGATCTCGGCGAGGACGCGCATGTCCTCGACACGGTCGGCGTGCGTCGCGGCGGCCGGAGAGGCGAGGATGACGCCGACGTCGGCGCTGCGGAACGCTTCGACACGCTCTTGGACGTACGAACGCGGGCCGATGAGGCTCATCGCGCGGACCAGTTCGTCCGGGACTGCCGCGGCGGCTTCCTCCTTGCGTCCTTCTAGATACAGGTCCTGGATGGTCTTCGCCTCGTCGACGTAGCCGTAGCGCTGGACGAGCGAATTGTAGAAGTTCTTGCCGCGCGCGCCCATGCCGCCGATGTACAGCGCCGAATGGTGGCGGACCGCGTTCAACGCAGCCTCCGCCTTCTCTGCGTCGTCGGTGATCAGCGTCGACGTCTGGACGACGATCGACAGGTCGCCCAACGACGGGTCGCGCTTGGCTCGGCCGGCCTCGAGCGCCGGACCGAACGCCGCGTCCACGTACTCAGGGTGAAACAGGAATGGCTGGAACTCCTCGTAGAGTTCTGCCGCCAACTCGACGTTCTTGGGTCCGATCGCCGCAAGTAGCATCGGAATCCGTTCACGCACCGGATGGTTGATGATCTTGAGTGACTTGCCGAGCCCCGATCCACCGTCCTCCTCCGTCAACGGCAGTTGGTACGACTTACCGCGGTGCTCCACCTTCTCCCGGCGCCACACCTGGCGGCAGATGTCGACATGTTCGCGGGCCCGACCGAGCGGGTAGTCGTACTTGACGCCATGGAATCCCTCGATCACCTGCGGTCCGGACGCGCCGATGCCGAGAATGAAGCGGCCGCCGCTGATGTAGTCCATTCCGGCCGCCGTCATCGCCAAGTTGGTCGGTGTCCGCGAATACATCGGCAAGATGCCGGTCTGCAACTCCATCGTCTCGGTCCGGGCCGCGATGTATCCGAGCTGGCTGACGGCGTCGAAACTGTAGGCCTCGGGAACCGTCACCCGTCGGACGCCCACGGATTCGAAGTCGCGCAGGTTGTCGATCGTCTCGCGGAAGTCGCCTGCATAGTTGATAGGCATGCCCAGCTTCATCGTCATTCCGCGATTGTTCCACAACGTCGATGGCCCCGAACGTGACGCCCGTCGCACGTCATCGCCGCCGATCACGTCGCCTCAGTTCACCTCCTCGACACCTTCCGTCCCCCCGATGGAAATCCACTGACGCCCCTCTCGGTGACGCGCGCCGGTCGCCCCGGTGAACATTGCGTGAATAGGCCGGGATCCACGGTAAACACGCTGTTCACGGCAACTTTCTCGGCAAATCCCGAGTTGACGAGCCATATGGTTCGAGCCGCATAGTAGTGCCATGACCGCAGAGATGATCATTCTTGTGCTGTTGATCGTCACAGCCCTGGGCTTCGACTTCACCAATGGTTTTCACGACACCGGCAACGCCATGGCGACATCCATCGCCACGGGCGCACTCAAGCCCAAGGTAGCCGTCGGACTCTCCGCGATCTTGAACCTCGTCGGCGCATTCCTCTCGGTCGAGGTCGCCGCCACCATCACGAAGGACGTTCTGAAGATTCAGAACACATCTGGGGAGGGCGCGGGAACGCTCGTCGAAGGCCTCGACGCCAACAAGGCTTTGATCATCATCTTCGCGGGCCTGATCGGCGCCATCCTGTGGAACCTCTTCACCTGGTTGTTCGGCCTACCGTCGAGCTCCTCGCATGCACTGTTCGGCGGACTGATCGGTTCCGGGCTCGCCGCCATCGGAACCACCGGCATCAACTGGCACGGCATCCTCGGCAAGATCATCGTGCCAGCGCTGTTCGCGCCGGTCATCGCCTGCGTCGTCGCCGCGGTCGGCACACTCCTGATCTACGCGATCACCAACGGCATGTCCGAACTCAAAAAGGAACGCGGCTTCCGCCGAGGCCAGATCGCATCGGCGTCGCTGGTCTCCCTCGCACACGGCACCGGTGATGCACAGAAGACGATGGGCGTCATCGCCCTCGCCCTTATCGCCACCGGCCACCTCGACGCCGCGTCGGTCGCTCACGGACTCCCGTTCTGGGTCGTCTTCGCGTGTGCCGGCGCGATCGCCGCGGGCACCTGGCTCGGCGGCTGGCGCATCATCCGCACGCTCGGCAAGGGACTCGTCGAGATCAAGGCACCCCAGGGAATGGCCGCCGAGGCATCGTCCGCCGCGATCATCCTCACGTCGTCGGTCGCAGGCATGGCCCTGTCGACCACGCACGTGGCGACCGGCTCGATCCTCGGCAGCGGGCTCGGCAAGAAGGGCGCTGAAGTCCGCTGGGGCGTCGCAGGCCGCATGGCCATCGCCTGGGTCACCACGCTCCCCGCCGCCGCGATCGTCGGCGCGCTCTGCTTCTGGCTCGCACACCTGATCGGCGGCGCTCCGGGCGCGATCGTCATCTTCGCGATCCTCGCCGCTCTGTCGGGCTACATGTACTGGCGTGCACAGCAGCAGAAGATCGACGCCAGCAACGTCAACGCCGAGTGGGACGCCGACGCCGAGACACCCGTCCCGACCTCGGGCGACCCGACGACCTCCACTCAGGCTTGAGTCTCCGGCTCCTCGAAAGGTAGATCGCAATGGACATCGTCGAATCGCTCATGAAGGTCTTGGCCGTCGGCCTACTCCTCGGCGCCGGAATCCCCTCACTGTTCGCACTCGGCATGCGTGCGGAGGCCGCGGGCGACGGCGAACTCGAGACGAGCACCCGCAAGACCCCCGCCCTCAAGTACCTCGGGTTCGTCCTGGTCGGACTCGCGGCGCTGATCATCGCCGTCGGGATCCTCTGGGTCACCCGTCAGACGCTCCTCTACTACTTCGATCTGCGGATCTTCCCTGACTTCGCTTACAAGTGATCTGAAAGGATCAGCGAACCACCATGGCTCCTTCACTGTTCGAGAACGTGATCACCTGGATTCGTGCCGGGTATCCCGAGGGCGTGCCCGCCGCGGACTATCCTCCGCTATTCGCCCTGCTGACTCCGGTGTTGACCGAGTCGGAGATCACCGACATCGTCCTCAAACTCGCAGTCGAATACGGCACCGAGAACCCGGCGACGCCGGAACGGATCCGGGACGCGATCCACGCCGTCACTGAGCAGGCGCCGTCCGTCGAGGAACAGCGTCAAGTCGCCTCGCGCCTCGCGGCCGCAGGGTGGCCGTTGGCACTCAAAGTCTCCACGACCGACTAGGTCGGCCCGCCGTGGACCGTCCGTCGCTGCTCACCACGATCCGCTCCTGGCTCCGTGCCGGGTACCCGCAGGGCGTCCCGCAGAGCGATTACGTTCCGCTGCTGGCGTTGCTGCGCCGTCAACTCAGCGACGACGAGGTCGCGCAGGTCGCCAGCGGTCTGCTGCCCGCCCGACCGGTTGGCTCGGTCGAGATCGCCATCGAGATCACTAAAGTGACTGACGAGCTACCCCGAGACGAAGACGTCCAGCGGGTCCGTGATCGTCTGGCAGAGCACAGTTGGCCGTTCGACGGCGACCCGTTCGGGCCATCTACCCCGAAGGACGAATCCTGAGACTGCTCCGACCGCTGGTCCTTCCACCGAATCTCGCCGTGCGCGACGCCCGGCGAGATCTGTCGGCTCTCCTGTCCGGTGACGCCGCGTACCTGCCGCTCCCCGACATCGGGTCCGCGGCGTCCGACCTCATGTCGGAGCATCTCGGTGTCGGCAAAGAGATCGACGACCGTGTCGCGCTCGTCGTGTCGACGTCCGGGACGACCGGAGTGCCGAAGGGGGCCATGCACACCCGCGACACGCTGCGCGCGTCGGCGGACGCGACCGCCGAGGCACTCGGCGGTCCGGGCGCGTGGCTGTTGGCGTTGCCGCCGCACCACATTGCGGGCTTGCAGGTGATGCTGCGCTCTCTCGCTGCCGGGCACGACCCCGTGGTCGTCGATCTGTCGTCCGGATTCGACCCCACCGTCCTACGGTCCGCGGTCGACGCGCTCGACGGACCGCGCCGATACACCTCGCTCGTCCCAGTCCAGTTGCGCAAAGCGCTCGAGTCCCCGACTGCCACCGCAGCGCTCGCCGAACTCGACGGCGTTCTCGTCGGCGGAGCGGCGACCCCCGCCGCACTGCAACGGCAAGCGGTCGAGGCGGGGCTGACGATCGTCCGGACATACGGGATGAGCGAGACCGCGGGTGGATGCGTGTATGACGGCATCCCGCTGCGGGGCGTCGAGATCCGGATCGACGACGCCGATTCCGACGGGGTCGGCCGCGTGATCCTGGGCGGTGCGACAGTCGCCCTCGGCTACCGGAATCTACTCGACCATCCGGCGTTCGCCGAGCCCGGCTGGTTCCGGACGGACGACCTCGGCGTCGTCGACGACGGGACGCTGCGGATCGTCGGCCGTGCGGACGAGGCGATCTCCACCGGGGGACTCACGGTGATCCCACAAGTCGTGGAAGCGGTGATCGATGAGCTTCCGACGGTCGCCGACTGCGCGGTGGTCGGGCTCGGTGACGAACGGCTCGGTGAGCGCGTGGTCGCCGCCGTCGTGCCCGCACCGGGCGGGCCGGAACCGACCCTCGCCGAGATCCGCGACATCGTCGCCGAACGGCTGGATCGGTACGCCGCCCCCCGCGAACTGTTCGTGCTCGACACCCTCCCGAGCCGTGGCCCCGGCAAGGTGGACCGCAGACGGTTGCGGGATCTGCTCAGCTGATCACGCCGCGTCGGCCTCAGACGCATCGTCGGCGGACGTCGGCGCCTCCGGCTGTTCCCCCGTCGCCCCTGAATCCGTCGTCCCCGACTCCGTCGTCCCGGACTCCGTCGCGTCCGTTGCAGTCGCCGCGGGCCCTGTCGTTTCAGGTGCCGTCGTTGCTGGCCCTGTCGTTTCAGGTGCCGTCGTTGCTGGCCCTGTCGTTTCAGGTGCCGTCGTTGCTGGCCCTGTCGTTTCAGGTGCCGTCGGGGCCGGTTCAGCGGCCTGGGCCTCGGGGTCGGCCGGCGCGAGGTCGGTGTCCGGTGCCGCATGGCGCGGCACGTACGCGCCAGCACCGGTGGTCACCACGTCGGGAGCCTGGACGTGGTCGCCGTTGCCGTCGACCAACCGGTGCCTGCCGGCGGGCTGATCGGTGACGACCTTCACGCCGGGAGCGGCGGTCTCCGGGGAGATCTCCTGCAGCGGGTAGAACAACTCTGCCTGGCGGTCCCACTCCTTGAGTTGTTCTTCGTCGACGTCGAAGCCCAGCGCATCGGCGATCATCCAGTTGACGAGCGCCAGCGGGTGGTAGGTGTCGTACACCTCATAGGTCGTGTTCCCGTCGGCACTGTAGAGCGTCTTCTCCAGTGTCAATCCGTCGAGGTTCGCGTATGAGTACGGCCCGGTGCCCGCGTGGATGGTGATGAATCCGGCGAGGTCGACCAGGAGCGAGGAGACGGGGCGCAGGGGGTTCCACTGCCAGTCGGCGACCGGGTCGCCCTTGACGATCACTTGCACTACCTGGGCGGCGCCGGTGTCCGCCGGGTCGCGCGCGCCGTCGCTCTTCGCTCCGACGAGCGCCATGACCGGCGCTGAGAACGGAATCTTCGCCAACCCCGCTTTGAGGCCCCACGGGCCACGGGGGTCGGAGACGAGCAGAATCAACGTGTTCTCTCCAAGTAGTCCGGGTTCCGCCCGTTCGGCTGCATTCCCGAGAGCGTCGGCGCCCTGCGAGTAGCCGGTATAGACCACCACGTAGGGGGCGCCCGCGAGTGCGCGCATCATCTCAAGGTTCGCGCTTACGGCGACCTCTTTGGATTCGTCATAGGTGGGCGCGAACAACGGCAGCAGCGAATCAGATTTGCCCGACGCCAGCGGCCAAATCGATTCCGGGTACTTGATGATCCTGTTCGTACGGTCACCGACCAGGCCAGCCGTCCGCTCCGCCAGGCCCGTGTCGTCAGTCCCCGGCGTGACGACGACGAAGGCGGACCCCAAACGGTCGGCGGCCACCCAGGTGCCCAGCACATCGTCGAACTCGGCAGGTCGAGGGCCCATGTCTGCATACTGATCGAGAGCCGCGTCGGTCGGATCGACGCCCCATGCGGGCGCGCCTATCCCCGTGACCATGAGTCCGGCGAGGGTGGTCGCCGCAACTTTCCCCTTAAGCTTCACGATTCGATATAAGCAGTCCGCGACACCCGCCGGACAGCCTCCGTTCGGAGGATTCCTGAGAGGTTGCTGATACTGCGAGTCGCGTAATCGGAGGCCCCCGGCCAGGCGAGCGATCGGCCGACGGTGACATGCTCTAGTGCGTGGCTACCGTCAATGAATGGATTCAAGGCGCCCGACCTCGGACGCTGCCGAACGCTGTCTCACCCGTCGTCGTCGGAGTTGGGGCCGCCGCCCATCTCGGCGAGGTGACCTGGTGGAAGGCCGTGTTGGCGTTGGTCGTCGCACTCGCGTTGATCATCGGCGTCAATTTCGCCAACGACTACTCGGACGGGGTCCGCGGCACCGATGACGATCGGGTCGGACCGATGCGCCTGGTCGGATCGAAGGCCGCTCGCCCCGGTGCGGTCAAAGCCGCGGCTTTCATCTGTTTCGGCATCGCTGCGGCGGCGGGCCTGGCGGTCGCGATCACGACGGCCTACTGGCTCATCGCGGTCGGCGTCGTGTGCATCGCGGGCGCGTGGTTCTACACGGGCGGTAAGAAGCCGTACGGCTATCTCGGGTTCGGCGAGATAGCCGTGTTCGTGTTCTTCGGTCTCGTCGCCGTCCTGGGCACCCAGTACGTGACGTGCGGCCGCGTCAACTGGATCGGCGGGGTGTGCGCGGTGGCCGTTGGCTCGTTCTCCAGCGCTGTGCTCGTCGTGAACAATTTGCGCGACATTCCCACCGACCGGGAGTCGGGCAAGATCACGCTCGCCGTCCGGCTCGGCGAGAACGGCACCCGTGGCCTGTTCGCGTTCTTAATCGCACTGCCGTTCGTGATGACCATCGTGCTCACGCCGGTGACGACCTTCGCGCTGGCCGGTCTGCTCGCCGCGCCGCTCGCCGTCGCCGCGGTCCGTCCCGTCCTCGCGGGCGACCGGGGCCGCGATCTGGTCCCGTCCCTCGCGACGACCGGCCAGGCGATGCTCATGTGGGCCGTCATGACGGGATTCGCGCTCGGACTGACGTGACCGCACAGATCCGGCCATAGGGCCGGATCTGCGGTCAGACGGCGGCGGGCTCCAGCATCGCTTCGACGTTGGCGCGCAGCGTGTCGCGGTCGGTCACGGCCTCGATGACCATGCGCGAGGCGTCGTCGTCCGCGTCGAGAATGCCGAGCATCAGGTGCGCGACGCCGATGCGGTCGTCACCGCGCGTCCGCGCCAGCATGACGGCCGAGCGCAACGAGTCGCGTACCGGGCCGTTCATGCGCGCCCGGCCGCGTCCGCGAGGTCCGCGGCGACCACGACCACCGTCCCACGGGCCTTCGGGATCCCAGCCGGGGCCGCCGAAACCCGGACCGAATCCTGGACCGAATCCTGGCGCGCCGGCCGGCCCACCGAATCCGGGGCCGCGACCACGGCCGTGCGGCCCGCGACCGTGACGTTCACCGCAGTCGCCACCTCGACCGCGGCCCCGACCGCGGCCCGAGCGTTCGCCCCAGCCGTCGGCGAGGTCGTCGCCGAACTTCGACTGGACGGCCTCACGGACGCGATCGAGGTCGATCCCGATGCTGCGGAGTGCTTCTTTGTCTTCTTCATAGCGGCCGTCGGCGTCGGGTGTCGACGGCTCGTCGTTGTCTTCGTGATGCTCGGCGACGACCTTTCGGGCGCCGTCGAGGGTGAAACCCAGTTCGCCGAGCACGCCGAAGATCGGGCTTCGGGCGTTGCAGAGCATGCCGAGGATCAGGTGGTCGTTGCCGAGCGTGGAGTGGCCGAGGTCCCGGGCCTCCTGCGTGGCGAACATGAACAGTGTGCGGTCTTCCCGCGAGAAACGGTCAAACATCGTTGCCGTCCTTTCCCGCCGCCGAAGCGGCTTCTCGTTGTGAGTGCTTCTGGTGCACGGCCTGACGGCTGACCTGGAGTACGTCTGCGATCGCCTGCCAGCTCCACCCTTTGGCGCGAGCCGACGCGACGTGGACGTCTTCGAGACGGTCCGCGAGGGTTCGGAGTGCCCGGACTGTTCCGAGCCCTACACCCGGGTCGTCACTGGCCGCTGTTCCCGCGACGGTCGCCGCGTCTGTCGTCGTTTCATCGTCGTGCATGTTGTCAGGTTATGTTGACACCACCGCCGTTGTCAACATTTATTGACGTACGGTTTTCGGGCGGCCTATTGCGACGCCACGGACTCACTGACGTTCAACCGCGACGCCCGGATCACGGGGACGACCGCACCGACCGGCGCGCCCCGCAAGTCCGTAAACGTTGGCACTCGAACCGTTCGTGGGGAACGTGTCTTGTCTCGGGAAATCGGTGACGGTTGATGTGTCAGGACATCGGTGACACTTTGGTGCGCTACTTCCTTTTCGGTCGGCCTGGACGGGCACCGTTGCTGACGTAGCGGACGCCCTCCGGGGGCCAATGATGGCTGGTGATGACATGGCCGTCCTGGTCTGCGAAGACGACTTCGTAGGGGTTCCAGACGGCGGTGATGGGTTCGCCCGCTCGGGATTTGGTGATCAGGAAGGTGATCGTGGCGATCCGGGTGGCCCCGTTGCTACCGATTGTGAGGTAGAACTGTCACCGATGTCCTGAGACATCACACGTTCGTGGGGAACGCTTCGAGTGCCAACGTTTACGAGATTTCCTATTCGCGCCAGCTCCCGGTCGCGAAGTACTCGTCGAGAACGGCTGTCGGCGGGTCCAGTTCGAGTCCCTGCTCCGCGACCCAGGCGTCGTTGAAGTAGGTGTGATCGTAGCGATCGCCGCTGTCGCACAGCAGGGTGACGACGCTGCCCGCCCGCCCATGCCGGACCATCTCGGCGAGCAGTACACATGCACCCCAGAAATTGGTGCCCGTCGACCCGCCGACACGGCGCCCGAGCCGACCCGACAGGAACCGGGCGGCGGCGACCGACGCGGCATCGGGTACACCGATCATCGCGTCGATCACCTGCGAGACGAACGACGGCTCCACTCGCGGTCGGCCGATCCCCTCGATGCGCGATGCCCCCGTCGACACGATGCTTCCGTCCCCCGCCTCGTACGCGGGCAGGAAGACCGAGTTCTCGACGTCGACGACGGCGAGGCGGGTGTCGTGCTGCTGGTAGCGGAGGTAGCGGCCGAACGTCGCGGACGTGCCACCGGTGCCCGCCCCGACGACGATCCACTCCGGTACCGGGTGCGGCTCGCGGGCCATCTGCGCGAAGACCGATTCGGCGATGTTGTTGTTGCCGCGCCAGTCGGTGGCGCGTTCGGCCATCGTGAACTGGTCGATGAAGTGTCCGCCGAGCTCATGCTCGAGTCGTTGGGCCACCGTGTAGATCTCGGTCGGCGAGTCGACGAAGTGGCACATGCCGCCCTGCGCCTCGATCAGCTCGGTCTTGCGCGGCGACGTGCCCTTCACCATGACGGCGACGAACGGGACACCGATCAACTTCGCGAAATACGCCTCCGACACGGCCGTCGACCCCGACGACGCTTCGATCACCGTGGTTCCGGGCGCGATCCACCCGTTGCACAGCGCATACAGGAACAGTGAACGGGCGAGGCGATGCTTCAGTGAGCCCGTCGGATGCGTCGACTCGTCTTTCAGATACAGGTCAACGCCCCCGGCGGGCGTCCGGGACCAGTCCGGCAGATCGACCTTCAACAGATGTGTGTCGGCGCTGCGCAGCCCGTCGGCTTCGATCCGGCGGACGGCGTCGGCGGTCCACGACCGGTCGCTCACCCGCTCGACGACCCGCGTGGCGCTCACTACTCGTCGCCTCGCAACCGCGAGGCGATGTCGTCTCGGCGCGCGCTCCGTTCGGCGTCGACCCGCGCGATCTGATCGTTGACGCGCAGTCGTAGCGATTTGAACAGGACCATTCCGAGCGGGAGCGCGATCAGCACACCGAAGACGGCGGCCACGACCAGCGGGACGTCGACGCTGACTGCCTTGGCGACATAGAAGATCACCGCCGCGATCGCGACGACGAGCACCAGCCGAGCCGCCGTGTACAGGAGGACTGCGACGACGAGGGTCCCCATGGTGGCGGGCGCTTCGTCGTTCGCCGGTGTGGTCACGGCACGGTCTTCACTCATGGGTTCCAGGATACGTGCCTGCGCATACTCCTTTTCCACCCCCGCGACCGCACCCCGAGACGCGCCGTCGCCGACGATCGCTAGGGTCTTTCGTCCCCCACCTAACGGACATTACGGTCTCTTTACTTACACCTGACTGTTCGAGCAACCACCGCAAGTGCGTGTACAGATGGAACTGTCCGGGCGATCGGCAGAAACCGGCCGGTCGGCGTCAATGGAACTACAACCACCCACAGGAGGTCTCAACCAATGACCGCAATCGCCGAGAACGACGAGCAGACGACCAGCGGCATGATCACGCCCGCGCTGGCGACACAGCACAACCTCACCCCGGGACAGGTCGCGGCGATGTTCAACGTCAATCCGAAGACCGTCGCACGGTGGGCGTCGTCGGGCGTCCTCAAGTCGATCCGCACGCCAGGCGGCCACCGTCGTTTCCGTGAGGCCGACGTCGTAGCGCTCCTCAACCGTTCCTGACGGGCCGCTCCTCCCCACGAGGACGCCCTCGAACGACATGACGGCCACCTCCTGAAAGTTCACGTAACGTGGACTCTCAGGAGGTGGCCGTTGCCATGGGATTTCTATTAGCAGCAGTTCTGATCTGCGCGATCGCATTCATCGGGTGGCGCCTGATCGGGTTGCGGCAGCCGCCGACCGAACACCCGGTCCCCGACCGGCGCCGCGGGGCGGCCCCCAAGGGCCCGGACGACGATCCGGACTTCCTCAACAGCCTCTGACGTCCGCACCCCTCAACGACCGAGCTGCGACGTCACAGTCCTGCGTAGGAGTGCAGACCCGACACGACGAGGTTGATCGCGAAGAGGTTGAACAGCAAGGCCACGAACCCCGCGACATTGATCCATGCGGCGGCGTTGCGCCAGCCGGCGGTCGCGCGCGCATGCAGGTAGGCAGCGTAGATGACCCACGCGATGAATGAGACGGTCTCCTTCGGATCCCAGCCCCAGAAGCGGCCCCACGCCGACTCTGCCCAGATCGCCCCGCAGATGACGCCGAGGCCGAACAGCGGGAAGCCGATGACCACGCACTTGTAAGCGAGCCGGTCGAGCGACTCCAGCGACGGAAGGTGGCCGAGCAGACGCCCGAGCCCCCCGGAGAAGCCGCTCGCGGTCTCGTCCGCTTTCACGTTCCACCGCTGCTTCACCAGGAACAGGATGCTGGCGACGCCCGATACGAGCAGCACGCCGGACGAGATCGAAATGATCGAGACGTGGATCGCGAGCCAGTACGACTTCAGCGCGGGAACGACGGGCGCGGGCACCGTGTACAAGAACTTTCCGGCGATGAACATGAGCAGGATGACCGGGATCAGCACGAAGCTGAGCAGTGGCCGATGCTCTCGGCGACGCAGCACGACGACGCCCGCCGCGACGCACGCGATGCACGTGAGCGAGATGAACTCGTACATGTTGCCCCACGGCGCGCGGTCGGTCGCGACACCGCGCAACACGATCGACGTGAGGTGCGCGGCGAGGCCGACCCAGACGACCGGGTACGCCATGGAGCCGAGACGTTCACCAGCGCCGCGACGTGGCGCGGGGCCTGCGACGCGGCCGGGCACACGGTCGTCCGCGGAGACGCTCGCCCCGGCGCCGACGAGTTCACGTGCCTGTGCCTTCTCGATCTTGGCGAACCGAGCCGACGCCAGCGACGCGAGGAACAGGATCATCGCGATCGCGTACACGGTGACCGCGGTCGCGTAGAACCAGTCGGAGTACTGGCCGAGCGTCTCGTTGACGTACGACGTCTCTTCCATCAGTGATCCTTCTTCTCGATCTCGCGCATCACAGCTTCGCGCGCTTGTCGGCGACGGTCAGCAGACCGTGCGCCTGGTCTTCGAAGCCTTCGCCCCAGCCCGCCTGATCGGTTCGGGCCAGTCCGGCAACCTCTACTACAGTACGTCGGACTTCGCTGTTGTCACTAGCTGAGTCGCCCTTGGCCGGCACGAGTCGCACCCAGATGCGACGTCGCCTGATCATCAGCGAGACCACCAGGCCTAACACCATGGCGACGGCGGATACCAGCACCCAGGTCTGCGCCGGGTCGTGTGAGACCTGCACCGACACCCAGCGCTGGTAGCCGTCGAACGAGACGCGGGTCCCGTCCTCGAGGACGACGTCCTTCCCGACCTCGAGGTTGACCGACGCCTTCTGGACGAGGCGGCCTTGGTCAACGAGCTTCTGGTCGAGCGAGTAGACGTTCTGCGGAGTGCCGGAGTCGATGCCCGTATCGCCTTCGTAGACGCGGATGGCGGTCGTCGGTTTGTTGACGACCGGCGACTGCGAGTCGAGCAGTCCACCGTGCCCGAACACCGGGTCAGGCGCGAACAGACCTTGAATCGCGATCTGGTTCTTCCGACGGTCGTCGGGGTTCGGGTACATGCCTGCGGGCGTCTCGAATCGGATCGCTCCCTCGGACAGCATCGTCTGCGTCGACTGCGGCAGGAACGGTGCGGTCTGGGTGCGCTTCTCCCCGTTCGGGAAGGTGACGGTGAACGTCGGCGCGAAACCGTTGCCCAGCACGTAGACACGGTCGCCTGCGATCCGGAGCGGCTTGTTCACCTGGACCGAGGTGGTCGGCCAGGTGTCCGGCGCCGACGTCACATCGGTCGTGTAGGCAACCTTGGCGTCGTACATGTCGGGCTGCCCGTTAGGCAGGAACGTCGCGGAGAAGTCGTCGACGCGGAAGCAGAACGGTGCGAGGCCCGTGCCGTCGACGAGTGCGCCGGACCGGAACGTGTCGTAGACCGCCGTCGAGGTGTTGCATAAGACTTGTTCGCCGTCGGCGACGAGGGTGCGGGAGCCCTCGTAACCGAACATCTTGCCCGTCGCGATCGCGACGAGGAGCGCGAGCAGCGCGAAGTGGAACACGAGGTTGCCGAGTTCGCGGAGGTACCCCTTCTCGGCGGACACTTCGACGGCGCCGTCCGGGTATCGTTCGGACGATTCGACGACGCGGACGGTCTTGCGCCATCCCCGCAGGTTTCCGGTGACCGTCTCGGCGACTGCGGCCGGTTCGCCGTCGACGGTCTCGGTGATGTGACGCGGCAGCCGGCCCAGGTTGCGGGGCGCGGCGACCGGCGGCGTCCGCAACGCCTTGTAGTGCTCCCAGATCCGTGGCGTGAGGCAGCCGACGAGCGAGATGAACAGCAGCAGGTAGATCGCGGTGAACCAGCTCGACGAGAACACGTCGAACAGTTGGACGCGATCCATCCACTCGCCGAGCGTGCCCTTGTCAGCGATGTATTCGAGCGTCTTCTGCTCGTTGAGGTCGCGCTGCGGCAGCAGTGCCCCGGGGATCGCAGCGAGGGCGAGCAGAAAGAGCAACGCCAGCGCTGTACGCATCGAGGTGAGCCCACGCCACGTCTTGCGCAGCGGGACGACGACGAAGCGCTGAACGGGGCTCTGGGACGAGCTCATATCGGCAACTCCACATCGTTCATCATGTTGAATCGGAACCAGTCGACGACCTCGTTCCACGTACCGGTGACCAGTAGTACGCCGACCGCGATGAGCGCGACGCCGCCGAAGATCTGGATGGCGCGCGCGTGTCGTCGGATGAATCCGAGGCTCCGCACCGCCCAGGCCGACGAGGCGGCGAGGATCAGGAACGGGATGCCCAGCCCGAGACAGTACGCCGTCACCAAGAGTGCGCCGCGCCACGCCGACGCCCCCTCGGTCGCCATCGAGACGCTCAGGACTGCGCCGAGCGTCGCGCTGCTACACGGGATCCACCCGACGGCGAACACCGCGCCGAGCACGGGCGCGCCGATCACATTGGAGTAGCGCCGGGGCGCCATCCGGCGATCGCGCTGCAGGAACGGGATCATGCCGAGGAACACCAACCCCATCACGATGGTGAGGACGCCACCGATCCGCTGCATCAGTTCGAGCCGATCGGTGTCCAGGAACACGGAGGTGACACCGAAGATCGCGGCCGTGGCGAGGACATACACGGCAGTGAAACCGAGGACGAACAAGCCTGCGGCCCCGACCACCCGCCACCGTCCGCTCTTGCGGTTCTCGTCGGCCGAGACGGCAGGCGCCTCGGCGCCGACGAGCCCGGCCAGATACGAGAGGTAGCCGGGCACGAGGGGGACCACGCACGGCGACGCGAACGACACGAACCCGGTGATCACGCATGCGCCGAGCGCGAGCAGCAGCGGCCCCGAAACGACTGTCGACGCGAACGAGTCACCGACGTCCGCCAGGTTCACCTGGGTCATCGGTGCGACTTCGAACCAGATTGCTCGTTAGACCCAGACTGCTCGTTCGCGACGTCGAGCACGGCCTGGGTCAGTTCTTCTTCGGTGATCGCCTTGAGGAACACCTTCGCCGGACGGTGCTGGCGGTCCAGGACGACGGTGGTCGGGACCGCGCCGACGGGCACCCCGAGGGCGGCGAGCGACGCGCCGCCGTAGTCGTACATGGACCGGTAGCTCACTTTGTTGTCGCTGAAGAAGTCCTTGGCGTTCGACTTGCTGTCACGGAAGTCGATGCCGAGGAACGTGACACCCTTGTCCTTGGTCTTCTGGTAGGTGGCTTCGAGTTCGGTGAACTCCTTACGGCACGGCGCGCACCAGGACGCCCACACGTTGACGACGACGACTTGGTCGGCGAACTCGTCGAGGTCGATGGTCTCGTCGGTCAACAGGTCCGGCGCGCTCACGTCGCCTGCGGCTTTGCGGTCGCTCGGCGGATACGAGAGGACGAGTTTGCCGTCGGGCGAGACGAACTGGTTGGTCTGGTTCTGTGCGACGGCGTCGTCCCCGGTGCTGCACGCGGTGAGGACCCCGAGCGAGGTGACCGCTGCAAGAGCAGCGGCCAGCACGCGGTGTGAACGTCGCATCGTGGTCATGCTCCGGTGAGGCGCGGGTCGGAGGCGCCTGCGGGCTCGGTGTAGACGATGTCGACGAGTTCGTCGTCGTCGTAGACGAGGCTGGTCAGCGATGCGAGCGAACACTGCCGTATCCGCGGGTCGTGCCACAGGCGACGGCCTTCGAGGAATCGGCGCAGCGTGTACACGGGCAGCTGGTGGCTGACGCACACCGCCTCGTGGCCGCGGGCGGCGTCGCGCGCCTCGTTCGCCGATGCGAGCATGCGGTGCGCGATGTTGATGTACGGCTCGCCCCACGACGGGGTGAACGGGTTGCGTAGTTTGGGCCAGTGCCGAGGCTGGCGGAGCGCACCGTCGCCGACGGCCACGCGGAGGCCCTCGAACTGGTTGCCCGCCTCTATCAGGTTGCCGATGGTTCCGATCGACAGTTCGTGCGCGGCGGCGATCGGGTCGGCCGTCTCCTGTGCGCGTTGGAGCGGCGATGCGAACACGTGCGTGATGTCGTGGTCGGCGAGCGCGTCGGCGACGCGCTGCGCCTGCTCGCGTCCGTTGTCGGCGAGCCGGAAACCGGGGAGTCGCCCGTACAGGATGCCTTCGGGGTTGTGGACCTCCCCGTGGCGCAGCATGTGAACGATCGTCTTCATCGGTCTCCCTCTCCGGGTGCGGGCGCGGCCGCCGCGGCTGCTGCGGCTGCCGGCAGTGCGTCGGCGATTCTCGAGAACGCGTCGTCGTCGAGCGCTGCGGACACGAACCAGGCTTCGAACGCGCTCGGCGGAGCGTAGACGCCGCGTTCGAGGAGCGCATGGAAGAACGGCGCGAACCGCCAGGTGGCGGAGGCTTTGACGCTCGCGTAGTCGGTGAGCGGCTCGGCGGCGTCGGTGAACGCGAAGCTCACCAGGTTGCCTGCCTTCTGCACGCGGTGAGCGACGGACGCGTCGGTGAGCGCGTCGCTGACAAGCGTCGCGAGCCGGTCCGCGTTGGCGTCGAGCCGCTCGTAGACGTCGGCGGTGGCGTTGCGCAGGGTCGCGAGACCGGATGCGACGGCGACCGGGTTCCCCGACAGCGTGCCCGCCTGGTAGACGGGGCCGGTCGGCGCGAGATGCTCCATGATGTCGGCGCGACCGCCGAACGCTGCTGCGGGCAGGCCGCCGCTCATCACCTTGCCGAACGTGTAGAGGTCGCCTGCGACACCGTCGATGCCGTAGTAGCCCGCGGGGCTCACCCGGAATCCGGTCATCACCTCGTCCATGATGAGCAACGCGCCGGACCGCGCGGTGATCTCGCGCAGGCCTTCGTTGAAGCCGGGCAGCGGAGCGACGGCACCCATGTTGCCCGCGGCGGCCTCGGTGATCACGGCGGCGATGTCGGCGCCGTGTTCGGCGAACACCGCTTCGACGGCCGTCAGATCGTTGTACGGCACCACCAGAGTGTCGTGGGCGGCGGCTCCGGTCACGCCGGGCGAGGTCGGGAGGCCGAGCGTCGCGACGCCCGACCCGGCGTCGGCGAGGAGCGCGTCGACGTGACCGTGATAACACCCGGAGAACTTCACGATCTTGCTGCGGCCGGTGAATCCGCGTGCAAGACGCACCGCGGACATCGTCGCCTCGGTGCCCGAGTTGACCAGTCGCACGCGGGCAACGGGGTCGACACGGTCGATGATCTCTTCGGCGAGTTCGATTTCGCCGACAGTCGGAGCGCCGAACGACAATCCGCCCGCCGCGGCTTTCTGCACGGCTTCGACGATCGCCGGGTGAGCGTGCCCGAGGATCATCGGCCCCCACGAACACACCAGGTCAACGTACTGATTTCCGTCGACGTCGGTAAGCGTGCACCCGGCGGCCTCGGCGATGAACCGGGGGGTGCCGCCGACCGCCGAGAACGCGCGGACCGGCGAGTTGACCCCGCCGGGAACGGCGTGCGCGGCACGAGCGAACAGTTCGTCGCTCCGCGTGGTGTTCGGACCGGACGGGTTAGCTGAAACGGCCATGGGTTCCAGTGTCCCAAAACCTGCGCTCTCGACCCAATCGCCAAAGGTTCGTCTCAGGTTTCAGTGGTGTTCCAAGGCCTCGTCCACCGCGTCGGCGAGCGCCTGCTGGCCCGCATCGTTGGGATGCATCGTGATCCGTGCCGTCGTCCCGCTCATCGGTTCGATCCAGCGCACATTCACCTGCTGGCACGCGTCGTGTCCGGCCGAACGCGCAGACATGTCGACGAAAGTCGCGCCGGTGGCGGCCGCCGCCTTGGCGATCGCCGCGTTCAGGCGGGCCTGGACACGGTGGACGTACGCGATGTCGCCGTCGGCGATCCGCACCGCCGGGCGGCACGACCGCTCCGCCGGCAGCAGTTGCGGATAGCCTGCGACGACGACGCGGGCCGACGGCGCACGGGCCGCGATGTCGTGCAGCGCCTGCTGCACCGCGGG
The DNA here is from genome assembly GCF_021738805.1 of Gordonia liuliyuniae. NCBI lineage: Bacteria > Bacillati > Actinomycetota > Actinomycetes > Mycobacteriales > Gordoniaceae > Gordonia > Gordonia liuliyuniae. The sequence continues at coordinate 88,612 of NZ_JAKKOR010000011.1, read as the reverse complement.
CTCGATCTCGTCGTCGACCGCCCGGGCGGGAGCACCGTCGAGTTCGGCCCGGCACGGCGCTCCGGCCGTGTCCGAGGCAGCGACACGGGAACAGTCTCCGATGAGTGTCGAGTACAGGGTGGCGTCGTTCCCACCGAGCATGAGCGTCACGACGTCGGTGTCGGGGGTCACCGCGTCGAGTTGTGGCCCGACGCCCTCGTACTGGCCCTCGTACAGACTCTTCGTCCACGCGCCGGCACACGAGACGTCCGTCAGCCGGTACCCGCGGCGCGCGGCGACGAGTTGGCCAAAGTTCACCGACGACCGCTGACAGGTGAACTGCGAATCGGGCACCAGCGGCAGCGTTCCCGCGCCGGAGGCGAAACTGTCACCGAGATGGACCTGATGGAGTTCCGTAGCGTCCGAGGCCCCCGCGCCGGGCGCTGCGTCGTCGCGCTGCCAGACGACGACTGCGGCGAGTGCCACGATAACGACGGTGACGAGAGCGGCCGCGGCCAGCGCGACCGGTTTGCGGTCAGGCATCGCCTGCCGACGAGGCACCCTCGGGCGGCATTCCTTTGGGTGGCAGCCCCATCTTGACCGCGAGGTGCGCTTCGGTGAGTTCCACGCGGAACCGGTCGACGTCGCGGGCCCAGGCCTGCGCGAGTCGGCCGTTCGTCAGCTTCACACCGACGCCTTTGCGGCGGCGCGGCACCGCGTGCAGCTCACCGAGTGCGGGTGCGCTCTCCCAGTCCTGCGCCTCGGGTCCGGTGTTCTCCGGGTACACCTTCGCGATGTCGTCGAGGTCGGTGACGCGAGTGCCCTGGCGCAGCGTGCAGTCGGTGAGGCGCACCGAGACGTGTCGGCGTGCCGCGATCACCTGCATGATTGAGAAACCGATGAGGATCACGCCGAAGATCGTGAGCACCTCCCAGTGGATGCGGCCGCCGCCCGCGATCTCCAACGCCAATGTCAGTGCCAGCATCACGGGGCCGATCACGATGACCCACTTGCTGCCGCCCTCCTCGTAGAAGAGCTCCTCCCCTCGTTCGACGACCTCCGGAGCGCGCTCGGCAGGAGCGGCGACTTCGGACTCCTCGGTCTCCGGAGGGTCGGTCTCGTCGGTCTCGGCCCCCTCGGTGTCGGTCCCGTCGGTGTCGGCCCCGTCCGCAGGGTCGAACTCGTCGCGTTCGCTCACTCGCCACCGTCCGCGTCATCAGACGACTTGCGTTCGCCTGCCGTCGGGGCGGGGACCTCCTCGGGCGACACTGGGCCGTTGAGTTTGCAGTTGAACCAGGCGTCCGATGCGGGCCGGTAGGCAAGCACGGATCCGGCGAGGCCGACCACGGCGACGGCGAGGACGATGGCCAGCCCGGGACTCTGGAAGCCGATCGTCAACGGCAGGAGCAGCGCGACGATCACGCACGTCAGCGCCGACAGCGACGACCGCCACTGCAGCTCTCCTCGGTACGTCTTGGAGCCGAGTAGAAAGTAGGCGATGCCCACCAGCACGATGAGGACGCCGATCGCCAGCGGCCCGAACTCGAGCCCGACGCTCGCCGACTCCTCGATGATGGTCAGGACGCCCAGTGCGACGAGCAGCGCACCGGAGATCATCCACATCCGCAGCGCCCACACGACGAGCGACGGCCGGTCGTTGGGGTCGGGCTTCGGCGCCCGCAGTCGGGACTTGAACTCGATCATCGTCGCAACCCGCCGTTCTGTCGATTACGGTCCCGCCACTGTGCCATGTCGCGGCAGTAGGCGGTGGTGTCCCGGTTCATCAACGCGACGAGGGCCCCGATGGCGGCGACGCCTCCGATGATCCCGAAGACCGTCGCCCACGCGGGTGCGGACACTCCGTCGTCGGAACTGTTGTCGGTGAACATGTAGAGCACGCTGAACACCAGCTGGACCGCGAGGAACGCGCTGAGCACTCCGAGCCCCTGACGGGCCCAGTTGCGTCCGTTCCAGAAGAACCACATGAACAGCAAGGCGATCGCGGTGAGAACCACGCAGACCAGCACCATCGACACCGCGGTCATCGCAGTGGCGGACACGGGCACTTCCTGCCCTTCCCGCTCGGCCATCTCGTCGAGGATCTTGCGCGACTGGTCCAGAACGACCGGATACTGCGCAATGGCGACGATCAGTTGGACGACGATCACCGCGCACCACATCTCGACGGCCAGCTTCACGCTGTCCGGTCGGGTCGGCACGTCCGACGTGCCGGATCCGGGTGCGCCAGGCATAGGGGCGGGGGCGGTCATGATTCCAGGGTAGTGGGTCTACCCAAGAAGACGCTCAGACAGGCGTCGTGCCACGTCGACCGCCGCATATGTCAGGATGATCGACGCTCCGGCGCGGGCGATCGACAGGACCGCCTCGTCGAACGCGGCGTCCGCGTCGATCCATCCGTTGGCTCCGGCTCCCGCGATCATCGAGTACTCGCCGCTGATCTGGTAGGCGACCACGGGCGCGTCCGTACGGTCGGCGACGTCTCGGACGATGTCCAGATAGCTCATCGCCGGTTTGACCATCACCATGTCGGCGCCCTCGTCGAGGTCGGCCAACAGTTCGCGTGCGGACTCGAGTCGGTTGGCCGTGTCCTGCTGGTAGGTTCGCCGATCCCCTTGCAGCGACGACCCGACGGCTTCCCGGAACGGGCCGTAGAACGCCGACGCGTACTTGGCGGTATAGGCGAGGATCGACACATCGGTGAATCCGGCGTCGTCGAGGGCTGCGCGGATCGCACCGACCTGACCGTCCATCATCCCGCTCGGCGACACGACGTGTGCGCCTGCGCGCGCCTGCGCGAGCGCCATCGACTCGTAGCGCGGCAGCGTGGCATCGTTGTCGACCCGTCCCTGACCGTCGAGGACACCGCAGTGCCCGTGATCGGTGAACTCGTCGAGGCAGGTGTCGGCCATGAGGACGGTCGAATCGCCGAGATCGTCGCGAAGCAGGCGCAGTGCCCGATTGAGCACGCCGTCCGGATCGTCCGCCCCGGATCCGACCGCGTCCTTGCCCGCGTCCTTCGGGACGCCGAACAGCATCAGCCCACCGACTCCCGCCGCGACCGCTTCGCGGGCCGCGACGACGAGGGACTCGGCCGTGTGCTGCACGACGCCCGGCATGGACGTGATCGGGCGCGGACTGTCGATGCCGTCGGCGACGAACATCGGCAGCACCAGCTGGGCCGGGTGCAGTCGGGTCTCGGCGACGAGCCGACGCATCGCGGGCGTCGTCCGGAGACGACGCAGTCGGGTGAACGGTGCACTCATGCCGACCTCCCTGTCACGAACGCGAACGACGGGACTTCTTGCGCGGCGGGGGCAGGGCGCCCTCGGCCCGCAGCTGCGCCGCGTGGGCGGCGAGCACGTCCACCAGCTCCGGGACAGATGCGTTCTCCGGCTGCACGTCGACGCGCAGGCCGAACTCGACCGCCGTCTCCGCGGTCTTCGGTCCGATGCAGGCGACGATGGTGCGGGCGTGCGGCTTGCCCGCGATGCCGACGAGGTTGCGGACCGTCGAGCTGGAGGTGAAGCAGACCGCGTCGAAGCCACCGGTCTTGATCATCTCGCGGGTCTCGATGGGCGGCGGCGCGGCGCGCACCGTGCGGTAGGCGGTCACGTCGTCGATCTCCCAGCCGCGCTCACGAAGGCCTTCGGAGAGCGTCTCGGTCGCGATGTCGGCGCGCGGCAGCAGGATGCGATCCACCGGGTCGAAGACCTCGTCGTACGGCGGGAACTCGTCGAGCAGTCCGAGTGAGCTCTGTTCGCCGGTCGGCAGCAGTTCGGGGTTGACGCCGAACGAGCGGACCTTGGCCGCGGTGGCTTCGCCGACGCAGGCGATCTTGACGCCGGAGAACGCGCGGGCGTCGAGCCCGAACTCCTCGAACTTCTCCCAGACGGCGCGGACCGCGTTCGTCGAGGTGAACACGACCCACTGGTACCGGCCGTCGACGAGCCCCTTCACCGCGCGCTCCATCTGCGCGGGGCTGCGCGGCGGTTCGACGGCGATGGTCGGGACTTCGCGCGGGATCGCACCGTGCGATTCGAGCCGTTCGCTCATGTCAGCGGCCTGGTCCTTGGTGCGTGGCACCAGAATGGTCCAGCCGTACAGTGCGCGCGACTCCCACCACGAGAACTTGTTCCGCGAGGTGACTACCTTGCCGATCGTCAGGATCAGCGGCCCGGTCAGCGCACTGCCGAGGTCGTTGACCGTGGCGAGCGTCGCCTCAATGGTGCGCTGCGCACACGTCGTCCCGTTCACGGTGATCGCGACGGGGGTCTGCGGCGCCAGCCCGTGCTCGGTGAGCGCGCTCGACAGTTCCGCGAGGTGTCCGGCGGTCGCGTTCAACACGAGGGGGCCGGGCGCGGCAGCCAGTGCCGCCCAGTCGACGTCCCCGCGGACGTCGGCCACTGTGTGACCCGATCCGATGGGCATGCCGGCGAAGCTCGGGACGACTGCGTCCGCGGGGATCCCCGGGAGCACCTCGAACGACACCGAGGTGCGCGCGACGGCGCTCATCTCGGCGAGCACTGCGTCGGCGCTCATCGGGTCGCCTGCGACGACCCGCACCACGTTGACGCCCGTCTTGGCTTCGGCCACGAGCGTCTTCGCGACCTGTGCGGGTTCGCCGAGTGCGGGACGGATGACCTCGGGGGTCTCCTGCTCGTCGGCTTCGGCTGCTGCCTCGGCGGCCTTGCGGCCTGCGCGCGTCGGAACGGGTTCGGCCTTGGCGTGGGCCGAACCGATCAACGCCACGACACCGGACGGGACGTCCGGGTCGACGAAGGCCGATGTGGCGTTGACCAGAATGTTCTGCGCTCGCACAGTGAGCAGATCGGGGTTTCCCGGACCCGACCCGACGAACAGGATCCGGCCGGGTTTAGCATTCTTCGTACGGCTCATGCGTTCGCACTCTCCTGCCCCCGCCCAGGGGGCTGCAGTCCGTTCGGTGCTCCGCTCGTTGCCGTGAGCACCGACTTGTCCTCTTGCCGGAGTGCGTCGCCGCGCGAACGGTGCCCTACGCTTTGGGCACGTATTCGGCTGCGCCGAGCTCCAGCAGTTCGGCGGCGAGATCCTTGCCGAGTTGTGCGGCCCGCTCCACCGGACCCACCGCCGAAGCGCGGATCACGTCAGATCCGTCCTCGGCCGCCACCCCCGCGCGAAGCGAGAGTTCGGCGAAGATGCGTCCGTCGGAGTCGATCGACTCGACCACCTCGGCGATCGCACCGACGGGGGCCGTGCATCCGGCCTCGAGGGCCGCGAGCACCGCACGCTCGGCGTCGACCGCTGCGCGGGTGGACGGATCGTCCAACTCGGCGAGTATTCTCACCAGTTCGGCATCGTCAGAGAGACACTCGACGGCCAGGGCCCCCTGTGCCGGAGCGGGAAGCATGACCACGGGGTCAAGCGCTTCGGATACCTCATCGGCTCGACCGATGCGCACCAGTCCGGCTCGGGCGACCACTACCGCGTCCAGTTCCCCGTTCGCGACTCTGCCCAACCGAGAATCAAGGTTGCCTCGTAGGGGGCGAATTTCCAAACCGAGACCCTGTGCTCTAAGCTGTGCGGCCCGTCGCGGCGACGAGGTGCCGATCGTCGAGCCTGACGGAAGCTCTCCGAGGACCATGCCACCCCTGCTGACCAGGGCATCTCTGGGGTCGACGCGCTCGGGCACGGCTGCCATCGCCAGGTCGGGTTCGGGCGCGGTCGGCAGATCCTTGTATGAGTGGATCGCGACGTCGCACTCGCCGTCACGCAGTGCCAATCGGATCGCGGTGGTGAAGACGCCGACGCCGATCTGTGCGACCGGAGCCGTCGACGTGTCGCCCGCAGTGGTGATGATCACGAGTTCTGCGGGATGCCCGTTGGCGATCAGCCGGTCGGCGATCTGCTGCGCCTGTGTGGTCGCGAGCTTCGACCCTCGGGTGCCGATACGGATGGGGCGGTCGCTGGAAGCAGCAGTGGGCACGGTAGCCGTCCTGTCGTGTCGGTTGTGATGTCAGCGCAAGTAGCGCTGGAGTTGTTCAGTGCGAGTCGCGCTCGCCGGTCACCGGTATACCCGCTTCGGATGCCGAAACCGATTCCGTTGCGCCGGGCTTGAGTTCGAAGAGCTCACGGAGAGCCTCGGCGTAGTGGTCACCGCGGCCGGTCGACGCGAGCTGTTTGACGCGCACGGTCGGCGCGTGCAGGAGTTTGTCGGCGACGCGGCGCACCGTCTTGGCCACTTCGTCGCGTTGCATCTCATCGAGGTCCGGCAGACGGGACTGGAGCCGGAGGATCTCGCCTTCGACGACGTCTGCGGCCTGCTGGCGCAGGGCCGCCACGGTCGGTGTCACCGCGGCCTGACGCTGCGCGGCCAGGTAGTCGGCGAGTTCTCCCGCGACGATCGAGCGGGCGGCCACCGCGTCGTCCTGTGCGGCCTTGGTCTCCCGGTCACCGCGGAGGCCTTCGATGTCGACGACGTACACACCGGGCAGTTGGACCACAGCGGGGTCGACGTCGCGCGGGATGCCGAGGTCGCAGATCATGAGCGGCGCCGGGTTGGTTCGCTGCTTGAGCGCCGAGTGGACGGTCGCCACGTCGACCACCGCGCTGACCGATCCGGTACACGTCACGACGACGTCGGCGTCGGCCATCACATCAGCGAGATCGTCGACGTCGGTGCCCGTCGCGGCGACGCCGTACCGTTCAGCGACGGTGGCGGCCACTTCGACGGCCCGTTCCGACGTCCGGTTGACGACGGCGATCTGTTCGACGCCGTCGCCTGCGAGCTGGCTGGTCGACAAGGATCCCATGGCGCCCGCGCCGAAGACGACGGCGCGCCGCATCGGGCCGTGGTCCTCGGACACGTTCCGCAGAGTCGTAGCCCGGTGCAGCGCGACGGAAACGACCGACGCCCCAGCCCGGTCGATACCGGTCTCGTGGTGCACGCGCTTGCCGACGCGCAACGCCTGCTGCGCCAGTTCGTGCAGGGTGCGACCGGCCGACTTGTTCTGGTCCGCTTCGGTGTACGCGGAGCGGATCTGTCCGAGGATCTGCTGTTCGCCGACGACCATCGAGTCGAGGCCCGCGGCGACGGTGAACAGGTGCTCGACGGCGGCTTCGGAGTAGCGGACGTACGCGTGGCCGGTGAGTTCGGTGACGGTCATGCCGGTGTGGTCGCCGAACACGTCGCCGACCGCTTCCAACGCAGGGTGGAATGCTTCGACGACCGCGTACACCTCGACCCGGTTACAGGTGGAGACGAGCATCGCCTCGGACACCGCGGGAGACTGGACGAGCGCTTCGACGAGCTTGGGCCGGTCGGTCTCGGAGACGGTGAGTCGTTCGAGGACCGACACCGGGGCGCTCCGATGGGACACTCCGAACAACAAGACACTCACTGCATCGCCCGTTTCCCGCCCACCGAGCCGACAGCGCCCCTGCGGCGCCACCGTGATGGGCACATGTGTATCCAGGCTAGATCACCCGATGCCGGGAATGCACCCCAACCCGTCGGTGAGACGGCCTACACCGGGCGCCCCGGCGCTCAGCGGCGGCCGTCGAGATCGGCGCGCAGGCGAGGCTCGTCGACTTCCCAGTAGCTGTGCTCGTCGCCGTCGAGCACGATCACGGGGACGCGGTCGCCGTACTCGGCGCGAAGGGACGGGTCGCCCGCCTCTGCGGCTGCGTCGACGTCGACGACCGACGGTTCGATGCCGTAGTCGGCGAGGACGGTGCGCAACTGATGTTCGGCGGCGGCGCACGCATGGCATCCCGCGCGCGTCATGAGTTCCACGGTGGCTTTCATAGTCGACGATTGTGCCAGCGGACTCACTGTCGCCGCTGGAGGGAGCCGTTCGGCGTACGCCGCGATAGGCTGATTGCAATGCATGATTGAGTTCGCTCGCAACGAATGGGAGGTGGCCGATGAGCCGCGATTCGATCGACCCAGATCACGAGATCACCTCTGACGGCGACGATATGCTTCTGCACGGTGACGAGGCCGAACTCTACGAGGCGGCCGAACTCGAAGCCGAGCAGTTCGACGTGGATCCCACGGTGGATCCGGACGGCGACGACGTCCAGCACGACCGGGACGGGGCGCGACTGGTCGGCCCCGACGAATGGGCCGGGCCGACCAACGAGGACGAGTTCCATCGGATGACGGCCTGGCTCAACCGGCGGGCGGGAAAGTTCCGGCAGACCGCCGAGGAACTGCGTCAGACGCTGGCCGGTGAGGCGTCGGCGCGCGCCGCCATCGAATCGCTCGGCAGCCGGATACCCGTCGACGGGCAGGGCCAGGTCCGAGATCTGACCGCTGCCGCGTTCTTCGACGTGGACAACACGCTGGTGCACGGAGCGTCGATCGTGTTGTTCGCGCGCGGGCTGGCGCAACGCAAGTACTTCTCGTACGGCGACATCGCCAACGTGGCCTGGCAGCAGGTCAAGTTCCGGATCACCGGCAGGGAGAACATGGACGACGTCGCGCAAGGGCGCGACAAGGCGCTCTCGTTCATCGCAGGCCGCGAGACGTCCGAACTGGTGCACCTCGGCGAGGACATCTACGACGAGTTCATCGCCGACAAGATCTGGCCCGCGACGGCCGCGCTCGCGCAGCGCCACCTCGACGCCGGACAGCAGGTCTGGCTGGTGACCGCCACCCCGGTGGAACTGGCGCAGACTATCGCCAAACGTCTCGGGTTGACCGGTGCGTTGGGCACCGTCGCGGAGAGCGTCGACGGTCGGTTCACCGGACGTCTCGTCGGCGACATCCTGCACGGGGCTGGCAAGGCGCACGCCGTCCGGTCGATCGCGGTTCGTGAAGGCCTCGATCTGAAACGCTGCACGGCGTATTCGGACTCGCACAACGACGTCCCGATGCTGTCGTTGGTCGGAAACGCCGTCGCGATCAACCCGGACGCGGATCTGCGCGACGTCGCGCGCGTCCGAGGCTGGGAGCAGTACGACTTCCGCACCGCCCGCAAGGCGGCCAAGTACGGAGTCCGGTCGGCGATGGTCCTCGGCGCGGCGGGCGGCGCGGCGGCCGCAGCCACCCGGGTGCTGCGCAAGCGCGACTAACAGACCACCCACACCCCGTAGACCACCCAGCTCAAGTAGACGACCCAGCTCAGGAGCCCAGCTCAGCTGACTCAGCCCAGGTAGACGCTTCCGCGGCGGCTCAGCATGCGGAACAACGTCTGCTGGATCTCTTCGCGGACGTGGTCGGTCACGTCGAAGACGACCATCGGATCGTCCGCGGCCTGCTCGTCGTAACCTTCGGTGACGATGGGCTTGCCGAAGTGGATGTGCCACTTGGACGGCAGCGGGATCGCGCCGAGCGGGCCGAGCCACGGAAACAGCGGCGTCACGGGAAAGTACGGGAGGCCGAGAGTTCTCGCCAGCGGTTTGAGGTCGGCGATCATCGGATAGATCTCTTCGGAACCGACGATCGACACCGGCACGATCGGGGCCTGCGTGCGAATCGCGGTCGTCACGAAACCGCCGCGTCCGAACCGCTGCAGCTTGTAGCGATCCTTGTACAGTTTGCCGATGCCTTTGTAGCCTTCGGGCCACACGGCGGTCAGTTCGCCTCGACGCAGCAACGCCTCGGCATCGCTGTTGCATGCGAGCGTCGCACCGACCTTGCGGGCGAGGTCGCTGACGACGGGAGTCGCGAACGCCATGTCGGCGGCCAGGATCCGCAGGTACCGCTCGTTCGGATGGTTGTCGCGCACCGCGAGGGACGTGATCACGGCGTCCACCGGAATCGATCCCGCGTGGTTGGCGACGAGCAGGGCGCCGCCGGTCGCCGGCAGGTTCTCCACGCCGGTCACTTCGACGCGGAACCAGTTCTCGTAGATCGGCCGCAGAGCGGGGAACCACACCGATTCCGCGAAGTGCGGGTCGAAGCCGAAGTCGTCGACGGTGTACTCGCCGGTCATGCGTTCGCGGATGAAGCCGGAGGTCGCGATCAGCGAGTCAGCGACAGCACTCCGGATTCCGCCGAGACTGAACAGGGGAGAATTCGCAACGGATCCGACGGAGGAGGGCTCCGGCTCGTCCTGCACGTCGATTCCGTGGTGGATCGGGGTGACCGGTGCGCTCGGACGACCAAATCCGTCGGTGTTCGGGTGCCCGAGCGGGCCGGACCCACCGACTCGGGCCCCACCGACTCTTGGGTCGGTGTAGAGGGCGATCACCTTGGCGGTTCGTTCGTCGCTGGGCTCACCTGCCGCTGCCACAGTCATCCCCCTCTCGTATGGCTTCCATCGTACGTGCACTGGGCGGGGTCACTGCAGCGCGGTCGCGGCCACCAATGCCCGAGCCTCCAGGTCGCGCCAGGTGTCCGCGGAGATCAGCGGGGACGTCTTGCCCCTCGTGACGAAGTCGTCGAGTGTCTGCGACGTCGTGTACTTCGGTTCGAATGCGAACTCGGTGCGCATGCGGGTGTTGTCCAGGACCCGACCGTAGATCAGATACCCCGTGTGGCCTGCGCGCATCGCGGGCAGCGCGCCGTCGCGCAGCACCCCGATGATGGGTTGGATCATGCTCGCCGCGACCGGCAGTCGGACGTGGCCCGCCCGACTCACCGCCTGCGCCAGACTGACGACACCGTCACCCGCGATGTTGAAGGTTCCGGGTCGACGGTTGAGCGTCGCGTGCTCGACTGCCGCCAACGCGTCTTCCTCGTGCAGGAACTGCAGGCGCGGCGAGAATCCGAAAGCGGCGGGCACCACTGGCATCGACAGATACGACCCAATCCGCGTCTTGATTCGGGGCCCGAGCATCGACTGGTAGCGCAGGATCGTCACATCGATGTCCTGCCGTCGCCGAGCCAGGCCGCGGACGTAACCTTCCACGTCGATGAGGTCCCGACCGTAGCCGCTCTTGGGCTCCTTGCGGGCAGGGGCGCCTTCGGCGAACATCGCGGGGTCGCTCCCACTCGCCCCGTAGACCATGCCGGTGGACCGCAGAATGAGTCGTTTCACCGACGGACTGCGCTGGCAGGCGGCACACACCTGCATCGACCCGACCACGTTGAGTTCCTTGATGGCCGCGGAGTGCTCAGCGCCGTCCATGATCGACGGCGCCGCGTGCACGACGGTGTCGACGTCGTACGTCGCGATGGCCTTCGCGATCGCCGGGCGGCGGATGTCCAGGCGGAGGAACTCGGCGCGCCCCATCCGACGCATCAGATCCTTGCTCGGGATCCGGGAGTCGACGGCGACGACGCGTTCGATCGCTGGATTGGCGGCGAGCCTCGCCACCAGGTAGCCGCCGAGGAACGACGACGCGCCGGTCACCAGGACCGACCGCGGCGTGATCGGCTCGTCGGCGTCAGAGTCTCGCACCATGGGACCAGGTTAAGGGTCTCGGCTCCACGCGACCAGCGGGAGGGGGCTCAACCAGCCGAAGAGACGGGAAACAAAGAACCCGCCCGGTGAGGGGCGGGTCTTCGATCACTTACCGAGTTTACGACGCTGCACTCGTGTGCGGCGGAGAAGCTTGCGGTGCTTCTTCTTCGACATGCGCTTGCGGCGCTTCTTGATAACGGAACCCATGGGGCTCTCCCTCACGATCGATGCGGATGAACTTGCCGCCGGCGTGAACCGGCAATGCTTGTCGGGGCCGTCGCCGACTCAAGCAATCCTCGCGGATACCGGGGCGACAGCGACCTGGTGTTCGATCCTACCGCTCCGGTGAACACGACACGAAATCGGGCGGTACAGCCGCCGTCACGCCGCGTCGCCCGGACGCGCATGAACCGCCTGCCGCACACGGCGGCAGGCGGTGGTTCTCATGCTCTACCCGTACTCGACCTAGCCTGCGTCGAAGTACGAGGTCTCCAGATACTCGTGAACAGCCTTCGCGTGCACGCGGAACGAACGTCCGACGCGAACCGCGGGCAGCTCACCATTGTGGACGAGTCGGTACACGGTCATCTTCGAGACCCGCATCAGGGACGCGACCTCTGCGACAGTGAGGAACTGCGACGCAGACGATGCGTTCGCAACTCCACGGTCGGCGAAGTCGTTCCGTTCTCCCGGCTTTTCTGCAGCCATGAATTTATAACCTCCGGTGCACGCATCGCGGCCACCGGCTTCCCCTCCGGCGGACATCAGACACGTACGTGCTGCGAGCAGCTTAGCGTGGCAGATGTGATTAGTGCGACGTGAGTGGCTCAAAAAGAGTCGATTCCGCCGACACGAGCCGCGGTCAGCGAGCATCACCGCTGGCAGTGGCGTTACTATCCGCCGACACCGGATTCCGGCGTGAACGGCGACGCGGGCCGCGAACCCTCAATCTCGGGTCGACGTGCCATGCGTGCGCTGGCTTCGGCGCAAGCCGCCGTCGCCTCGTTGACCGCGTGTCGGAGGCCGTACCGCTCGAACTCGCGCAACGCCGCGGCGGTCGTCCCACCCGGCGAGGTGACGGCCGCCCGCAGGTCGACCGAGGTGAGTCCCGACTCGGCGAGCAACACCCCCGACCCCTTGACCGTCTGGACGGCCAGTTCGGCCGCCTGCGCACGCGTCAGACCGAGCGCGACACCCGCGTCGATCATCGCCTCGACCATCAAAAAGAAGTAGGCGGGGCCCGATCCCGAGATCGCGGTGACCGCGTCGAGCGACTTCTCCGGCACCACCATCACTTTGCCGACCGTTTCGAGGAGTCGCACCGCGAGCGCGACCTGATCGTCGTTGGCGTACCGCCCCGGGCTGACCGCGGACATCGCCTCGTTGACGAGCATCGGGGTGTTCGGCATGACACGGACGACCGGGGATCCAGCCGGCAGCGACGCCTCATAACGACTCGTCGGGACTCCTGCGGCCAGGCTGACGGTGATCCGCTCCTCGTCGCCGTTGTCGTCGGCCTTCCCCAGCGATTGGAGAACGGTGTCGACGACGTCGGGCTTGACCGCGACGAACACGACTCGCGCGCCGTCGACTGCATCGGTGACGTCGTCGGTGACGCGGACCCCGTAATCGTCGACCAGTTCGGCGGACCGCTCCGCAGAGCGTTCGACGACGACCAGATCGCGCACCGGTTTGCCCGCGTTGATCAATCCGGCCAGGAGCGCCTCGCCGATCTTGCCTCCACCGACGATTGCTACCCGCTCGGTCATGTGATCACTTGCCTTTCGTTGATTGGGGGATGAGGGCTAGCTGTCGCGAGTGCGCGACGACCGCTCCGGTGGAGTCGAGCACCAGATGGTCCTCGTTGAACATGCCCTTGCCGACTTCCTGCGTCGTGGCCTCGAATCGCAGCCAGCCGGGCGCCGGCCTGCGTCGCACGTACGTCGTCAGCTGCACGGTCGGCGCCCAGCCGAACATGCCGAGATTCATCAGGACGGGCGGTGAGATGTCGCACACGAGCACAGGGAAGTCGAGATCCATGCCGTCGGGCTGGTCGGCAACGTCCTTGGGCCGAACCCATCCGCGTATCACCGGCTCACTCTGCGCGCCGCGCGCGGCGGCGAACGTCGCGCCGTCGAGCACCAGGTCCAGGGCCGGGCCGAGGTGCATGATCTGACCGATCGGCGTCTCGTCGATGCCCAGGCCGGCGTCGTCCGGTTCGACGGGCAGCGGATCGATCATGCCAGGCAGCCGGTACGTCGGGGCACCGGAGTCCACTCGACCGAGTGTCACCGTCGACGACACCATGACGCGTCCGCCCTGGATCACGTCGACGCGCGCGAGGTTCACTGTGCGGCCGCGTTTGACGATCGACACGGCGACGTCGACCTCGGCGGGATCGGGCGCGGCCAGATAGTCCGAGGAGACGGCGATCGCGGTGACGTCGGCGAGCGCGGGCACGTCATCGGGAGCGGCGAGGTCGGCCAGTGCCGTGCGGGCCGCTTTCGCGGCCAGCATCTGGGTACTGCCACCGTGCACCTTGGGGCCGATCGTGAACGTCGGGTCGATCGTCGCCCGGTAGACGAGGTCGTACCCGGTCCCGGCCTGCTCGATTCGCCTCACGGCGAGCAGTCCACCGAGTCGTGTCATCTCATTCCTCCGAGTGGTCGCGCCGCAGATGGGTGCGCGCGAACTCCAGCGAACGCGCGAGCATCGCGGCGCGTTCGTTCTTACTTCTCGCCGACGTGGTGTGGACTTCGAGCACTACGGCGCCGTCGAAGTCACTGGCTGCGAGCGAGTTGCACACCTCAACGCACGGTTGGCTGCCGTCGCCGGGGATCAAGTGCTCGTCGTGGGCGGCTCCGGTTCCGTCGGTCAGGTGCAGATGCTTGAGGCCGGTCCCCATGCGGGAGGCCATCGCAAGCGCGTCGTGCCCCGCCGTCGCGACATGCGACAGGTCGAGCGTGTAGTTGTCGTAGCCGGTGGCCGTCGGGTCGATCGGCTTGCCGAACGCCGATGCGCTGGCGCCTGGTCCGCCGCCGCGGCGCGCCATCCGCCGCGATGCGGTGTCACCGCCACCGAACAGTCGATCGGCCCGCATCGGGAACATATTCTCCACCGCGACCGACACGTCGGACGACTGCTCAAGCCGCGCGACCAGGTCGTCGAATGCGACGACGTAGTCGCGCTGCCACCGGAACGGCGGGTGCACGACCACCGTCGACGCGCCGAGGTCTTCGGCGGCCTGTACCGAGCGCACGAGTTTGGCCTTCGGGTCACGCCCCCAGACCCGCTGCGAGATCAGCAGGCACGGTGCGTGCACAGACAGCACTGGCACCTGGTACTCCTGGGACAGCCGGGCGACGGTGGCGATGTCCTGGCTGACCGGGTCACCCCACACCATCAGTTCGATGCCGTCGAATCCGAGGTCGGCGGCGTATCCGAACGCCGCCTCGGTGCTCTGCGGGTAGACGGAGGCCGTCGACAGGCCGACCGGGATCGGGAACCGCAATCGGGTCAAGGTGCGCGCTCTACGGTTGCGCCGCGAGGAGGACGAGCGGCCCGATGGTCACGACCATCCCGACGCCGAGCGCCAGCAGGGTGGTCGGCAGATCACGCTTGCGCAACACGTGGGCGAAGGTGACAACCGCGAAGATCACCACGACCGCAAGGACCAGCGCCAAATACACGTAGCTCTTCCACAGTTCGGTGAAGCCCCAGAACAGACCGGCGCCCACCGCGAGACCGAGGACCAGCTCGCCTGCGAACGCCAGCCAGCCGAGCACCGGCGACGGCTCTGCTTCGTCCGCCGCACGGGTCTCCTCGTCAGCGGTCGCAGCGCTCGTATCGGTATCGGCGGCGTCTGAAGTCGCAACAGCGGCTTTCGCATCCTCCGCTTTGCGCCCGGCCGTCTTGCGCCCGGCCGTCTTGCGCTCCGCCTTCCGTTCGGCCCTCGCGGCCCGGCGCGCGGCCCAGCCGGTCGGTTCCGGTTCGTCGTCGTCGGATTCGATGTCCGCATCGAGATCGAGGTCTGCGTCGGAGTCCGGGTCAGTTCGGGTGTCGGGCTCGGGCCCGCCGTCGGAGTCGGTGAGAGCAGCCGTCTCGGAAACCCCGGCTTGCGACGTGTTCGTGCCGGAGACAACGGGGATCGATGCGGTCTGTTCGAACGGTGACGGCCCGTCGTCGGTCCGCACCTGCATCGTCGACGTCGTGTCCGCTGCGACCGAGCGGTACTCCATCGGGGGCAGATCGTCGTCGATGAAGTCGTCGTCGCGGACCGCGCGCAGAGTTCCGGTGTCGGCGTCCGGATCGTCGGAGACCACCGGGATGATTCCGGTGACCGCGTTCGCCTCGGGCTCGGGCTCGGGATCGGTCGTCGGAGAGTAGCTCGGCATGCCGCTGGCGCCCACGACGCGCGGCGGCCGAGTCGCGTCCGCGTCGGCCTGCTTCGCGGTCCGGTACGCAGGCATCCCCGAGGAGGTGGTCGTATTCGCCTGCTCGTCGTCGCGGCCCGCGCGTCGGACCGACATCGACTCCGAGCGCGGAAACGCTTCGTCGTTCTCAGAGCGTGCGATCAGCTCGGATACCGTGATCGGCTTCGACTCCGGTTCGGATTCGTCCGCCATGTGGTGGCCCCGTTCCTGCATGTCTGGGTGGTGGTGGTCTGTCAGTCCGCGGTCTGGATCGGATTGGTCGTCATTGTGCCTGCGGGCTCGGCATCGAGGCGGCGCAGAATGACTCCTTCCCGTAGTGCCCACGGACAGATATCGAGTGTATCGACTCCCAGTGAACGCATCGCGGCCTCGGCGACCAATGCGCCCGCGACGATCTGCGGAGCACGGTCCGCGCTGACTCCTTCGAGTTCGGCTCGGTCGGCCGTCGTCATCCTCGAGATGAAGGCGGTGAGTTGCCGCAGCCCGCTCACCGTCAAGGTGCGTTTGACGCGAGGGCCTGCCCCGGACGGGGCCGCACCCGTCAACCGCGCGAGCGACCGGAACGTCTTCGACGATCCGACCGCTAGATCGGGTTTGCCGACCGCGCGCAGGTCGCGCGCTGGCTGCTTCAGCTCGGCGTCGAGCCAGTCGCGGAGCATGGAGACTCGACGGCGGCTCGGCGGGTCGTCCTGCAGCCATTCACGCGTCAGCCTGCCCGCACCGAGCGGTAGCGACAGCGCGACCTCGGGTTCTTCGTCGACGCCGTTCGACATCTCCAGGCTGCCGCCGCCGATATCGAGAGCGAGAATGCGGCCTGCGCTCCACCCGTACCAGCGTCGGACGGCGAGCGAGGTGAGCCGCGCTTCATCGGTGCCGTGGAGCACTTCGATCTCCAGGCCGGAGGCGTCCTTCACGCTGCGGAGCACGTCGTCGCAGTTGGTGGCGTCACGGACCGCGGACGTCGCAAACGCCATGATCTGCTCGCACCCGGACGAGTTCGCGATCCGGGTGAACTCTTCGGTTGTCGAAACCAGCGCTTGCGCACCGGAATCGCGCATCCGTCCCGCGTCGTCGATCTCCTCGGCCAGCCGCAGCACGGCTTTGGTCGAACTCATCGGAGTGGGATGGCCACCCCGATGCGCGTCGACAACGAGCAAATGCACGGTGTTGCTGCCCACGTCGAGCACTCCAAGTCGCACCGGTTCAAACTACTCGGCGATACACGTCGATGCGAGTCACGACGCGATTCACGACTACGGTGGACCCGCAGTGTCGAGAGGATTTCCCGTGTCACCAGAGCAGCCGCAACCGTCCCCCGCGCGCGAAGTCGACCTCGATTTCGCGCGGGAATGGTACGAGTTCGTCGACCCCGCCGACCCCGAGCATCTGGTGAGCGCCGACCTCACCTGGCTGCTGTCCCGGTGGACATGCGTGTTCGGCACCCCGGCGTGTCGTGGCATCATCGCGGACCGTCCGACCGACGGGTGTTGCACCCACGGTGCGTACCTGACCGACGACGACGATCGTGACCGTCTTGCCGCGGGGGTCGTCATGCTGACACCCGACGACTGGCAGTTCCATGACGAGGGGGCAGGCGACGATCCGCTCGGGCCGGGCGGATATCTGGAGGAGAACGAGGACATCGACGGCGAACCCGCGTTGAAGACCCGACTGCACGACGGCGCGTGCATCTTCTTGAACAGGCCGGGTTTTGCCGCCGGACAGGGCTGTTCGCTGCATTCGATGGCGTTGCGCAAGGGCCTCGAACCGCTGACGGTAAAACCCGACGTGTGCTGGCAGCTACCGATGCGTCGCGAACAGGACTGGGTGACCCGCCCCGACGGAACCGAGGTCCTGAAGACCACTCTCACCGAGTTCGATCGGCGAGGGTGGGGCGAGGGCGGGCACGACCTCGACTGGTACTGCTCGGGGTCGCCGGACGCGCACATCGGCGCGACCCAGGTGTACGAGTCGTACCGCCCGGAGCTCATCGAACTGATCGGCGCGCAGGCCTACGCCGTGCTCGCCGACGCGTGTCGTCGCCGCGACGGCCTCGGCCTGATCGCCGTCCATCCGGCGACGGCCGCCGCCACCTCCCGCCGCGAGACCGATCTGAAGTACGAACAGATGTAGGTGCGCGCTACGCCTCGAACTTGTACCCGAGCCCTCGGACGGTCACCAAGTGTCGCGGCTGCGACGAGTCCGGCTCGACCTTGGACCGCAGACGTTTGACGTGGACGTCGAGTGTCTTGGTGTCGCCGACGTAGTCGGCGCCCCACACGCGGTCGATCAGCTGGCTGCGGGTCAGGACGCGGCCGGAGTTCCGCAGCAGGTACTCGAGGAGGTCGAATTCCTTGAGCGGAAGCGTCAGTTCGGCGCCGCCGACGCTCACCGTGTGCCGTTGCACGTCCATGCGGACCGGCCCTACTTCGATGACGCCGATCGCGGCGTCCTCGTCGTCGGCGACGACACCGCCGCGGCGCATCACCGCCCGGATCCGCGCGATCAGTTCACGAGCCGAGTACGGCTTGGTCACGTAGTCGTCGGCGCCCAGTTCGAGCCCGACCACCTTGTCGATCTCGCTGTCGCGCGCGGTCACCATGATGACCGGCGTCGTCGACTTGGCGCGGATGGACTTGCAGATGTCTGTTCCGGACACTCCGGGGAGCATCAGGTCGAGCAAGACGATGTCCGGGTTGATGCGATCGAATGCGGGCAGTGCCTGCGTTCCGTCATTGACGATGCTCGCCTCGAAACCCTCCTTGCGGAGCAGGAAGGCCAACGGGTCGGCCAGCGATTCTTCGTCTTCGACGATCAGTACATGCGTCAACGCGACTGTTCCTCTGAGTAGGCCGGGGTTTCATCGATAGGTATGTAGAGGCTGAACGTGGAGCCGGTCCCCGGCTTGCTCCACAGCCCGATGTGTCCGCCGTGGCTGGCTGCCACATGCTTGACGATTGCCAGGCCGAGACCGGTGCCGCCGGTGGCACGTGACCTCGCCTTGTCGACTCGGTAGAACCGTTCGAACACTCGTTGCTGGTCTGCGGGCGCGATGCCGATGCCCCGGTCGGTGACCGCGATGCACGCCATCGGACAGTCGTCGATGATGACCTCCTTGCGGCTGACCGACACGACGTCGCCCGTCGGCGAGTGGTTGATCGCATTGACGAGCAGGTTGCTCAGTGCGGTGAGGAGCAGCGTGCGGTCCCCTTGCACGGTCAGCGCGCTCGGCTGGTCCACGACGAGTTCGATCTCCGCGACCTCGGCGGAGACACCTGCTCCCGCGAGCGCGTCGTCGACGAGTGCGTCGACGTCGACGGGTACGAGGTCGGCGACGCTGCCGTCCTGCAGCTTGGATAGTCCGATGAGCTCGTTGACGAGCGACCCCATTCGAGTCGCCTCTTTGAGGACTCTTCGCCCGAAGTGCTCCACCGCGCTCGGATCGTCACGCGATTCGAGCATCGCTTCGGCCATCAGGCTGATCGCACCGAGCGGCGTCTTCAGTTCGTGGGAGACGTTGGCGGCGAAGTCGCGACGGGTCGCCTCGACGCGCTGGTTGGTGGAGTCGTCGTCGCCGTACACGAGTACGAAGCGTTCGCCGTTGACCTCGGCGAGGCTCGCCACGCACCGGACGGTGTCGACCGGGCGCGGCACCGCGCGACCCGCGGAGACGAAACCGAGGGTCGAGTGCGGCGGCGAGAAGTCGAAGCGGCGGTCGGCTCCGGTCGACATGACTTCGGCGACGCCTTCGGCGATCGCGTCCGCGAGGACGCCGCGCACCATGCCGAGTTCGGTGGCCCGGTCGTTGAACATCACGACGGTGTGGAATTCGTCGACCATCACGATCCCGGTCTCCGCTTTCGCCACCATCATCGTGAGCAGATGGGTGCGGGACACGTCGGTGGCGTCGATCGGGTCCAGGTGCCCGGCATCGACTCGCGCCGGACCGAACCGCCCATTCGCCGCGGCACCGTCGATCAGGCGACCCCCGCTGGTTTCGGACACACCCGGAATCTTACGGTCACCGCCTGGAGTTCGCAGCTTGGGCAGCCAGTCTTCGCCGTCCATTCACGCCGGAGCAATGCTGGTTACACGCAAATGAACTCCCGATGATCGGCGCTCGCCGCGCCGGTCACGACGCGACGAGGTCCGAATACTCCGGATGCTTCTCCAGGTAACTGGCGACGTACGTGCAGACCGGGACGACGCTTCGCCCGTTCGCCCGGATATCGTCGAGGACTTGCTTGACCAGCTCGGCCGCGAATCCCCTTCCGCCCCAACGGTCGTATATGACGGTGTGCGTGAGGGCGAGATGGTCACCGTCGGTCGTGTAGTCGATGTACCCGACCTCGACCGGACCCGAATCATCGTCTGCGAGGTCAGCGCGGTAGCGCTCACGCTCGGCCAGATGTGTCACCGAAATCGTCGCGTCTGCCATGCCTTCCAATGTAGCCGAGGTCACAGGGGAACGCACCGATTGGCCCGAGTGGAGGACGCACCCAGGAAAGCGCTCAGGGCGCGAACTGGCGAGTGTCGCTACTTCTTCTCGCCCTGCGCGGCGACGGCCGCGACGCCTGCCGCGGCGGCGTCCGGATCGAGGTAGACGCCGCCGGGCGTGATCGGACGCAGATCGTCGTCGAGGTCGTATCGCAGCGGGTTGCCGGTCGGGATGTTCAGCCCGGCGATGTCCTCGTCGGAGATCCCGTCCAGGTGCTTGACCAGGGCGCGCAGCGAGTTACCGTGCGCGGCGATCAGCACGGTCTTACCGGCCCGGAGGTCGGCTTCGATCGTCTCCGTGTAGTACGGGATGAACCGCTTGACGACGTCGAGCAGGCATTCGGTGAGAGGCACGTCGATGCCGTCGTATCGAGGATCCCCGACCTGGCTGTATTCGGCGTCGGCCTCGATCGCGGGCGGAGGCGTGTCGTAACTGCGGCGCCACAGCATGAATTGCTCGTCGCCGTACTTTGCCTTGGTCTCGGCCTTGTTCAGGCCCTGAAGTGCACCGTAGTGACGTTCGTTGAGTCGCCAGTCGCGCACCACCGGGATCCAGTGGCGGTCTGCGGTGTCGAGTGCGATCTGTGCAGTGATGATCGCGCGACGCAACAGCGACGTGTAAAGGACGTCGGGAAGCAGATCGTGCTCGGTGAGGAGTTCGCCAGCGCGGACCGCTTCGGCGCGGCCCTTCTCGGTCAGCGCGACGTCCACCCAGCCGGTGAACTGGTTGGACGCGTTCCATTCGCTCTCGCCGTGACGCATCAAGATCAGGGTGCCGTTGCTCATGTACGTCAGTTTCCCATATCGCTAACGGCGCACCTGGTCGCGCCCGCGGTCGATGACCGAGGAGCGGCGGTCCGCCACGACCGACGGGTCAAAGGTCTTCTTCCATTCGTCGCTCGTCTCCTGTTCGACGACGAGCGCCGGGTCGAGGAGATGCCTCTCGGCCCGCCGATACGACGCCAGGAGGGTGCGCACGCCCGATCGATCGTTGCCCGCGATGGTCGAGGCGACGTCCAGTGCCCGGTCCAACAGCGTGTCGTGCGCGACGACCTCGGTGACGAGCCCGACTCGCAGCGCCGTCTGCGCGTCGACGAAATCACCCGACAGACTCATCCGCAGCGCGAACGCACGGCCGACGAGAGCCGGGAGCCGTGCGGTCATCCCCCAACTCGGAGCCAGCCCGAAGCGAGCGTGGGTATCGGCAAACCTCGCCTTCTCGGACGCGATCAGGAAGTCGCAGCCCAGCGCGAGTTCGAGACCGCCGGTGACGGCCGCACCGTTGATCGCACCGATCACCGGTTTGCTTAGCGGTTTCCACCGGTGCCCCGGCGGGATGTCCGGGTCGGGAACCGCCATCAAGTTCTCGCCGGTGCCGCCAAGTTCGGCCAGGTCCAGGCCCGCGCAGAACGCGGGATCGGTCCCGGTGAGGATGACGGCGTCGACACCGTCATCCTTCCCCGCAGCCACCTGCGCCCGCTGAATCTCTCCGATCAGCCCACTGGTCAGCGAATTCCGTGCGTCCGGCCGATTGAGCCGGAGGACCAGGACGCGCCCGTGCCGCTCCTGAACGAGTGTCACGTCGTCTGCCGTCATCGTCGTCTCCTCATCACGTGCAGTGCTGCGCTAAACGACTACCACGTTCAGCGACTACCCGCGTTCAACGACTACCCGCTGACCGCGTCCTGCACTACCCCCGCAGATTCTTACGCAGGATCTTGCCCGATGCCGACTTCGGAACCGTCTCGATGAACTCGACGGCACGGACCTTCTTGTACGGGGCGACCCGTTCGGCGGTGAAGGCGATGACTTCGTCCTCGGTCAGCTGCGCACCCTCCTGCAGGACGACGAACGCCTTCGGGATCTCCTCGCCGTCTGCGTCGTTGACGCCGATCACCGCGGCGTCGGCGATCTGAGGGTGGGTCAGTAGCAGCGCTTCGAGTTCAGCTGGCGGCACCTGATAGCCCTTGTACTTGATGAGCTCTTTGAGGCGGTCGACGATGGTGACGCAGCCGTCGTAGTCGACGGTCGCCATATCGCCGGTGCGCAGCCAGTGGCCGTCGACGATCGTCTCGGCGGTGGCCTGGTCGTTGTTCAGGTATCCGAGCATCACGTTGGGTCCGCTCACCCATAGTTCCCCGGGCGCGGACGTGCCTTCGGCTGGCGGATCGACGTCCTCCCCGGTGGCCGGGTCGACGATTCGGTTCTCAGTGTTCGGGATCGGCCATCCGCACGACTGGAGCGACGCGAGCCGGCCCATGGTCGTCTCTCCCCCGTCGAACGGGATCACGTGGCTGACCGGCGACAGTTCGGTCATGCCGAAGCCCTGCAGCATCCGCAGGTCCAGCCGCCGGGCGACGGTGTCACCGAGCTCCTCGTCAAGCGGCGCGGCGCCCGAGACGATGGTGTGTAGCGACGACACGTCGTACTGGTCGACGATCGGATGTTTGGCGAGCGCGACGGCGATCGGGGGCGCGATGAAGGTGTACGTCACCTTCCGGCTCGCGATGTTCTCCAGGAAGGCGACGAGGTCGAACTTCGGCATGACGACCAGCGTCGCCCGGGCCTTCAGAGCCGCGTTGAGCAGCACCGTCATCCCGTAAATGTGGAAGAACGGGAGCACCGCGAGGACGACGTCGTCGCTCCGGAAGCCTTGGATGGGCGCGGTCTGGGACACATTCGCGACGAGGTTCCGGTGACTGAGCTTGACCCCTTTCGGGTTCCCCGTGGTGCCGGAGCTGTACGGGAGCGCGGCGACGTGCGTCGCCGGGTCGAAGGACACGTCGGGCGCGGACAGGCCTGCACCGAGGAGTTCTGCGGCGTTCGGATGCCCGGTCGACGCAGACCCCTCACCGTCGAGGACGACGACGTCGCCGTCGGCGATGCCGACCGCACGCGCGGCCTCGAGAGCCTGCGGCGCCATCAGCGAGATCGTGATGATCATCCGGGCGTCGGAGTCCCGCAGCTGTTTGGTGATCTCGTTCGCGGTGAACAGCGCGTTCAACGTGGTCGCGGTCGCCCCGGACCGCAGGACGCCGTGGAAGACGGACGCGAACGCGGGGATGTTCGGCGACAGGATCGCGATCACGTCGCCGACCCCGACGCCTCGGGCGGCGAGAGCGCCCGCGGCGGCGTCGATCTGGGCGACGAGTTGACCGTAGGTCGTGGTGGCTCCGGAGACACTGTCGACCAGAGCCGCCCGGTCGCGGTCGTCGTCGGCGAGAGAACCGAACAGGAAGTCGTAGACGCTGACGTCGGGGATGTCGACGGCCGGGAACGGGGATGCGAATGTCATGGCGGTCCTTCGTCGGTGGAGGAGATCCGCCCGACCATACCAATCCCTGTTGTCACTATCGGCGGTTCACTCCCCGGACGGCTCACCGATGTCGTCGAGTGCGCCCGATTCAGCGAGCGGCGGGATCTCCGGCAGGTCATCGGGGTCGATCAGGTGGGCGAACGCCTCCAGGTTTTTCATGGGCTCGCCGCGCGCGGATCGCCACGCCCACTCGCGTTTGATCGACGTGAGGAAGCCGATCTCCAGGATCTGATTGAAGTCGCCGTCGGCGGCTTCCAGGACTTGCCCGAGCACGCGGTCGATCTCGTCGCGGCTGACTGCGTCCGCCGAGATCCGGCCGACCAGGTAGATATCGCCCGCATTGTCGATGGTGTAGGCGACGCCGTACAGCCGCCGGTTGCGCTTGAGTAGGTACCGGTAGACCGCTTCGAGTTCCTCGTCGGCGCGACGGCACACGAACGCCTCCACTCGGACCCCGTGCATGCCCGCCGTCAGCAGAACCGTCGTCTTGAGCTTCTTCTCGCCGGGCAGTTCGACGACGAGATGCTCGGATTTCGCGCCACCGGAGGACTTGCGTGCGTAGTCGATCCCCGATTCGTCGAGGGCGGCCCGCAACGTCGCGGTGTAGTCGGTCGTGGTCATCTGGTCTCCATCCGTCGATCCGCTGCACTCGAAGTGCGGGGAATGCTCACACCGTCAGCCGGGTCCGCCCACGCCGACGGCGCAGACCGAACCGGCCGGTTCCGCGCCCGCCGACCCCGCGGTACCCGACGAGAGCACGGTCGTAGCTGGCCAGCAACGCATCGGTGGTGTGCTCCCACGAGAACTTCTCGGCGTGTACCGCGGCCCGCATCCCCATCGCGCGCAGCCGATCCGGGTCCGCGAGCAGACCCGCCAGCGAGTCGGTCCACTCCGCGATGCCGTGTCCGGCGACGAGTTGTCCGGTCACGCCGTCGGCGACCGCCACGCACAGACCGCCGACGTCGGCGGCCAGCACGGGGATCCCACACGCCTGTGCTTCGACGGCGACCAGCCCGAAGCTCTCCGAGTAACTGGGGACGGAGACGAGATCGGACGCCCGGTACACCTGAGCGAGATCGTCAGGCGCCTGGGGCGGCAGGAACGTGACCCGTTCGGTCACGCCGAGCTCGGCAGCCAGCTCGATGAGTGTCTCCGGCAGACCGGCACCGTTGCCCGACGGTCCACCGACGACCAGGAGCCGCAGTCGGCCGGTGCGGTCAGCGTGGATCAACGGCGCCATGGCCCGTAAGAGCACGTCGGGCGCTTTCAGCGGCTGGATGCGACCGACGAATGTGACGAGCACGTCGTTGGGGTCGAGGCCGAGCTTCGCACGCGCCGCGAGCTTGGATCCTGGCGAATACCGGTCCAGGTCCGCCCCCGGGACGACGACGTCCACCCGCGACGGATCGGCTCCGTACAGGTCGACCAGTTCCGAACCCTCGGTCGCCGTGTTCACCACCAGCCGGTCAGCTTCGTCGACCACCTGCTGCTCACCGATGACGCGCAGCATCGGTTCCGCGGTGTCGCCGATCGCAAGCGACGCGTTCTTGACCGCGGCGAGCGTGTGCGCAGTGTGCACCAGCGGGACGCCCCACCGGTCGCGGGCCAGCCAGCCGACTTGACCGGACAGCCAGTAGTGAGAGTGGATCAAGTCGTAGTAACCGGGATCCTGCGCCGCTTCGGCGCGCAGCACATTGGCCGAGAACGCGCACAGTTGGCCGGGCAGATCACGTTTGTCGAGGCCGTCGAACGGTCCGGCCGGCACGTGGCGCACGGTGACCCCGGGAGCGGCCTCGACGCTCGGTTCGTCGGCCGACGACGTTGCCCGCGTGAAGATCTCAACTTCCACACCTCGTCGCGCCAGACGGGTCGCGGTCTGCCACACGTAGACGTTGAGTCCGCCGGCGTCGCCGGTCCCCGGCTGCGCGAGCGGCGACGTGTGCACGGAGATCAGTGCCAGCCGCCGCGGGAGGTGTCGACCCGTCATGTCCTCCAGCGTAACCATCGGAGAATACGGAGATCGGCGACGGTGACAGATGCATGTTCACGCATCGCTTCGACAAACACTTCGTCCGCGCCCTAGTATTGTCGGTAACGATTGTCATTACATTTCAGCCTTGAATCCGGAGCCCTCACCGCATGCCTTCTGCACGTCGTTTCCGCCTGGCCGCCGCCCTCGCGTCGGCCGCCGTCCTGACCGCAGGCCTCGTCGCCTGCAGTGACGATTCCGGACCGCAGGACACCGACCATCCCGTTGTGGTGGCGTCGACCAGCGTGTGGGCGTCGGTCGCCGACGCGGTCGCAGGCGACAACGCCGACGTCTCCGCGCTCTTCGACACCCCCAACGGCGATCCCCACGAGTTCGAGCCGACCAACGCCGACGCCGCGCGCGTTCTCGACGCGAACGTGATCGTGATGAACGGCGGCCACTACGACGCCTACATGGAGCGCATCGCCGCCGACGCCGAAGGCCACCAGGTCAGCGCCCTCGACGACGAGCACGACCACGAGGACGGGGACGGGGACGGGGACGAACACGACCACGGGGATCATGCGGGTCACGACCACGATGCCACCGAGCACGCGTTCTACACACTGCCCGTCGTCGCCGACACCGCCGACGACATCGCGGACGCGCTCGCCGAAGTGGCCCCGGTTCACGCCGACGAGTACCGCGCGAATGCCAAGGCGTTCCGTACCGAGATCGACCAGCTGCGCGCCCGGATGACCAAGCTCGGTTCCGACCACCCGAACACCGAGGTCGCGGCGACCGAGCCGCTCGCGACGACCCTGCTGAGCGAGGCCGGGATCACCGATATCGCACCCGCCGGATTCACGGCGGCTGTCGAAGAGGGCCAGTCACCATCGGCCGCCGACCGAGCCGCCTTCGACGATCTGTTGCGGGCTCACAAGGTCTCGGCCCTGATCTACAACGTGCAGTCGGTCGACCCAGCGACCGAATCGGTGCTGGCCACTGCGAAGTCGTCCGGCGTGCCGGTCGTCGAGTTCACCGAGTCGCTGCCCGAAGGCGCCGACAGCTACGTGGCCTGGCAGTCGACGCAGATCGCACAACTGGAGAAGGCGCTGAACGCGTGAGTGAGGCCGTACTGCGCTTCACCGGGTCCGGACTGTCGTTCGACACCCGGACCCTGTGGCGTGACTTGGATCTGGACGTCGCACCCGGCGAGTTCATCGCCGTGCTCGGCCCGAACGGTTCCGGGAAGACGACGTTGCTCCGCTCGGTCCTCGGACAGGTTGCGCTCACCGAAGGTGACGTGACGGCGAACGGACGCATCGGCTACATCCCGCAGCAGCACGCAGACGACTCCGACACGATGATGCTGCGCGGCCGCGACCTCGTCGGTTTCGGCGCTGACGGCGGATCTTGGGGCATGGGCCTGCGTGGCCTGCGCTCACGCCGCACTCGAGTCGACGCGGCGCTCGCCGAAGTCGACGCGACCCGATACGCGAACACTGCAGTCGGCCTGCTGTCGGGCGGCGAACAGCAACGCCTCCGGATCGCGCAGGCGTTGACGCGCGACCCGTCGATCCTGTTGTGCGACGAGCCGCTCGCGAGCCTCGACCTGACCAGTCAGCAGGTGGTCGTCGACCTTCTCGACGCCCGACGGCGACGCGCGCGCACCGCCGTCCTGTTCGTCACGCACGAATTGAACCCCGTGCTGCCGTTCGTCGACCGCGTGCTCTACCTCGCCGACGGCAGATTCCGGATCGGGACCGTCGACGAGGTGATGAACTCGGCGGCCCTGTCCGATCTGTACGGCAGCCCGATCGAAGTGGTCCGCATCGGCGGGCGACTGGTCGTGGTGGGCGGCGAGGACTCCCACCACTGCGTCGAGCACGGCTACGCCGACGAGGCGGCTTCGTGACCTCGACGCCCCTGGCAGCGAACATGGGGCAGTTCTTCCAGTTCTCGGAGACCGGCCACCTGCTGTCGTACACATTCGTGCAGCAGTCGCTGCTTGCGATAGCCCTCCTCGGTCTCATCGGCGGCGTCCTGGGGCCGATGATCGTCGCGCGCCAGATGAGCTTCGCGGTGCACGGCGCAGCCGAACTCTCGTTCACCGGTGCGGCCGCCGCGCTCCTCGCCGGGGTCGGGGTGAACATCGGCGGCGTGATCGGCGCGGTCCTCGCGGCCGCCGTCTTCGGTCTGCTCGGTCAGCGCGCACGCGAACGCGATTCGGTGATCGGCGTCGTCATGGCGTTCGGGCTCGGCCTCGGCGTCTTGTTCCTGTCGCTGCACGGTCGCGTGGGGCAGGGGTTCGCCCTGCTGACCGGCCAGGTGGTCAGTGTCGGCACGGACGGTCTGATCGCGGTCGGCGTCACCGCAGCCGTCGTTCTCGTCGTCTACGCGATCATCTACCGGCCGCTGCTGTTCGCCAGCCTCGACCCCAGAGTCGCCGAGACGGCTGGAGTCCCCACTCGATTCCTGTCGGTGATCTTCGCGATCCTCGTCGGTCTCGCGGCGGCACAGGGTGTGCAGATCATCGGAGCGCTGCTCGTGATGAGCCTGCTGATCACCCCGGCCGCGGCGGCCGCGCGGCTGACGGCTGACCCGACCAAGGTGCTGATGCTGTCAGTGGTGTTCGCCGAACTGGCAGCGGTCGGCGGCCTCATCCTGTCACTCGCACCCGAACTCCCGGTGTCGGTCGCAGTCACGACCATCTCGTTCGCCGTTTACGTGATCTGTCGACTCGTCGGGACGCGACGCCGGGACTGATCAGCGCTACTTCTCTTCCGGAAAACCCGGGTTGCACCGCGTCGAGATCATCTCCGACTCGCTGACGACGGGCCGCCGCGGTTCGAGGTTCCAACTTGTCTTCTCCGGGTCGACTAGGCGCGCGAACGTCCAATGGCAGTCGAACTGAGCACGCATGCCCGGACTGTCGGCGTCCAGATGCAGCGCGAGGACCTCGCCCCACGCTTCGTCGCCCGCGGTGCCGCCCGAGACGTCCCGTCCGTTGCGAGTCGGCCGAACCTGCAGGCTCGGCCCGACTTCGGTGTCCACCCAGTCCGCACCCTCGATGTAGGGCGGCGGCAGCGTCGGGGTCTGGGAGATTGAAGTCTGGGATATCGGGGCCTGGGATATCGGGGCCTCCGAGGCGGTCTGCGGCGGGGTCGTCGAGATCGTCGGTTCGGCGATGTCGTCGCCGGAACTACACGCGCCGACCAGCAGCGTCGCCGCACACACCGATACGAGCAGCCCCGGTCGCCGACGAGTCACCCGCTGACCGCCAGATGCACACGCTCCCACGCGCGACGCCGCGCACCGTCGGGATCGACGGCGACATGCGACGGATCGTCGAGAATCATCACGCGGCGGTCCTCGACCGTGTAACGCGGCCAGCTCGGCGACGGCACACCCTTGCGTGCGAACCAACTCCAATGCGACTGCATCGTCGCGGTGATCCGCTTGGTCGAGCCCCAACTGCCCGCGGCGGCGAGCCCCGCACCGATCGGGTCACGGTAGATGCCAAACACGGCGAACAGTTCGGTCGCATGGGTCGCGCCGATCCCCGTCGCGTTCAGCACGGTCGGCGCATAGTCGTAGCGGTAGACGTAGGTCGGCGCGTGCACGCTGTGGTATCCAGCGAACATCTGGGTCGGAATCCAGAACGTCGCGTCGGCGGACAGGCGCACATGGTCTCGTGTGCCCGGGTAGAGCAGTTCCAGTTCGGTGCGGATCTCGGGGTCGTCGACGCCGACCAACGCCTGTGAACCGTCGGGCAGGATGTTCCAGAACCGTGCGAACAACTCCCCCTCGTCCTTGTTGTGCCCGATTATCAACGGCACCTGGTGCGTATTGCCGTCGCGCGCTGCGTCGTTCGGCCGCTGCGGCAGGTAGTCGCCGTCGACGGTCGGCGCGAACGGCATCGGATCCGACAGTCCGGCGGCCCGCGCGAAACCCAGCAGTCTGTTGCCGGTGCGCACGAGGTCCATCCCACTGGCGGAGTCGACGACGCGCGCGACGACGTCGGGATCCATCGGCGGATCAGTGCGTTCGGCTCCGTCACGCCGCGTCGGGTCGATGAGCAGTCGCACGAACTCGTCGGCGAAGATCCGCGCGTTGTCTTTGTCCACCACCAGGTCCGGAGCCGGACTCTGCGAGATCGCGCCGGCGAACAGTCCGGCTGCGGCAGGAGTCGACAGCAGGGTGAGCGCCGCCGACCCGCCCGCACTCTCCCCGAATACGGTGACCCGGCCGGGGTCGCCGCCGAACGCGGCGATGTTCCGTTGCACCCACTCGAGTCCGGCCACCATGTCGCGTAGACCGAGATTCGAGTCGAATCGCCGCTCCGGTGTCGAGTAGTCGGACAGGTCGAGGAACCCGAGCGGACCGACACGGTAGTTGACGGTCACCACGATCACGTCCCGCGAACGTGCGAGGTATGCGCCGTCGTAGATCGGGGTCGACGTGCTGCCGAGGATGTATGCGCCGCCGTAGTTGAACACCATCACCGGTCGCGGCGTCGACGACACCGAGTCGGGTGTGAACACGTTGACCGTCAGACAATCCTCATGGCGCGGCTGGAAGCGGCCGGCGCCGCGGGCGGTGAAGAGCTTGTCCTGGACGGGTGCGTTCCCGTAATCCTCACAGTCGAGGACCCCTGGCCACGGCACTACGGGCTCGGGGGCACGCCATCGACGCTGACCGACCGGCGGCGCCGCGAACGGGATTCCCTTCCACGCGATCGTCCCCTTGCGCCCGCCGCGGCCGCGGTATCCCTGAACTGCGCCGTCGGCGGTCGTCACCGTCGTGTCCATCACTGCCATGCGCCCACACTATAGGCGACAGGGGAACCGGCGTCGCCGACCTCGAAACGGGCGAGACTACCCTTGACAGGATGCGCTCGCACTCCGTCATCGACCTCAACGCCGACCTCGGAGAGGGCGTCGGGGACGACGCCGCGATGATGCCGCTCATCAGCAGCGCGAACATCGCGTGCGGTTTCCACGCGGGCACACCGACCGTGCTGCGCGACGCCTGCGCGGCGGCCGTCGCATCGGATGTCCGCATCGGGGCGCAGGTCTCCTACCCGGACGTGACGGGCTTCGGTCGACGGTTCATGGACGTCGCGCCGGACGATCTGCTCGCCGACGTCCTCTACCAGGTGGGGGCGCTGCGGACGCTCGCCGAATCCGTCGGTGGCGCAGTCGAATACGTGAAGCCGCACGGGGCGCTCTACAACACCGTCGTGAGTCACGAACAGCAGGCGCGCGCCGTGGTCGACGCCGTCGCCCACACCGGACTGCCGTTGATGTGTCTGCCCGGCTCCACGGTTGCGCGTCTCGCGATCGCCGCCGACGTCCCGGTTATCACTGAAGCGTTCGCCGACCGCGGTTACACGTCGCGAGGAACGCTTGTGCCGCGCACCGAACCGGGTGCGCTCCTGCACGACTCCGCCACGATCGCCGACCGCGTCGTGACGCTCGCCCGCAGCGGACACATCGTCGCCGTCGACGGGACCCGGCTCGACGTGGACGCGACGTCGGTGTGCCTGCACGGCGACACGCCAGGCGCCCTCGCTCATGCGCGCGCCGTACGCGATGCGCTGGCGGACGCAGGGATCGACGTGCGCGCCCGATGAGCGCACGCGTCGTCCCCCAGTCCACGCGCGGAGTCCTCGCAGGCTTCGCCGCCTACGGGACCTGGGGGCTGTTCCCACTGTTCTTCGACGCGCTCCGTCCGACCGGACCGTGGGAGATCCTCGCCCACCGCATCGTGTGGACGCTCCTGCTGTGCGTGGTCGTGCTGCTGGTGATGCGCGACTGGCGGTGGATCGCCGAACTCCGCGGGCAACGGCGACTGTTGGCGGGTGTCACGGTCGCGGCATTCCTGATCGCGATCAACTGGGTCGTGTACGTCGCCGCGGTCACATCCGGACACACGAGCGACGCCGCACTCGGCTACTTCCTGAACCCACTCGTCACCGTCGCACTGGGAGTGGTGGTGCTGCACGAGCGGCTGCGTGCCCTCCAGTGGGCCGCGGTCGCCGTCGGTGTCGTCGCGGGGCTGTATCTCGCGATCGCGGGCGGTCGTATCCCGTTCACCGCCCTCGCCCTCGCCGGATCGTTCGCGGGATACGGCCTGGCGAAGAACAAGGTCGGCGCCCGGCTTCCGGCGCTGCACAGCCTGTCGTTGGAGACGGCGATCCTGACGCCGCCCGCCCTGGTGATCTTCGGCGTCGTCGCGAGCACGTCGTCGGGCCTGGACTTCGGCGACCACGGTGGCGTGCACACCGCGCTGCTCTGTCTGTCCGGCGTCGCGACCGCTGTCCCCTTGCTGTTCTTCGCCGCAGCTGCCCGGCGCATCCCACTCGTCACCGTCGGGTTGATCCAGTTCGTGACGCCGATCGTCCAATTGCTGTGCGCGGTGCTCGTCCTGCACGAGCACCTGCCGGCCGAACGCTGGATCGGATTCGGCATCGTCTGGATCGCCCTAATCCTGCTGACAACCGACAGCTTGTTACAGATGAAGAAGACGCGCGGACGGCTCAAGCCCGCTTAGCGTCGCCTCACGCCTGCGAGCGCTGGCGCAATGACGGTGTCGTCGGACCGCCGGGACGTTGCCCGACCGACAGCAGTTCCGGTCTCTCGACGAACAGGAAGGCGATCGCGATCATTCCCACGGGCGCCAGCAGCAGGACGGCCGCTCCGGCGCCGCCGGTCGACATCGGGACTGCGGCAAGGCGCGTCAGCAGGAGCAGGCCCGCGAACACGACGAAGCCTGCCGCTACGACTCCCATGCGGAGACGTGTCCATCCGGTCTCCGGGCGAGTCAACGCGGCCTCGATGGTCAGCGTGAACACGATGCCCGCGAGGATGTCGATCGCGTAGTGGTAGCCGAAGCCGAGGGTCGCGGCGATCGTGCAGACGAACCACACGATGCCGAAGATCCGCGACGCCGTCGATCCGCGCAGACCGTGCAGGAGGATGCACGTCGCCCATGCCGTGTGCAGGCTCGGCATGCAGTTCCGGGCAATGCCCTGGTCAAAGAACCTGGCGACCGGCTCGGTGATGTCGGGTGTCACCCACGGCCACACGTCGACCCAGCCTGCACCGGGGTGTTCATGCCCGAACGCGTAGGCCGGGCCGACCACCGGGAAGATGAAGTAGACGATCGGGCCGATCATGCCGATCAGCAGGAAGGTGCGGATGATGTGATGCCGCGGGAAACCCTCGCGCGCGACGTTCCGCAGTTGGAAGAACGCGATAATCGCCGCACCGACCGGAAGGAAGACGTACACCGTGCTCAACACTTCGGTCAGGAACGCGCTGTCGGTCACGATCCGGCCCATCACCCACGACGGCGAGCCGAGCGCCCGGTCGGCCACCTCGACGTACTCGTCGAGGACCTTCGGGTTCGCTTTGGCCGACAACACCAGCCAGGCGTCGCCGACGCGACCCATGATCGGCATCATCAGACCGAGGCCGACGGCCTTCAACGTCGCCGACTTCTCCGAGCCGTGCAGCTTCCAGAATGCGTAGAGACCGGTGCCGACGAGCCCGAACAGGATGCCGTTGCCGACGGTCCCCGGGTTCCCGACGATCACCCGCTGCAGATTCCAGACGCCTTCGAGCAGGACGACCGCGCCAAGCATCCACCAGCGCAGGCGAGCGGGCATGCAGACGAGGGCGAGCACCAGACCCGCCAACTTGATCTCACCGATGCCCGGGCGACCGACGAAGTCGTGCGCCAGCAGATCGACCGGCCCCCGGATGTCGTACACCTGCGCGACGATCTCGATGACCACGACGAATGCGACGAGTGCGAGCACGACGAGAGACCATCCGCGCGTACCGAGTTCGACACGTCGCGACGTCAGGCGACGTACACGATCGAAGAACCCCGGCTGAAGTTCTTGCAACACGGCTTACAGGTTAATGAACAAACGCTGAATTTCCAGAATCGTGTGACCTGATTGTCATTCGGCCGTGTCGTCTTCGTCGATTCACCGGCGATCACCTCATCGATGCCCGGCGTGCGCGCGGACGCGAGATGATAGTCGCATGAACCTGTGGCAGGGCGAGACCGCCTTCGCGTCGAGACCGGGCAAGATCGTCACGATCGACGGTGCGACCCAACGGAAGACGGTCGGGCGCCGTGCTCTCGGCCGCTGGGATCCGGCACAACGCGGCCATGCCCCGCTCGCGACCGTCCTCGCGCAGAACACCATCCGCGACGCGGGACTCCTCCCCCTGCGGCACGGCCGGATGGCCGCGACCGGGTGGACCTACTACCGCGGGGCGGCAGCGGTGATGGCCGCCGATCTCGCGTCCGCCGCGCACACCGGGATCATGGTGCAGCTGTGCGGCGACGCGCACGTCCTCAACTTCGGCCTCTGGAACACACCGGAACGCAACCTCGCGTTCGACCTCCGCGACTTCGACGAGACTCTGCAGGGCCCCTTCGAGTGGGACGTCAAACGATTCTTGACCAGCCTGGTGGTCCTGGCCAGAGCAGACGGCGTCGCCGACAGCGCGCATACCGCCGTCGCCGCCGGATACTCCGGGTACCGCGAACAGATCAAGAAGTACGCGACCTGGCCCGAGCTCGACATCTGGTACGACTCCGTCAACGCCGGGCAGCTCGTCGACTACACGGCGATCGACGACGACCACCGCCTCGACGCGATCATCGAGAAACGAGCCGCGAAACGATCGAGCAGGGGCGTCTACCAGAAGTTGACCGACGTCGTCGACGGCGAGCGGCGGATCGTCGAAGATCCGCCGTACCGTACGCACGCCCTCGCGAACCATCACGGCGAGCTCGAATCGATCATCCGCCAGTACCAGGAGTCCGTCCCCGACCACATCTCGTCGTTGTGGTCGCGGTACGACCTGGTCGACGCCGTCCAGCAGGTAGTGGGGGTCGGCAGCGTCGGCATGCGCGTGTTTCTGACCCTCAGCGAGGAACGCCGCACCGGCGACCCGATATTCCTGCAGGTGAAGCAGGCCGGGCCGTCGGTGTACGAGCAGTTCCTCGACCCGAGCCCGTACGACAACCACGGATCACGCGTGATTCACGGCCAGCGGTTGATCCAGAGCGCCACCGACGTGTTCGTCGGATGGACGTCGATCTCCGCCCACGACCAGGCCGAGCAGCCGATGGACTTCTACGTCCGCCAGTTCCGCGACGGCAAGGTGATCCCCAAAGGGGAGATCATCGCGCCACGTCTGGCGCAGTTCGCCACCGCGTGCGGACACGTCCTGGCTCGCGCGCACTCACGCGGCGGCGACCCGAAGGCCATCGACGACTACCTCGGATCGTCGCCGAAGGCAGGCGAATCGTTTGCTGCGTTCGCGTTCGCGTACGCCGATCAGAACTACGCCGACCACGCGCAGTTCGCGAGAGCCGTCGACGACGGCGACGTGCCCGCCGTCGAGGGATGGCCGTGACGGTGCTGCCGTCGCCGGCGCGGCCGAGACCTACGAGCTGAGACGACGTTGACGCGCGAACTCGCCGAGCACGACTCCGGCGGCGACCGACGCGTTGAGACTCTCGACGTCACCTGCCATCGGAACTGACAGGATCGAGTCGCAGGTCTCACGGACCAGCCGTGACAGCCCCTTACCTTCGGAGCCGACCACGACGACCACTGGTCCGGTGCCGTCGTACTCGTCGAGGCTGACGTCACCGCCCGCGTCGAGCCCGACGATCTGCGCCCCCGACTTGGCCCAGTCGACCAGCGTGCGCGTCAGATTCGGCGCCTGAGCCACGGGCAGCCGCGCGGCTGCACCCGCACTCGTCCGCCACGCGACAGCCGTCACGCCGGCACTGCGACGCTGCGGGATCAACACCCCGTGCCCGCCGAAGGCGGCCACCGAGCGGATCACCGCACCCAGGTTGCGCGGATCGGTGATGTTATCGAGAGCCACGAGCAGCGGCTGCGTCGACGACGCCCGCGCGTCGGCCATCAGATCGTCCGGGTGCGCGTACCGGTATTCGGGCACCTGCAGCGCGAGACCCTGGTGCAGGCCGTTCGGCGACATCCGGTCGAGTTCGCCCCTGCCGACTTCGAGGATCGAGATGCCGCGGTCGCCCGCGGTGTGCACGGCCTCGCGTACACGATCGTCGGCTTCGACGCCGAGTTGCACGTATAGCGCCGTCGCCGGAACGTCTGCGCGGAGGCATTCGACGACCGGATTGCGGCCGAGCACGTACTCGGGTCCGCCATCGTCCGACTTGCGCGTGTTGCGCGGGCGCCCGCTCGACGCCTTCGCCGCGACCTTCGCCTTCTTGTGTTTCGCGTGGTAGACGCGGTCCTCAGCTTTCGGGGTTGCACCGCGGCCTTCGAGGCCACGGCGACGCTGGCCACCGGAACCGGTGGTCTGCCCCTTCTTGCTGCCCGACTTCCGGACAGCTCCCTTGCGTTGCGAGTTGCCGGCCATCTGCTAGTCCTTCGTCTTGAGCGCCCACTGGGCGCCGTCGGGGGTATCGGTCACTTCGACGCCTGCCTCCGCGAGTCGGTCGCGGACTTCGTCGGCGACCGCCCAGTCCTTCGCCGCGCGTGCAGCGGCACGGCGTTCCAGTTCGGCGCCGATCAGCACGTCCAGTGCCGCGGTCGACGCGTCGTCTGTCCCGTCCGACGTCCAATGCTCGTCGAGCGGGTCAGTGCCGAGGATCGCGGTCATCGCTCGCACCTTCTCCGCGATCGCCAGCGCTGTAGCCGAGTCTCCGGATTCGAGAGCGGTATTGCCTTCGCGGACAGCGTTGTGGACGGCGGCGAGCGCGGCGGGCACGGCGAGATCGTCGTCGAGGGCCGCCGCGAAGTCCGTCGACACCTCGCCGACCGCGACATCGCCGACGCGCTCAGCCACTCGGTGCACGAACGACTCGATGCGTCGGTAACCCGCCGCGGCCTCCGACAGCGCGCCGTCGGAGTACTCGAGCATCGAACGGTAGTGCGCGCTGCCGAGGTAGTAGCGCAGTTCCACTGCGCGCACCTTCTCCAGCATCGCGGGGATCGCGACGACGTTGCCGAGTGATTTGCTCATCTTCTCGCCACTCATCGTCACCCAGCCGTTGTGCAGCCAGTATCGAGCGAACGCGTCGCCGGCACCGTGGCTCTGAGCGATCTCGTTCTCGTGATGCGGGAACACCAGATCCATACCGCCACAATGGATGTCGAACTCGCTACCGAGTAGTGACGTCGCCATCGCCGAGCACTCCAGATGCCAGCCGGGCCGACCGTCGCCCCACGGCGTCGGCCACGACGGCTCCTCAGGCTTGGCCGCCTTCCACAGTGTGAAGTCACGCGGATCGCGTTTACCGGTCCCCGCGCTCTCGCCCTGATGGACGTCGTCGAGTTTGTGTCCGGACAGGCTGCCGTATTCGGGAAGACTCTGCACGTCGAAGTAGACGTTGCCGTCTGCAACGTACGCGTGGCCGCGGTCGATCAGCCGCTGCATGTACTCGACCATCTGGGTGATGAAGCCGGTCGCCCGCGGTTCCACGGACGGCGGCAGGACCCCGAGCGCGGTATACGCCTTGGTGAACGCTCGCTCATGGGTCGCCGCCCACTCCCACCAGGGGCGGCCCGCGTCGGCGGCTTTGCGGAGGATCTTGTCGTCGATGTCGGTGACATTGCGGACGAAGAGCACGTCATAGCCGCGGTAAGCGAGCCAGCGGCGGAGGACGTCGAATGCGATACCGCTGCGGACGTGACCTATGTGCGGAACGCCCTGCACCGTGGCGCCACACAGGTACACGCCGACCGTCCCGGGTTGCAGGGGAACGAATTCGCGGACCTCGCGCGATGCGGTGTCGTACAGGTTGAGCGTCACGGCCTGAAATTCTACTTGAGGCCCAGCAGGGCCGTGGCCACTGCGGCGACACCCTCGCCCCGGCCGGTGAGGCCGAGACCGTCTGTGGTCGTCGCAGATACGGACACGGGTGCGCCGAGCAGTCCCGACAGCACGTCCTGTGCCTGCGCCCGACGCGGACCGATCTTAGGCCGATTCCCGATGACCTGGACGGCGGCGTTGATCGGAGTGAAACCTGCGTCGTCGAGCAGGGACGCGACGTGGGTGAGCATGGCGGCGCCGGTCACGTGCTCCCATTCGGGTCGGTCGACGCCGAACACGACGCCGAGGTCGCCCAATCCACCCGCCGACAGCAACGCGTCACAGAGCGCATGGACGCCGACGTCACCGTCGGAGTGACCGGAGCAGCCATCCGCATCGTCGAAGAGGAGCCCGACCATCCAACAGTCACGGCCCAGTTCTATCGGGTGGACGTCGGTACCGATACCCACGCGCATGAGTTGCGTCCCCTCTTCGTTCTTCTGCCAGCTGCTGTCTCGTGTCAGTTGCCTGCTCGTGCCCGCCACTCAGGCGAGCAACCGCGCCAACCGCAGGTCGAACGGTGTGGTCACCTTGAACGCCATCGCGTCGCCGGGGATCACCTTCACGGTGACACCCGCGGCTTCGACGAGTCCGGCGTCGTCGGTCGCGTCTGCGGACTCCGCGTGCGCGGCCCGCAGCACGTCTGCGGCGAATCCCTGCGGAGTCTGGATGGCGCGCAACACGTTTCGGTCAGGAGTGTCGACAACGCAGTCGCCGGAATCGACCCGTTTGAGCGTGTCGGCGACCGGTATGCCGGGCACTACTGCGCGTGCCCCACTGTGCAATTCCGCTGCGACCGCAGCGAACAGCGCAGGCGGGGTCAACGCGCGGGCCGCGTCGTGTACGAGAATCAATTCGGCGTCGGCGACCGCGAGCGCAGCCCGTACCGAATCGCTGCGCTGCGTCCCGCCCACCACTACACGCGCATCCGGGACGAGCCGTTGCGCGCTGCCTACGAGCGCTTCAGGGACGGCGACGACGATGTCGTCGACCGCCCCGGATTCGCGGGCGGCGGCGACGCTGCGTTCCAGCAGCGTCACTCCGCCGACCTCTACGAACGCCTTGGGCTGGTCTTCACCCAAACGGGTGCCCATACCTGCGGCGGGAATCAATGCGGCCACGCGTGGCCGCCCGTGCTCCGTCAGGACGCTGCAGCCAAGATCTCGTCGAGGATGCTGTCCGCCTTCTTGTCGTCGGTGTTCCGAGCGAGCGAGAGTTCGTCGACCAGTACGCGTCGCGCACGGGTCAGCATCCGCTTCTCACCTGCCGACAATCCGCGATCCTGTTCACGACGCCACAGGTCACGGACGATCTCCGCGACCTTGATGATGTCGCCGGAGTTCAACTTCTCCTGGTTCGCCTTGAAACGACGGGCCCAGTTCGTGGGCTCTTCGACGTTCGGAGCACGCAGAACCTGGAATACCTCACCGAGCCCCTCCTCGCCCACTACGTCACGGACTCCGACGTAATCGAGCTTGCTGGAGGGGATCTGCACCGTCATGTCGCCGTCTGCGACTTTCAGGACCAGGTATTCGACTTCTTCACCCTTGATGGTCCGAACGACGATGTCGTCAATCCGAGCAGCACCATGATGGGGGTACACAACGGTGTCGCCAACTTTGAAATTCAATGTTCCATGCCCCTTCCGAGTGTTACCAGTGTAACACCCACCCACTGACAGCTTTTCCAACGGTGCAGGTCAACACCTATTCGCGGCGGTCGCGCTATAATTCGGAAGATTATCTGCGGACCCGGGGGAACTTTTCCGGGTCGGCACCACTACGCTGCGTAGTGAGCGTTCGCATCCGGCGGACAGCGCGACGACCACCCGGAGGAAAAGGTGTCAGTGCTCAATCGGACCACCGGCCGTCTGGCCAAGGCTGCCGTCGTCGGTGCGCTCGGCGCCGCGATTGCCCTCGGCTCCACGGCCTGCGGCGCAGGCAAGATCTCGCAGACCACCAACCAGCTGCCGGCAGTGAACGGCGCGGGCGGTTCAGTGGCTCTCGACCCGGACGTGCTCGACGGCGATGAACTGCGGAACGGGCAGATCACGGTGCGCAACGCGCAGATCGTGTACCCGGTCGAGAACACGGACAAGACGTTCGCAGACGGTGGCCCGTTCGACATCTCGTTCCTGATCTCCAACGACAGCGTGACCCGCAAGGTCAAGTTCGTCGAAATCATCGGACCCGATGGGTCGTCGGTGTCGCTCACCGACCCGAAGCCTCAGACCGGCGGGACCAAGGCCGATCCGCGCGTGCTCGCCCCCGGCGAGAACCTGCTCGCAGGCGTTCCCGCGAACGTCGACACCTCGGCAGCACAGGCCGCCGACATCGAGCGCTTCACCGTCACGCTGACCAACGCGAAGGCGGTGCGCGCAGGCCTGACCACGCCGCTGACGTTCAAGTTCGACGTGCTCGACCTGGGCGGGAAGAAGATCGGCGAGAAGAGCCTGACGATCACCACCCCGGTCGACGCCGGAGGGCTCAAGCAGCGCGCCGACGTCATCGCTGACGCCGAGGGCGAAGGCGGGGGCCACTGACCTCCCATCTCGACCACCACGAGCGCCTCCCCCGTCTTCTCGGGGGAGGCGCTCGTTCTTCATCCACGGGCTGAGACTGACCGTGGGTATCGATTGACCGTGGGTATCGATTGACCGTGGGTATCGATTGTCAGGGGCTGCACATAGAGTCGGGGCGTGGCGAAAGCGAAGGCGGTCTTCCGGTGTACGGCTTGCGGGCACCAGGTGTCCAAGTGGGTCGGTCGTTGCCCGGAGTGCGGCGAGTGGGGTTCCATCGAGGAGGGCGCTCCGGCGGCCGCCGCCGCAGGCACCACATCGGTCGTCCCGCGAAGTCCGGCACGGCGTATCACCGAGGTCGATGCGGGTACGTCGAGCGCGACGCCCATCGGCATCGCTGAGTTCGACCGGGTACTCGGGAGAGGCATCGTCCCGGGGTCGGTCGTCCTGCTCGCGGGCGAACCGGGTGTCGGCAAGTCGACGCTGTTGTTGGAGACCGTGAAACAGTGGGCTGCCCAGGGGCGCACCGCGCTGTACGTGACCGGCGAGGAGTCAGCGGGGCAGGTCCGGTTGCGGGCCGAACGCACGGGAGCGGTGCACCAGAACGTCTTCCTCGCGGCGGAGACCGATCTGGCGACCGTCCTCGGCCACGTCGACGAGGTGCGTCCCAGCCTGCTGATCGTCGATTCGGTGCAGACGCTCGTCGCGACCGGGGTCGACGGAGTGACCGGCGGCGTAACCCAGATCCGTGCGGTCACCACCGCGCTGGTCTCGCTTGCGAAGACGAGCGGCGTCGCGGTGATCCTGGTCGGTCACGTGACGAAGGACGGGAACGTAGCCGGTCCCCGGTCGTTGGAGCATCTGGTTGACGTGGTCCTCGCCTTCGAGGGCGACAGGCACTCGTCCCTGCGCATGGTGCGCGGAATCAAGAATCGCTTCGGACCGTCCGACGAGGTCGGCTGCTTCGAGCAACGCTCCGACGGAATCCACGAGGTGTCGGATCCGTCCGGCATCTTCGTCCACGAGCATCCGACCGATGTCGCGGGCAGCGTGGCGCTGGTAGCGATGGACGGTCGCCGCGCGATGGTCGGACAGATTCAAGCGCTGCTCAACAAGAGCGAGATGCCGTCGCCGCGCCGAGCCGTATCCGGACTCGACGGCGCCCGCGTCGCGATGATGCTGGCGGTAGCGGAAAAGCATGCGAAAATCTCGACCGGCAAACACGAGGTCTACGCCTCCACTGTCGGCGGCATGAAAGTGACCGAACCCGCCGCCGACCTGGCGATCTTCCTCGCTATCGGCTCATCGGCGTCGGACCGCCCTGTCGCCTCCACGACGGTCGCGATCGGTGAGGTCGGGCTGGCCGGCGAGATCCGTCGCGTCTCGTCGACGGCGCGCCGCGTCGCTGAGGCGAAGCGGCTCGGTTTCCGGCACGCGATCATTCCGGCTGGCACAGACGAGGAACTGCCCACGGGCATCCGCATCACGAAGGTGTCCAACCTCGCCGACGCCGTCGACGCCCTTGAGCGCCGACGCTTGCAACCCGTCGACGCCCCCTTCTGATCCGCAGCCCCGGGTCGGGCCCCTTACAACACCACGCGCTTGTCGAAATGCTCCGCGAAATGCTTCTCGACGTCGATGACGACGAACACCGAGTGCGCGCCGGCAACCGGCGCGTTCGGGTCTCCGAGGTGGGCGATCGCGTCGATGTAGATCTTGCGACGCTCACTGCCGAGGATTCGTGCGTGGAACTGAAGGTCGGAACCGAGTGGGATCGGTTTCGCGAAGTCGACTTCGAGGTGGACGGTGACGACCGGCGCGCCGACGAGAAGCGGGGACGTGCCCATCACCTCGTCGAACGCCGCCGACAGGACGCCGCCGTGGATGACGCCCGGGCCGCCCTGCATCCAGTCTTGGACGGGCATCTGTGCGTCGACGGTGAGTCCTTCGCCCGCCATGACCTTGAGGTGCAATCCGAGCGGGACGTCGTCACCACACCCGAAGCAGGTGCTGTGGTGCAGAGCGATGTGACGCCCGGGCGCCGCGGCCTTCGGGTGGCGAGTCAACGGCTCGAGGTCTGCGGGCGGGACGAAAGCGTGCTTCACGCACAGCTACGCTAGTCGTGGTCCGGTGCCCACCGGTAGCCGACTTCCGCCGACAAATGCGAGGTGCGATGAACGACACATCGGCAAACGATGCGGTCCGTGCCGACATGACGCGGGAGACGTTGCGTCGCGTCGCACCGGGAACGGCACTCCGTGACGGCCTGGAGCGGATCCTGCGCGGCGGCACGGGTGCCCTCGTAGTCCTCGGTTACGACGACGACATGGAGCGGATCTGTGACGGCGGCTTCGACCTGGACGTCGAGTTTGCGCCGACCCGCTTGCGTGAGCTCGCGAAGATGGACGGCGCCGTCGTGCTCTCCGCCGACGGTCGACGGATCGTCCGGGCGAACGTCCAGCTGGTCTCTGACCCGTCGATCCCGACCGAGGAGTCGGGTACGAGGCACCGCGCGGCCGAGCGCACCGCGATCCAGATGAGGGTGCCGGTGATCGCAGTGAGCGCGTCGATGTCCATCGTGAGCGTCTACGCGGACGGTCAGCGTCGAGTGGTCGAGAATCCCGATGCGATCCTCTCGCGCGCGAACGTCGCGTTGTCGACGTTGGAGCGGTACAAGTCGAGGTTGGATGAGGTGAGCGCCCAACTCTCGCGCGCCGAGATCGAAGACTACGTGCTGTTGCGTGACGCGATGAGTGCCGCGCAGCGCATGGAGATGGTGCGCCGAGTGTCGGTGGAGATCGAGGAGTACGTGCTCGAACTCGGCGTGAACGGCCGCCAGGTGGCGCTGCAGTTGGAAGAGTTGATCAGTGACAACGACACGATGCGGGAACTGCTCGTCCGCGACTATCACGCGAGTCCCGAGCCCGCGGGGCCCGAACAGGTCCGTCAGATCTTGGAGACCGTCGAATCGCTTTCGGACGCAGATCTTCTCGATCTCACGATGCTCGCCGGAGCGTTCGGTTATCCGACGACTCTCGAGGCCCAGGACACGTCGATGAGTCCGCGCGGCTACCGTCTGCTCGCCCGGATCTCGCGTCTGCAGTTCGCACACGTCGACCGCCTGGTCCGGCACTTCGGGACCCTGCAGTCGCTG
This sequence comes from Gordonia liuliyuniae, assembly GCF_021738805.1. Taxonomy (NCBI): domain Bacteria; kingdom Bacillati; phylum Actinomycetota; class Actinomycetes; order Mycobacteriales; family Gordoniaceae; genus Gordonia; species Gordonia liuliyuniae. The sequence continues at coordinate 45,498 of NZ_JAKKOR010000011.1, read as the reverse complement.
TTGGCCAGCAGCGCCGCCGACCTGGAATCGGTCGAAGGCATCGGCAGCATCTGGGCTCGTCACATCCGTGAAGGACTGTCGAGGCTGGCCGAGAGCAGCCTCGAGCGCTTCGACTGAGATCCCCCTGTCGGCGGGTACGTCGGTCTGCGAGTACGTCGGTCGTTACTGTTGCGCGGGTTTCACCACGTTGAACGTGATGGGCGCGGACTCTTTCTCGCCGACCTTGGCGACCGCCTGGTAGGCCCCTGCCGGGATCTGCACACGCGGTTTCTTGCAGCCGGGGTTGCTCGTGGTGCCCGACCACGTCGTGTCGTCGCTGACCTGCTGGCCCGGTGCGAGCAGCTGGACGTTGACGGCCTTGTCCGGTGCGCAGTCCTGGGCCGACCAGAGAGTGCGGGCTCCGTCGAGCGAGCGAACGATCACGTTCTGTGCATTCTTTCCGACGTCGCGGTTGCAGGCGGCGAGGCTGCCGTTGGTGGTCACGATGGTGAACACCGGCTGGTCGCCTTGCGTGTACGTCGGCTTGTCCGTGTACAGGACCACGGAGAGGCCCTGGTCCGAACAGGGGTTCTCGATCGGCGCGGTCACATCGCTGGTCGGTGCGGGCTCGGACGCCGGGGCGCTGGGGTCGCCGCCTGCGCCGTGTTCGCCGCCCCCGCTGGGCGCTTCACTGCTCGGCGCAGCACTCGTCGACGATTCGGCGGGTGCCGGAGCCTTCGGGGTCGTCGACGCCGACGAGGTCGCGGCGGCGTTCGCCGGATTGCCTTCGTCGTCGGACGAATTCCCCGCCCACACGATGAGTGCGATCACCACAGCGACGGCTACGACCCCGCCGACGATCGCGACGAGTCGACGTCGCCAATACACCTCGGGGGGCAGAGGACCCTGTGGTTCGATCACAGGTGCAACGGTATCGCCGCCACCACGGGATGGACGACGACGTCGTCGGCGTGTCGGAAGTTTATTCTCGCGGGAACCGAGCTATTGTGCTCGCCCGCCGATGTGCGACGTCAGCTCTGCGGCTGCTCGCCGATGTCGCCCACCACCTCGACGAGTTTCACCCGCCCGTCGTCCAGGCGGTAACTGAGGCCGACAATCGCGAGCTCGCCCGCGTCGACTCGGCTGGCGATGATCCGGCTGCGCTGCATGAGGACGTGCACCGTCTCCTGCACGTGGCGGGTGACGAACTCGAAGTACTCGGTGAGTCCTTCGCTGCGGCCGGCGAGGACGCTCGGCGTGACCTTCTCGACGATGTCACGCACGTAACCGCCGGGCAGGTTGAGATTGTCGAGCGCGTCGAGCGTCGCACCGACGGCTCCGCACTGGTCGTGCCCGAGGACGACGATCAACGGGACGTTGAGGAGGTCGGCACCGTATTCGATGGTGCCCATGACGGCCGAGTCGAGGACGTGGCCCGCGGTTCGGACGACGAACATGTCGCCGAGCCCCTGGTCGAAGATGATCTCGGCGGCCAGTCGTGAGTCGCCGCAACCGAACAGGACGACGTGGGGTGTCTGCCCGTTGACGAGTGCCTCACGGTCGGCGATACCCTGGCTCGGGTGAATGGGCTGGCTGTCAACGAAACGCTGATTGCCTTCCTTGAGAACTGTCCACGCTTGAGCCGGGGTGAGATTTTCCATGACTGATATTGTGCCACCGGACACAGTCCTCACCTGGTTCGGGGTCAACCACAGAGAGCTGCCGTGGCGCGAACCCGGCATCAGCGGATGGCAGATTCTGATCAGCGAGATCATGCTGCAGCAGACGCCTGTCTCGCGTGTCGTCGAACCGTGGACCCGCTGGGTGGAGCGTTGGCCGGTGCCATCGAAGATGGCCGCGGAGTCGGCAGGCGAAGTGGTCCGAGCTTGGGGGAAGCTCGGCTATCCGCGACGGGCGATGCGCTTGCACGAATGCTCCAAGGTGCTCGCCGAACAGTTCGACGACGTCGTCCCGCAGAACATCGACACCCTCCTGACACTGCCTGGAATCGGCGATTACACGGCTCGCGCCGTCGCATGTTTCGCGTATGGGCAGTCTGTGCCCGTGGTGGACGTCAACGTGCGTCGCGTCGTCGCGCGTGCCGTCCACGGCCGCCAACATCCGGGCAATCCGGCACGTCGAGACCTCGACGAGACGCAGGCGTTGTTCCCCCTCGCCGCCGACGGCTCACCCGCGCCCGAGACGCCGACGTTCAGCGCCGCGTTGATGGAGTTGGGCGCCCTCGTCTGCACAGCTCGCGAAGCACGCTGCGACGCCTGCCCCCTGGAGTCGACGTGCGAGTGGGTGCGGCTCGGCAAGCCGCCGCACGACGGCCCATCCCGACGTGTCCAGAAGTTCGAAGGCACCGATCGCCAAGCGCGCGGCCGGCTGCTCGATGTGCTCCGCGGCAGGCACGGGCCGGTCGAACGCACCGCTCTCGACCTGGCGTGGGAACGCGATCCCGGCCAGCGGGCTCGCGCCCTCGACTCACTGCTGGTCGACGGCCTCGTCGAAGTCACCGATGACGGACTGTTCTGCCTTGCCGGAGAAGCGAACTGAGCGCTCGGCCCGGACGTGACCGCACTAGACATACTCGCTGAGGAAGGCTTCGACGGCGCCACGGAAGACGCCCGGGGCGTCGTCGTGCAGGAGATGCCCGGCACCGTCCACACGAAGGTGCACCGATCCCTGTCGACGACGGGCCATCTCGGCCATCTGCCCGGGCGGCGTCACCGAGAAACCGGCCTCCAGCAGCAGCGCAGGCACCTCGACGGCATCCCACTCGTCCCAGAAGTGGCGGCCACCCCACTCTTCGGCGATGTCGGCCCACACAGGGATCGAACCGTGCAGACGGCCGTCGTCGAACGCCTCGTAGAAGTACCGGCCGGCGATCTCGCCGAACATCTCCACCGCGGCGGACTCATCGGGGAACTGGTCGGGCCACGTACTGAACCACGGCGTCCACGCGCCCGTCGTCCGACCACGGAAGTCCGGAGCCATGTCTTCGACGACGAGAGCCGACACCAGTTCCGGATACGCCGCCGCCGTGCACCACGAATGCAGCCCGCCCATCGAGTGCCCGATGAGGACTGCGGGCCCCCGGTCGATCCAGGTGATCGTCTCGGCGAGGTCGGCGACGAAGCGCTCGGTCGACACGTCGGAGGGGTCGACCGCGTCGGCCCCCTGATGGTTCGCCGCGTCGAAAGTGAACACGCGGCCGTATCGACGTAGCCACGGCACCTGTCGCCGCCACGTGCGTCCGCGACCCATCAGCCCGTGCACCAGGACGATCGCGCCGAATCCACCGTCCGCGACATCGAGGCCGCCGTGATCGAGAAGCCCGACGTCTGAGGTCGGCGACGAGTCGATCGGGTCCGGAGTCACAACGAACGACCCTATCGGCTTCCCGCCGTGCGCGCGTAGCCTCGGGTTCATGGCAATTGTGAAGATCAACGCAATCAGTGTCCCCGAAGGCGCAGGCGCCGAGCTCGAGAAGCGCTTCGGTGCTCGCGCGGGCACCGTCGACGGCGCCGCAGGATTCCTCGGCTTCCAGCTTCTACGTCCGACGAAGGGCGACGACCGGTACTTCGTCGTCACTCAGTGGGAGGACGAGGAGAGCTTCAACGCGTGGGCCGGCGGCGACGCGCGCGCTGCGCACAAGAGTGAGAAGAAGCCCGTCGCGACGGGTGCCGACCTTCTCGAGTTCGACGTCGTGATCGACGTCAAACCGAGCGCCTGAGGCAATCCGTAGCGACAACTTCTAGAACGTGTTCTACATCGTGCTCTAGTATCGAGGAAAACCCTCGATACCTCAGGAGCACGCATGACCGACCCGATCGAGACCACCAAGCTGTACATCGGCGGGAAGTGGGTGGACCCGCACTCCACGGAAGTGCTCGACGTCTTCTCGCCCGCAACGGGCGACAAGGTCGGGTCGGTCCCGAACTCCGACGCGACGGACGTCGACCGCGCGGTCCGCGCCGCCCGCGAATCCTTCGACTCCGGGGTCTGGCGCAATACTCCGCCTGCGCAACGAGCTGCGGTTATCCGGCGCGCCGTCGAGTTGATCAACGAGCGCGGTACTGAGCTGGCGACGCTCCTCTCAGCCGAGATGGGCGCCACTCCGGGCGATGTCGCGACCATCCAGCAGTTCGCGGGCACCGCGTGCCTGTCGGCATACGCGGACGCCGCCGACCAGTACACGTGGGAGGAGACCCGACCCGGGATTTTCGGCGAGACCCGGGTCATCCACGAGCCCGTCGGGGTCGTCGGCGCCATCATCGCGTGGAACGTTCCACTCTTCCTGTTCTGTAACAAGTTCGGCCCCGCTCTCGCGGCCGGCTGCTCCATCGTCCTCAAGCCTGCGCCCGAGACACCGCTCAACGCGAACGTCCTCGCCGAGATCTTCACCGAGGCGGGCGTCCCCGAAGGCGTCATCTCGATCGTTCCGGGCGGAGTCGAGACCGGGCAGGCGCTCGTCGAGCATCCGGAGATCGACAAGATCACGTTCACCGGATCGACGCGGGCCGGCCAGCAGATCGCATCGCGCTGCGGCGAACAGCTCAAGCGTTACTCGCTGGAGCTCGGCGGCAAGTCGGCGGCCATCGTCCTCGACGACGCCGACATCGAAGCCAGTGCCCCCATGTTGATCTTCTCCGGACTGCTCAACGCGGGACAGGCATGCGTCGCGCAGACTCGCGTGCTCGTCCCCCGCGCGCGCCACGACGAGATCGTGGACGCCATGGTCGCCGTCGCGTCCACCTTCACCCCCGGCATGCCGGACGATCCGGAGACCAAGGTCGGCCCGATCATCAACAACAAGCAGCACGAGAAGGTGTCCGGGTACATCGCCAAGGGGAAAGCGGAAGGCGCCACCGCGGTCCTTGAAGTCCCCGCACCCGCAGGCAACTTCATCGGACCGACGATCTTCACCGGAGTCACCAACGACATGACGATCGCTCGCGAGGAGATCTTCGGGCCGGTCATCAGCGTCATCGCCTACGACGACGTCGATGAGGCGATCGCCATCGCCAACGACTCCGATTACGGGCTCGCCGGTTCGGTGTGGACGCAGGACATCGACAAGGGCCTCGACGTCGCCCGACAGGTGCGTACCGGCACCTTCGGCATCAACTGGTACTCGATCGACCCAGCGTCGCCGTTCGGCGGCTACAAGAAGTCCGGCATCGGACGCGAGAACGGCAAGGAAGGCCTCGAGAGCTACCTCGAGCACAAGGCCGTCGTCATGCCGATGGGCTACACGAGCAGTTAGCCTCCCGGCCCGAAAACACCTCCGGGCCGGAAGACACCGGGAGCGTATCGAGACCGTCGGTCTCGATACGCTCCCTTTCGCGGTGCGCCCACCGCCTGCTGCGTCAGCCCGTGGGCTGTGGACTCACGGGGCCGCTGGGGCCTGGGACGTCTGGGGCGCCGGGCTGGACGGCGCCGGAATCGGGACCGCGCCTGACGGGGCCGCCCCGTCGGACTGCTGTACCCGGGAGGACAGCGAGTCGTCAGTGAGGATATCGATGGCCGAGATCAACCACTTGCCGTCCCGTTTGACCATGTCGTAGACGATCCGACTCTGGTCGATCTGGACTTCTTCCTCGTTCGTGTTCCGCGACGTCGACAGGTTCAGATAGACCAAGACCTTCGCCGTGTCGCGTGTGTTCTCCATGACGCCTGCGCCCTCGACCTTGGCGACGGCGACAATCTTGTCCTTCTTCACGCCGTCGACGATCTTGTACTCGGTGACGTTCTTCTGCATCTCCTGCTTGGCCGAACCCGTCAGGAATCCCATCGTCTCGTTGATGTTGTCCGACACCGTCTTCGGGTCGCGGCCGAACATCGTGACGGTGTACTCCTGCGCAGACGCGACCGCGGACTCGCGCGCATCCTCTTCGGCGTTCATGGTCCAGTAGCGGACACCGGTGAAGACGGCTGCGGCGACGGCAGCCACGAGCAGCACCCCGGCACCTGCCAGGAGCAATCGCAACTTCCCGCTCATCAGCCCACCCACTCGTAGTTCGTCAGTTTCATGTCATCGTTGATCTGCGTGATGTCGATACGCGATCGGAACGTCTCGATGACAGGCTTATCCGGAGCTTCGGGTGCCGTGCTCTCCCACACGAATACGACCAGTACCGAGCCCGTGTCCTCGTCGGCCTTCTCCACTGCCGACGCGACGACCGTGGTCTTGGTCTTCATGTCGTCTTCCCGGATCAGGTCGGTCGCTTGTTTCATCGACTCACGCATCTCCTGCAGCGCGCGACCACTCGTGTGCTTGTTCATGAAGTCGAGCATGCTGTCGGCATTGTCTTTGTTGAGGGTGGTCAGTTTGACGACCACCTCCTGTGCGAACTGGTCGTATTCGGCTCGTAGTTCGCGCTTGTCGTCGATGCGCGCCGAGGCCGTTGCGAAGACAACGCTCAAGACGACGGCCGCGACGAGAACGATCACACCGAGCGCTCCGGCTACGGCAATGATCACCGTGCTCGACGACGACCTTCCCGACCCGACCGGAGCCTTGACAGACGGTCGGCGGTCCCGGTACGAGACGCCCCGAGTCCGGTCGTCGGCCGACACAGCGGGTTCATCGGCGGCATCTTCCGGTTGCGGCGCCTCGTCTGTCTCGGACGCTCCAGCGTCTGCGGGCGTCTGGTCGGCACCCGCCGTCTGGTCGGGTTCGGCAGCGTCCTTCTTGCCGGGCTTCCGCCGACGAGCGAGTGGACTCGTCCGTTTGACCGCGGCCTTCTGCGCGTCCTCGTCTGGGCCTGGGCCCCCGTCTGGACCTGAGCCTGGGGACCTCAGGACTCCACCGTCTTCGTGATCAGTTCGTACCATTTCTTCTTCTGGTTGCTGTTGTCGGTGCCGTACTGCGTCGAGTACTGCTTACCGTCGGGTCCGATGAACTTGCCCGTCTCCGGATCGTACGTCGTGCCGTAGGTGGCGGGCGTCGGGTCATGATCGGTAGGTGTGCCGGGAACGACATAGCCGGCCGGCTGCTTCGGCAGGTCCGTCCCGGGGAAGCCGTTCGGGAGTGCGACGTTGTCGCGATCGGACGGCACGTACCCGGTCCGGCACTCCTCCGGAGTCGGTGCACGACGACCGGGGAACTCCACGCACGGGAAGTTTCGGGCGCCGCGGACCGAGTTCTGCGCGTCCTGCGGCAACCGGCAGAGCATGCCCGGCGGCAAATCCTGTGCCGTGGTCGCGGAGGGGAAACGCCATTCGGACGGCGGCAGGAAGCCGACGGTGCACGTCGGCGGATCCTGGAATCCGAGTCCGAAGCTCACGTTCGGTCCGTGCCTGCTGGAACCGGTGTTGATCGCGGTGATCAGCGCCGACAGCACACGCGGATACAGCACGACGGTCTGTTGCAGATTCGGCAGATAAATGCGCAGAGTCTGCGCGGAGACCTTCAGGTTCGCCATGCCGGAGATGAAGCTCGGGCCCATGTCATCGAACAGATCCTGCGCTTGGTTCGCGACGCCGGGCCCCTTCGCGAGGATGTCGGTGATATCCGGCTTGCTGGCCCGCAACTGGTCGGTGACCGTCGTGAGGTCGGCCGTCCACCCGCGGATCTGTGACGCGGTTCGGTTCTGCGTCGCGAGCAGCGGGCCGGCCTGCTTCACCAGGTCGACGGCGACATCGATGTTCTTGTGGAACGCACCGACGAACAGGACCATCGAATCCATCAGTCGAGACAGATCGTCGGCCGTTCCGTTGAACGCGGTGAACGCCTCGTCCATCACTTCGCGGATCCGGGTATCCCCGACCTCGGCAAGCAATGCGTCGGCCTGATCGAGCATCGTCGAGATCTCGACCGGCACATCGTCGGTCTTGACCTTCGAGCCGCCAGCCAACACCGTGCTCGACGGATCCTCCGGCGGAGTGAATTCGACGAACTGCTCGCCGATCGCGGACACGCTGCGGACAGCGGCCACCGAATTCTCCGGAATCTCGGTACCCGAGTCGATCGTCAAGTCAGCGACGACGCCGTCGCTCGTCAGTTTCACGCTGCTGACCTTGCCGACGTTGACGCCACGGAAGCTGACATTCGCATTCTGGTACAGCCCGCCCGTCGTCGGCATCGCCACCGACACGTCGAACGAGCCGAGGCCGAACATCTGCGGAATGCGGATGTAGAACACCGCGACAGCCACCAGCGAGACGATGGAGACGATGCTGAAGACGATGAGCTGCATGCGGACGAAGCCGGTGATCTTCATCAGTTGGCCCCGCTCTTCTTCGTCGTGCTGCTCGGCGTCTTCTTCGTCGTGCCCCGGTTGAGTTCAGCTGGAGTCGGGTTGTCCGGGTCCTTACGCTTGGGCGTCATGAGCCCCGGTGTCAGCGGCGATGTGAACGGGTTCGTTCCCCGCTTCGCGCCCGCCGCAGGCTTGCCGACTACGCCTTCGGGACCGGTGGTCACGGACGCGACCATCGTCTTGTTGAGTCGGCTCCAGGTTAGGTCGAGGACGAGGTCGGAGTTGACGTAGTCACCCTTGACGATCTCTGGAATCTTCTCCTCCACGAACGGGAACGTCAGCAAGATCCGCAGCGAGTTCGTCAGTGCGGGACCGGTCTGCGCCAACTGCTCGAGCAGCTTGCGCAGATTCGGCACGATCGTCTTGATGTCCTTGCTGTTCTCGTCGAGGATCCCGTTGACGGTCGACGAAAGGTTTCCGACGTTGTCGAGTGCCGTCGTCAGATTCTTCCGCTGGTCGACGAGGAGTTGAAGGATCTCCGGCGCCGAATCGAGAGCGCGTTCCACGGTGGGCGTCTGATCGTTGATCGCGGTGGTCAGCCGATCCATCCCCTCCATGGCCGAGATGATATTGCCGGTCTGCCCGTTCAAGTCCTTGACCAGGGTGTTCAACCGCGGAACCAGGGTTCGCAATTCGTCGTCGTTGTCGCCGAACACCTGGCTCAGCTCGTGCACCACGTCGCCGACCTGCGAGAGGCCGCCGCCGTTGAGGACGACCGACAGCGAACTCAGTACCTGCTCGGTGGTCGGGTACATGCAGGGATCCACCTGCTGAGCCGAGTTGATGTCGGCGACCGCCTTACCCTTCGGCGCGGCGATGTTGTCCTGGTCGGGACAGTTCGGCAAGGAGAGACGTCCGCCTGCCGAGAGATACTTGCCGGTCGGCTTGTCCGGCTCGACGATCGCGATGTGCGAGGAGCCGAGCACACTCGTCATCCCGATCATCGCGTGCGACCCCGTCTGGACTTTTACGCCCTTCTGCAGGCGCAGCGTGATCTCGGCGCTCCAGTCCTTGAGCTCGATGTCGCTGACGCTGCCGACCGTCGCATCCTTGATCATGACGGGTGCATTGCGGACCAGTCCCGCCGCCGTCGGAATCAGCGCGGTGATCGTGTACGCGCCGTCGCCGGTGCCGGCGGCTCCGATCGACGAGAGTGTCGTGACCGGTTCCATCCCACACGCGGTGACGGGGGCGAGCATGAGGACGCCTGCGATCAGCGCAGTGACCCGTGTACGAGAGCGCGTCATCTCTCACCTCCGAACGGTACGAGCAGATTCGCCAGCGGGTCGGGGGCAGCCTTGCGGCTGATCTCGTCACGATCGATGACGCCTTGCCGCGCCCTGGCCCGAACACTCGGGTTCTGATAGGTGATCTGGTCCGGCGTCGCAGCCCGACCGATCACCGGGTTGGCCATGAACGGAGGAAAGTTGACGACGACCTCCTTCATGATCGGCGCGACGAGATCGACACACTCCTCGACGTCGGCCTCGGTGTCACCGGGACGCTTGGTCGCTGCCATGCTGCCGCACAGCAGGGTGATCAGGTTGTTGCCCATGCCGAGGCCGAACACGCCGTCGAGCGCGCCGGTCAACGGGTTGTAGATGTTGTAAAAGTTCGCCAACTGGGTCGGAGCCGAATGCAGCAGGCCTTGTACCTGCTCGTCCTTCTTCTTGAGAGTCGCGGTCAGCTGGGACAGCCTGTCCACGGTCGAGACCACGGCCGAGCTGTTCTCGCCGAGGAAGCCTTCGAGTTCACCGATGGCCTCGTTGAGGTTGGTCATCGCGTCGCCCATCGCCTGGCTGCTGCCCGCGATCACCTGGCTCACCGATTCCATTCGGCCGTTGAACTGCACGATCTGCTCGTGGCTCGTCGACAGTTCCTCAGTCAACTTCTGCAAGCTCTTGACCGCGCTGAACACGTCGCCCCGGTTCTCCGAAAGGGTGCCCATCACCGACGACATCTGCTTGATCGACTCTGCGATGGCCGCGCCGTTGCCGTCGAGATTGTCTCCGATCACGTCGACGGCACGCGCCGCGGTCCCCTTGTCGGCGCCCTCCGGGCCGATCGCCTTGGTGAGCTCGGACAGTTGCTTCTTCACGTCGTCCCACTCCATCGGGACAGCGGTCCGCTCCATCGGGATGTCTGCGTCGTCGTTCAACTCGGGCCCCGTCGAATATCCCGGGCTGAGTTGAACGAACCGCCCCGACACCAACGACTGCGCGACGATGACCGCGCGCACGTCCGCCGGCAACGGCACGTCGTTGTCCACACGCATGACGACCTTGACGTCGCCCGACCGCGGTTCGATGGAGGCGACCTTTCCGATCGGGACACCGATGACACGCACCGAGTCGCCCTCGAACAGGCTGGACACCGTCTGGAAGTAGGCGGTCACGGTGCGCGTGGTCGCGCGCTGCACGCCGAACCAGACACCGCCCGCGATCAGGGCCAGAACGACGATCGCGGCAACGATCGCCCATACACGACGGGGGATACCCATGTCAGCGGCCTCCGTTCGGCTTCGGCGTCGACGTCGTCGGCGCTGCCGGAGTCGGGTATGTGCGTTTGGGCGTCTCGCGCGGGATGTCGGGCGCTCCCGCGTTCGGTCCCTGCTTCCAGTTCTTCAAGAAGATCGGGTTTCCAGAGAAGTCGTAGAAGTACTTGGCGGCCTCCGGGTACTTGCGCTGCATCACCTTCATGAACGTGCCCATGTAGTCACCGAACGTCGGCAGGCCGACCAGCGACGAGAAGTACGGTCCGGAGCTGACCGCCTCACCAAGGATGTTCGCGTACGGTCCCAGGTTGTCGATGGCTTTGCCGAAGTTCTCCTCGTTGTCGTTGAGAATGTCGAGGACACCGTTGAACTTGTCAAGCACCGGGCGCAACTGTTCCTCGTTGTCGTTGACGAACCCGGTGATCTCGGCCGCCACGTCCCGGGTGCCGCTGATCAACTCTCGGATCGCTGCCCGACGCATCTGCAGTTCGCCGAGCAGTGAATTGGCGTCGAGCAGCATCTGTCGGATCTGCTTGCTGCGCTTGCCCACGATGTCGGTGACGCCGCGAGCCCGATCGAGCAGTTCGTTGAGCGCATTATCGCGATCGGCGATCGCCTTGGACAGTCGACCGACTCCCTCGACGGCGCCCTGCACGTTGTCGGGAGTCTTGGCGAACGTGTCCGACATGGTCGATAGCGCCTTGTTGAGCTGGTCGGTGTCGGTCTCCTGCAGGGTGCTCGTCGCCTCGTCGAGAGCGTCGGTCAGCGTGTATGGCGACTCGGTGGCCTCCACGGGGATCGACTCGCCCGGTTCGATGCGCCCTTCGCCGAGCGGGGTCAAGGTCAGGTTGCGACGTCCCAGCACCGTCTCAGTCTTGATCGCGGCGCGCGACCGCTCGCCGAGCACCACGGTGTCGTTGAGACGGAACTTGATGCGCGCGCGCATTCCCTCGTCGGTGTGTTCCAGGGACAGACCTTCGACCTTGCCGACCTCGATGCCCGCGACCATCACCACGTCGCCGGATCCCAGCCCGCCGGCATCCTCGAAGTACACGTCGTAGGTGCTGATCTGCGACAGGAACGGAAGGCGGTCCAGTTGGAGTGCGCTGATGACGAGCATCGCGGTGACCAGCACACCGATCACGCCGACCGATGCCTTCGACCGCTTGGTTCGACGATCCGGAGTCTGCGCTTCACTCATTGCGAACACCTCCCGCCCTGCGACTTGTCGCCCATCGCGTCGATGGCGGTGAAGTAGTACTGGGTATTGCCGGGCCCGGGCATCAGCAGTCGGATCCGGCAGAAGTAGATCTGCAGCCACGAACCGTAGCTGCCCAGGTTCGACAGCTTCTTGAAGTCGCCGGGCAGGCGGGACAGCAGGTCCCGGATGAACGGTTCGGCCTTCAACGCGTTCCCCGACGTCGTGCCGAGTGCGCTCAGGGCCTTCTGTGTGTCGGGTCGGATGGCCCCCATTAGATCGGCGAGACCGGTGGTGGCGGAGGCGCTCTCGTCGATCGCCCGACCGATCACGCTCTTGTCGTCCGCCAGGCCGCTGATCAACTGTTGCATCCGGTCGACGCTCTGGTCGAGCCCCTGGTGGTCGGCTTCGAGCGTGCCGAGCGTCGTATTCAAGTTGTCGATGACGCTGCCGATCAGCTTGTCGCGGTCGGCGATCTCGTTGGTGAACGACGCCGTGTTCGCAAGCAGCGTGTTGAGCGAGCCACCCTGTCCTTGGAACACCGCGATGAGAGCCGAGGAAAGCTTGTTGACCTCGTCTGCGTTCATCGTGCGGAACAGCGGCTTGAAGCCACCCAGCAGTTTGTCGAGGTCGAGCGCCGGCTGCGTCCGTTCGATCGGGATCTCACCCCCGGGAGCCATCGCCGTGTTGAGATCGCCGCCGCCCGGTTGAATCTCGAGGTATCGGTCGCCGGTGAGGTTCTCGTATCGGACGAGTGCCCGCGCCGATTCGGGAAGCCGGTAGTTCTCGTTGACGGTGAACTCGACGTGAGCCAGGTTGTCTTCGGTCAGGTCGATGCCCTGCACCGTGCCGACGTCGATGCCCGCGATCTTCACGGCACTGCCCGACTTCATGGCTGACGCACTCGTGAACATCGCCGAGTACGTGTTGGTTCCACCGCTCTGATACTTGCTGAACACGATCACCAGGCCGGCCATCACCAGCAGCATGACCACCACGAACGTACCGAGTTTGATGATTGTTGCGCGGAATGCGCGTGCGCGTTTATCCACGAGGCGTACCCCCGAAAAGCAGGCTGAAAAGCTTCGCCGACTGCACCTTGGGAGTGGTGCGCGGCTGGTAGGGCTGCTCAGCGTTATCGATCACGTAGAAGCCGACCTTCTCCTTGTCGGTGATGTCGGAGAGTCCGCCCTGACAGGTCGGCGGCCCGTTGCCGCCCACTTCGGGCAGATCCTGCGGATACCGGTACGGGTCTTGGCCTGGAATGAGCCCCGCGTCGAGCAGGAGCATCCCGTTGCGGCCGCCGAGGAACGGCACCGCCACATCGGCGGCGTCGCTGCCCGCGGTGATGAAGCATCGCAGACCCGGAGCCTGATAACCGAGCAGCTTGGTGACCGGGTTCAGGTCGCTGAGCGTGCTCATCAAGTCCTTCTTGCTCTTGCTGAGCACACCGTTGCCGCTGCGGGCCATACCGGTGACGTTGATCAGCAGACTGTCCAGGTTCGACGAGTTCTCCACCAGGGTGTTGCCGACGACGGTCGCATTGTCGACCGTCCGCATCAGGTCGGGCATCACGTCTGCGTACACGTTCGTCACGCCGGCCGCCTCGTCGAACAGGCGGTTCAGTTCGGGCAAATTCTCGTTGGTCTTGCCGAGGACCTGGTTCAGCTGGACGAGTGCGTCGCCGATCTGTTTGCCGCGTCCGGACAGGGCATCGTCGACCGCACCGAGGACCACATTCATCTTGTCTGGCTCGGTCTTAGCGAGCAGTCCGACGAGTTGCTGGTACACGGTGTTGAGTTCGACCACCACGTGGTCGGCTTTGATCTCAGTGCCTGCGGTGAGGGTTCCGCGCGGGCCGTCCGCGGGGACCACCAGGTTGACCGCCTTGGCTCCGAAGACGGTGTTCGACTTGATGTCGGCGCGAACGTTCGCCGGGATCGACGACAACTGCCCAGCGTCCATGTTGAGTTTGAGCTCGGCCTGGTCGCCGACCTCCCGGACGCTCGCGACGCGGCCCACGGTGACGCCCCGAAGCTTCACCTTCGCGTCGGGGTTCATCACGAGCCCGGCGCGCGGCGCGAACAACGTCACCGACTTCGTGTCCTGGAACCAACCGAGGAACTGTCCGGCGGCGAGCGCGACGATGACGACGAGAGAACCGACCATGATCGTCGCGGCGAGCTTGCGCACACCGTTTCCACGAGCTTTATAGGCCATATCTACTCACCCGGCCAAGTTGAAGTTGCCGTCGGAGCCGTAGATGGCGAGCGACGTGAGGAGGGTGATGACGACGACTACGACCAGCGACGCGCGGACCGCGTTGCCCACGGCGACGCCGACGCCGACGGGGCCGCCGGACGCATTGAAGCCGTAGTAGGTGTGGATCAACATGACCGCGACGGCCATACAGATGGCCTGTACGAACGACCAGAGGATGTCCGACGGGATCAAGAATGTCGAGAAGTAGTGGTCGTAGACGCCGCCGGACTGTCCGTACAGGAACACGGTCGCGAACCGGCTCGCGATGAACGACGCGAGTGCGGCGAGCGAGTACAGCGGGATGATCGCGACGAGGCCCGCGACGATTCGGGTACTGACCAGGAACGGGATGGACGAAATGGCCATCACTTCCAGCGCGTCGATCTCCTCGCTCACCCGCATCGCACCTAGCTGCGCTGTCGCACCGGCGCCGATGGTGGCCGCCAACCCGATGCCTGCGATGACGGGAACCGCGATGCGGACGTTGATGAACGCGGAGAAGAAGCCGGTCAACGCCTCCACGCCGATGTTCGCGAGCGAGCTGTAGCCCTGGACGGCGATGGTGCCGCCGGTGAACAGCGTCAGGAAGCCGACGACGACGACGGTGCCGCCGATCATGGCGAGCGCGCCGGTGCCCATCGAGATCTCGGCGATCAGGCGCAGCGTCTCCTTCTTGTACAGCCGCAGTGCCCGCGGGATCGAGATGATCGAATCCCAGTAGAAGAGGGCCTGGTCGCCGATCTTGTTCCAGTCCTCGCCCGCACGCTTGATCGCGACACGAGCGGTGAGGAGTCGTGTAGTTCCCGGAAGTACCATCGTCAGCCCATCGTCACTTTCAGTCCGACCGCGGTCACAACCACGTTGACGACGAACAACGCCATGAACGAGTAGACGACCGTCTCGTTCACCGCGTCGCCGACACCCTTGGCTCCGCCCTTCACATTCAGTCCGCGATAGCAGCCCACGAGGCCCGCGAACAGGCCGAACAGCGCGGCTTTGATCATTGAGATGACGAGTTCGCCGAGTCCGGTGAGCAGAGTCAGGTTGGCGATGAACGCACCCGGGTTCACGTCTTGCAGGTACACCGAGAACACGAAGCCGCCTGCGATGCCGATCGTGCAGACCAGGCTGTTGAGCAGCAGCGCGACACCGGTCGAGGCGACCACACGTGGCACGACGAGCCTGTGGATCGGATTGATGCCGAGTACGCGCATCGCGTCGATCTCTTCGCGAATGGTCCGCGCACCGAGGTCGGCACAGATCGCGGTCGCACCGGCGCCCGCAACGATGAGCACAGTCACGATCGGCCCGATCTGGGTGATGGTGCCGAGTGCTGCGCCCGCGCCGGACAAGTCCTGGGCCCCGATTTCGCGAAGCAGGATGTTCAACGTGAAACTGACAAGAACGGTGAACGGGATGGCCACGAGAAGTGTCGGCACCAACGAGACCCGGGCGATCGCCCACGACTGCTCGACCGTCTCGCGGAATTGGAACGGTCGCCGGAAGAGCTCTCTAGCAGCTTCGACAGCCAGCGCCACGAAGTCGCCGACGCCGTTCATCGGAGCAGCCAGCCTGGTCAGCAAGTCCCCTCCTCCCACCGGTGAAGGCAACCTATCATGGGCAGCCGACACTTCAGTGGCACTATTCGACATCGACGATTCACCGGACTATCCGCCCTAATCCATCAACTCGGACGCCGAGAATGTCTCTTTCCCTGCGGGCGAGGCGAAGTACGGCGACAACGATCCGGCGAGCGTCTCGGGAGTCCACTCGTCACCGTCGGCCTCGAACACTTCGCGGATCGTCGGCGCGGCCATCAGAGTGACTTTCGGTCCGTAAACGACGAAGACCTGCCCCGAGACGTTCTGTGCTTCCGGGCTCGCAAGGTATCGCACCAGTGCGACGACATGCTCGGGCGACAGCGGATCGACTCCCCCGTCTGGCGCGTCGCCGAAGACGCTCGCCGTCATGGCGGTACGCGCGCGCGGGCAGATTGCGTTGGCCGTGACCCCGTACCGCGACAGCGCCCGCGAGGCCGACAGAGTCAACGCGGTGATACCCGCTTTCGCCGCACCGTAGTTCGCCTGGCCGGCCGGACCGAGAAGACCAGCCTCCGATGACGTGTTGACGATTCGCCCGTAGACGGGCGCACCCGCGGCCTTCGACGTCGCGCGCCAATGCGCCGCTGCGTTCCGGTTGAGCAGGAAGTGGCCGCGCAGGTGGACGTTCAGCACGAGGTCCCACTCGTCGTCGGACATATTGAAAAGCATCGTGTCGCGGGTGATCCCGGCATTGCTCATCACGACGTCTAGCCCACCGAGATCATCAGTGGCTGTACGCATGATCTCCCGCGCTGTCGCCGCGTCGGAGATATCACCCGCCACACGGACCGCCGAGCCGCCCGCCGACGAGATGATGTCGAAGACGTCGCTCGCATCCAGTGCGCGGTCGAGGTCATTGACGATGACCGTCGCCCCGTCCGCCGCCAACCCGATAGCTTCGGCCCGTCCGAGACCACCTCCGGCGCCGGTGACGACAGCCACCTTGCCCTCTAACGTTCCACCCACTCTGCAAACCCTTCTCCGCGTCGCGCCTGACGGCGCCGATCGTCTTACACCGCGACTCACACTAGAACATGTTCTAACAAATCGGCCAGCATCTCTTGAAATACCTTGACGCAGACCGGACTTCGATCACTCGATCGACAGCGCCGAGCGCGGACACGACGCGACAACCTGACGCATCTCCTCCGCTCGGGACTCAGGCAGATCTTCATCGAGAATCACCAGGTAATCATTATCGTCCAGGTCGAACACGTCGGGCGCCATGCCCACACACACCGCGTTCGACTCGCACAGGTCGAAATCGCACTTCACTCGCATTGCATCCTCCTCGAGGTCCCCTGCCCGCTGGTTGACGGGCTCGGCACTTTCACGTTAGAACGTGTTTCAGAAGTAGCCAACCATACCGGCGCGCAAGCGTCTCGAGGATCGCAGGAGAACCACCCATGCGCATCGCGTACACAGCCGAGCAGGAGGAGCTGCGCCGCGAGTTGCGCTCCTACTTTAGCGACCTCATGACTCCGGACCGCCGTGCGGCCCTGACCGGCGGAGACGGGGAGATCGGCGAAGGAGACGCCTACCGCGACGTCGTCCGCCAGATGGGCGCCGACGGGTGGCTCGCACTCGGCTGGCCGACCGAGTTCGGCGGTGCGAACCGGTCGATGATGGACCAGTTGATCTTCACCGACGAAGCGGCGATCGCGGGTGCGCCGGTCCCGTTCCTCACGATCAATTCGGTGGCGCCGACGATCATGCACTACGGGACGCCCGAGCAGAAGGAGTTCTTCCTGCCGAAGATCGCTGCGGGGGAACTGCACTTCTCGATCGGATACTCGGAGCCGGGCGCGGGCACTGATCTCGCGTCACTGCGCACCACCGCGGTGCGCGACGGTGACGAGTACGTGATCAACGGCCAGAAGATGTGGACGAGCCTCATTCCCTACGCCGACTACGTGTGGCTGGCCTGCCGAACCGATTCGGGCGCCGATGCGAACGCGGACAGCGAGTCGGGGAAGCGCCCCAGCAAGCACAAGAGCATCTCGATGCTGGTGGTCCCGACTGCGGCACAGGGGTTCTCGTACACACCGGTCCACACGATGTCCGGTGTCGACACGAGCGCCACCTACTACCAGGACGTGCGCGTTCCGACGAGTTCGATCGTCGGCGAGGAAGGCGGAGGCTGGTCGCTCATCACCAACCAGCTCAACCACGAGCGGGTCGCACTGTGCAGCGCGGCTCCGATCCAGACCGCGCTCAACGAGACCCTGGCGTTCGCGCGGCAGCAACCGTACGGCGGCGGCAAGCTCATCGACGTCAGTTGGGTTCAGGCAAACCTGGCGCGCGTGCATGCGAAGGTCGAGTTCCTCAAGCTCGTCAACTGGAAGATCGCTTCGATCGCCGCGCAGGGCGGCTCGCCCTCGCCCGCGGACGCATCGGCAACGAAGGTGTTCGGCACGGAGTTCGCCACCGAGGCGTACCGCCAGCTGATGGAGGTGACCGGCCCGGCGGCCACTCTGCGCCAGGGCTCGGCCGGCGCACATCTGCAAGGCCGCCTGGAACGCTTCGCGCGGACGTCGCTGATCCTCACGTTCGGCGGCGGAACCAACGAGATCCAACGCGACATCATCGGCATGCTCGCCCTCGGCCTTCCGCCCGCCCGACGCTGACCCCTCTAAGGAACATCGACATGGACTTCACTCTCACCGAGGCCGCGAGCGACCTGACCGGCCTCACCACCGACATCACCACACGACTCGCGACCGGCGAGCACACCGCAGAACTCGAGACCGCTCACGCGGCGATCGACGCCGACCTGTGGCGTGAGATCGCGAATGCGGGCCTGCTCGGACTGGCGGCGCCGTCCGACCTCGTCGGAGACGGCGGAGCCGATCTGACGACGATGGAGACCACCGCGGTCGCCACCGCTCTCGGCCGCGCCCTGGCCCGGGTGCCGTACCCGCAGCACGCGGTGGCAGCGGTGCCGCTGCTGGCCGCGTATGGCGGCGACGCCGTGCACGATCTGCTCGGCAAGGCGGTCACCGGCGACGCGGTGATCTCAGCGGCCGTCGAAGAGGATCTGGGCTTCGACCTGCTCGCACCGTCGACCACTGTGTCCGCGGATGGCGCGGTGACCGGAACCAAGCTGAACGTGCCGTACGCGGAGGCCGCCGATGCTCTCCTGGTGACCGCGGCGGGCGCGGACGGCACGGTCGTGGTCGTGGTCGACGGCACGGCAGGCGTCACTGTCACCGAGACCCCGACGACCGGTCTGACCCCGGTGTACACGGTGGTCTTCGACGGCGCGGCAGGCACCGTCCTCGACGGTGGTTCGACCACCGCGGCGCGTGCTCGGGACCTGCTGCGTCTCGGGCTGGCGGCAGACCAGGCTGGTGTGGTGGCGGGTGCACTCGCCGCGACCGCCGAGTACGCACGCGAACGCGAACAGTTCGGACGCAAGATCGGTTCGTTCCAGGCGGTCGCGCAACGCCTGGCCGACGACTACATCGACGTGCAGGCACTCTCGTTGACCGTCACCCAGGCCGCGTGGCTGCTGTCCGGCGCAGCCGAGACGGACAACGCCGAGGCGACCGCCGCGGTCGACACAGCGGCCTTCTGGACCGCGGACGCGGGCCACCGCGTCGCACATACGACGGTGCACGTGCATGGCGGCGTCGGACTCGACACCTCCCACCCTGTTCACCGATTCTTCTTGCGCGCCAAGCAGAACGAGTTCACCTACGGCGCGGCTCCGGTGGTACTCGGCGAGCTCGGCGCAATGCTGGCCGCGCGGTGACTGCGCCGTCGGTCACCGATGCGGTCACGCTCGGACGGTTGCTCGCGCCGTTGGCGGAGGTCGACGACCAGGGCGTCTGGTTTCAGGGCGAGTTCACGTCATGGCGTGACCATCTCGCCGACGCCCGCCGGTACGCCGCGGTCGCCGATTCGATACTCGACGATGAGCGGCCGCGCCACGTCGGCGTCCTGCTGGGCAACGGCATCGACTTCTCGAGGCTGTTCGCCGCGGCCGCGCTCGGCGGATTCGTACTCGTCGGCCTCAACTCGACGCGACGAGGCGAGCCTCTCGTCGCGGACGCGGAGCGTGCGGACTGCCAACTGATCCTGGTCTCTCCCGAGACCGCGCCACTGCTGGGCCATGTTCCCGACGCCCGCGTGATCGACGTGTCCTCGGCCGAATGGACGTCCGCGGTTGCTGCTGCCGCACCGGACGACTTCGTACCGGTCGAGACCCGCCCGCAGGACCTGGTGATGCTCATCTTCACTTCGGGCACCACCGGCGACCCGAAGGCGGTCCGATGCAGTCAACGGAAGTTCGCGGCACCAGGCGCCATGCTCGCCCACCGGTTCACGATGGGCCCCGAGGACGTCGCCTACGTGTCGATGCCGATGTTCCACTCGAACGCACTGATCGCCGGATGGTCGGTCGCCGCGGCGGCGCGATGCTCGCTCGCGATAGCGCCGCGCTTCTCCGCACGCGGGTTCGGCGACGACGTCCGCCGCTACGGTGTCACCTTCGCCAACTATGTCGGCCAGCCGCTGCACTACATTCTCGCCACTGCCGAGCGCCCCGACGACGCGACGACGTCGCTGCGCATCATGTACGGCAACGAGGCGTCGGCCGTCGACCGCACCGAGTTCGCGCGCCGTTTCGGTGTGCGCGTCGTCGACGGCTTCGGGTCGACGGAATCCGGTGTCTCGATCTCGCGGACACCGGACACCCCGGACGATGCGCTCGGCCCGCTGACCGCTCCGGTCGCGGTGGTCGACCCCGACACGCTCGACCCGGTCGCCCCCGGCGTGGTCGGCGAGATCGTGAACACGTCGGGGCCCGGCCTGTTCGACGGCTACTACGGTGACGATGCGGCGACCGCCGAACGCATGCGCGGCGGCGTGTACCGCACCGGAGACCTCGGCTGGGTGGACGACGGCGGCTACGTTCACTTCGCCGGACGCATCGGCGACTGGCTGCGCGTCGACGGCGAGAATCTCGGCACGCGTCCGATCGAAACGATCCTCCGCAGGCATCCGCGCGTCTGCGATGCCGTCGTGATCGGTGTCCCCACGGAGATCGGCGACGCCGTCGGAGCCGTCCTCGTCGCCGACGGACTCGACCGTGCCGAGTTCGAGTCGTTCCTCGACGCTCAAACCGATCTCGGCCCCAAACAGCGGCCGACCCGCGTCTGGCTCGTCGCCACCCTCCCGCAGACCGCGACCTTCAAGACCGCCCGCTCGGCCCTGGTCACATCGCTGGGCGACCCGACCTGGCACGCCTGACCAGCCGCGCCGCACCGCTCGGTCAGAATGGGAGCAGAGCCATCTCCCGCGCATTCCGGACGGCCGTGGCGAGCTGTCGTTGCTGCTGCGGTGTCAGCCCGGTGACGGCACGCGCACGGATGCGGCCGCGTTCAGTGAGGAAGCGGCGCAGCGTCGCGGTGTCTTTGTAGTCGAACGTCAGAGTCGGATCGGCCGTGCGGCGCTTGACTCCAACCCTGCTCGCTTTACCGACCCTGTTCGGCTTACCAGTACTGTTCGACTTCTTCGGTTTCGCCATCACCAGCTCGCCTTCGTGATGCCCGGGAGTTCACCGCGGTGGGCCATGGACCGGAATCGAACACGGGAGACTCCGGCCTTGCCGATGTATCCGCGCGGTCGCCCGTCGACGGCGTCACGGTTTCGTAGCCGGGTGGCACTGGCGTCGCGCGGTTGGCTCGCCAGTTCGGCGCGCGCCTGCGCGACCGCGTCCGCGGAACTGGTCGGCGATGCGATGATCGCCTTCAGTTCCGCGCGTCGTTCGGCGTACCGCGCGACGATCTCACGGCGGCGTTGCTCTTTCACGATCTTGGACTTCTTGGCCATCAGCGCTCCTCCTTGAATTCGACGTGGCGGCGGACCACCGGGTCGTACTTGCGCAACACGAGTCGGTCCGGGTCGTTCCGACGGTTCTTGCGGGTCACATACGTGTAGCCGGTCCCGGCAGTGGACTTGAGCTTCACGATGGGCCGTATGTCGGTGCTCTTGCTCATCTAGAGCCGCCCCGCAGCTTTGACGCGTGCGACGACGGCGTCGATCCCATCGCGGTCGATCGTCTTGATTCCGGCCGCGGACACTCGCAGCGTGACGCGCCGTCCGAGCGACGGAACCCAGTACGTCTTGCGCTGGATGTTCGGCCGCCACTGCCGTGACGTGCGTCGATGCGAGTGCGAGACCTGCTTCCCGAACCCGGGAACCTTCCCGGTGACTTGGCATTCGGCGGACACATGCACTCCTTCTTATCGAAAACGATTCGCATTAAATGCGTTCGCCAGGCTACAGTCGGAATTATTCAAACGGAAATCGTGTTCATTAGTACGAGATCGAAACGAAGGAGTCCACATGTCCGACGCGACGCACCGCACCCCGGTGACGCTGGTCGCAGGCCTGGACCGGACCATCAGCGCACGCATCGCCTACACGTTGTTGAGCGCAGGTACGACGGTCGTCTCGCACGACTTGCGTGACGTCGCAGCGGGGCGAGTGACACGCGTCGAGCACCGCATGTCACTCGACGGCGTCGACACGCTCAGCATCGACGACGTCGACCTCGAGCACGGTTGTGTGTCGTGCACGCTGCGCTTGGATCTGCTGCCGATGTTGCGCACCCTGCACCGCGACCCCGACGTTCGACAGATCGTCGTCCTGCTCGATCCCATGGTCGAACCCGAGCGGTTGGCCGTCGAGATCGACAGTACCGTCGTCGAGGCGCCCGACGTCGCCCCCGGCCCGGCGTCTGCGGACGTAGAGATATCTGCGACGCTGTGCGGGATCGACGCGAGGAGTTGGCTCGACGACGCGACCGGCGACGCGACACTCGCCGAAGCGGGTGTGATCGAGGAGGGTGCGACCGAACCCGACGATGAGCGGACGCTGTCCCAGATCGCCGTCGCACAGGTCCGATTCGCGGACGCGATCGTCATCGACGGCGCCGACGGAGTCGAGAGCGCATACGATCTCGCGCGTCTGCACGCCGTGCTGCTGCGGCTCGCACCTGCGGCGGGCATGCGCACACTCAACAGCCAGCAGGCACTCACGCGGGCAGTCGTCGACGGATCGATCGACTCCATGACGCCGGGCACGCCGCATGGTCGTCCGACGCAGCCTTTCGACCCGTTGCTCGCCGGCGGACCCGACCTCGACGAGGACTGCGGCGTACAGCTCGTGTCGTTCGAGGCCGACCGTCCGTTCCATCCCGAACGGCTCCACGACAGCCTCGACGTACTGCTCGAGGGGGTCGTGACCGCCCGCGGACGGATGTGGTTCGCGTCCGACCCGGACGACGTCATGTGGCTCGAGTCAGCGGGCGGCGGACTGTCGATCCTGCACGTCGGCACCTGGTTGGCGTGCGTCGACGACCATTCGAACATCGACCCCGCGCACCAGGTCCTGGCCTCGCTGCGGTGGGATCGTGAGCATGGCGACCGACACACCGCGCTGACCGTCCTGTGCCACCGCGCCGATCCTGGCGACGTTCGTCGCGCACTCGCAGATGCGCTGGTGACCGACGACGAACTCGCACGCGGCCAGGACTACATCACGTCACTGCCCTCGCCGTTCGGGCACGCCCACCGCGACCCGTGCGACGACATGGAATCCCCGACCGACCGAACCGAATCGTCATCCGCCTCTCGAGCGGAGTCGAGACCAGAAGGAGAGCAACTATGAAATCTGGAATCCACCCCGATTACCACCCGGTCGTCTTCCGTGACGCGGCGACCGGCAAAGAGTTCCTGACCCGGTCGACGGCGACCTCGGAGAACACCGTCGACTGGTCGGATGGAAACACCTATCCGCTCATCGTCGTCGATGTGACGAGCGATTCGCACCCGTTCTGGACAGGCGCGCAGCGCGTCATGGACTCGGAGGGCCGCGTCGAGCGGTTCAAGCGCCGCTACGGCATGCAGTAGTCGAGTTCGCTCAACTGTCGGACAGCGTCGCCGCGATCCTGGCCGCCGCCCCCTTGTACTCGGAGACCAGCCCGTCGATCAGTTCGTCGACCGGTGTGATCGCATTGCACCGTCCGACGATTTGGCCGGCGGGCATCGCGACGACACCGGGATCGTCGGCCAGAGAGATGCGGGCGTGTGCCTCTCCCACGAGCAGGTTCTGCAGCGGCATCGGCAGCGGCTCGGGCGCGTTCGCCGCGTCCCACGCATCGGTCCACTTGGTCTTGAGGAGACGTGCGGGCTTCCCCGAGTAGATGCGACGTCGAACGGTGTCGCGCGAGGTCGCGGCGAGCAGCGCCTGTTGAACCGTCGACGGGCCGTCGCCGGTCGCGCCCAAGTCGTACTCGGCCGCCGTCAGCCAGTAGGTGCCCATCCACACGCCCTGCGCGCCGAGCGCGATGGCAGCGGCCATCTGCCTCCCGCTGCCGACGCCGCCCGCAGCGAGGACCGGCGCCCGATCGCCGAGCGCGTCGACGAGTTCGGGCCACAGGATCATCGACGTGACCTCCCCGGTGTGGCCGCCGCCCTCGTAGCCCTGCGCGATCACGATGTCGACGCCCGCGTTCACATGACTGAGTGCATGCTCCTTCGCACCCGCCAGCGCCGCGACCTGCACACCGTTCTCGTGCGCGATCGCGATGACGTCGTCCGGCGGCGACCCGAGCGCGTTCGCGATCAACTTGATCTGTCCGTACTTACGGGTGTGCTCCATCGCGATGTCGACGTGCGAGCGCGCGACCGAGTGCAACCAGCCGAGAACCCCCGTGTTGACGCGGTCGCCCCCGCCGGGGAGGGGCGGCACCCCGAGATCGTCGAGCGTCCGCTCCACGAACGCGCGATGCTCGGGCGGAATCATCGAGTCCAGGTCGACTTTGGAGCCTTCGGTCGGGATCTTGGCGGGCATCACGACATCGACGCCGAACGGCTTGCCATCGGTGTTCTCGTGCATCCATTCGAGGACTTCGTCGAGCTCGTCGGCTTCGTTGAACCGCACGCACCCGAGCACCCCGAGGCCACCTGCGCGGCTGATCGCGGCGGCTACATGCTGGCTCGGAGTGAACCCGAAGATCGGGTATTCGATACCGAACTTCTCACTGAGATCCGTCTTCATTTCTGTCCTTGTCCGTTCTTGGGCTGCGTCTGCAGGGTCTAGAGGGATTCGTCGGGCTCGCGCGAGGACGCGACGTCTGCCGCCCAGCGGTAGTCCGGCTTCCCGGCGGGTGAACGCTTCAACTCGTCGACGAACCAGATGCTGCGCGGAGCCTTGTATCCGGCCAGGACGACGCGGACGACCTCGCCTAGCTCAGGCAGCGTCGGCCGCGCGCCGTTGCGAGCGGCCACCACGGCGGCGACACGTTGACCGAACCGCTCGTCGGGCACGCCGACGACACTCACGTCGAAGACGTCGGGATGCGACTTCAACGCGGCCTCGACCTCTTCCGGGAACACCTTCTCGCCGCCCGTGTTGATCGACATCGACCCGCGACCGAGCATGGTGATGGTCCCGTCGGCCTCGAGGCGCGCGAAGTCGCCGGGCAGCGAGTACCTAACTCCGTCGTACTCGACGAACGTCTCGGCGCTCTTGGCTGGCGCATTGTGATAGCGCAGCGGAATGTGGCCGCTGCGGGCGAGCCGGCCGGTCTCGTCGTCGCCCGGCTGGATCCGGGTGCCGTCCGCACGCAGCACGTGGGTGTTCGGGTCCGCTTTCACGGTGGGCGCTCCCACTCGGCTCTGGCCCTTCACCGCCATGCCCATCCCGCCGAATCCGGTCTCGGAGGAGCCGATGGCATCGACAACGACCGCGTTCGGGAACTTGTCCAGATACCGCTCTTTGACCGCGGGCGAGAACAGCGCGGCCGACGAGGCCACGGACACGATCGACGAGGTGTCGTACTCACCGGCTTCGAGCGCTTCGATCATCGGTCGCCCCATGGCGTCGCCGGTGATGAAGATGACGTTCACCTTGTGCTTGTCGACGGCCTCCCACACGGCGGCGGGGTCGAAGTCCGGGTAGACGACGGACTTTCCGCCGGCGAACAACGATTGGAAGATGGCCCACTGGCTGCCGCCGTGGATGAACGGCGGGATCGGGAAGCGGACGAGTTGTCCGCCTTCGGCTCCGGTCCTGGCGTGCTCCCACTCGTCGGCGACGGGTGTGCCCGTGTACCAGTCGATGCCGCCGCCGAGGACGCGCCACACGTCCTCTTGACGCCAGACGACGCCTTTCGGCTTTCCGGTGGTCCCGCCGGTGTAGACGATGTAGAGATCGTCGTCGCTGCGTTGATCGAAGTCTCGCTCGTGCGACGAGTCGGCGATCGCGTCCTCGTAGTCGACGACGGCGACACCGGGCACCGGTGTACCTGGCTGGTCGACCGCAGCCGCCTGCTGGTCGAACGGGGTCGAGATCACTATCCGAGCCGTGACGTCGAATGCCGATTTCGATAACACGTTGCACACCCGGCCGGTGTACCGCTCCTCGTGAATGAGGACCTTCATCCCGGAGTCGGCGATGATGTGTTCCAGCTCGGATTCCACGTACCGGTAGTTGACGTTGACCATGACCGCTCGAATCTTGAAGATCGCGATCATGGCCTCGACGGACTCGATGGTGTTCCTGCTGTACAGACCCACTCTGTCACCCGGTCGAACGCCGAGTTCGGCGAGTGTGTGAGCGATCGCGTTGGATCGCTCCTCCATCTGCGCGTAGGTCCGACTCTCGTCTCCCGATTCGAGAGCGATTCGGTCGGGCATCAGGTCGACCGCATGCTCGATGAGGTCGGCTATTGTGAAGGCCATACGTCAAAACTAGAACGTGTTACTGTTCGTGGCAAGGGATTCGCCAGACCGGAGGAAACATGCCCGAACAGAGCACAGTCGACGCCGCCGCACCGGAGTGCCTCGTCGAGAAGCGCGGCCACGTCCTGATCGTCACAATGAACCGTCCCGAGGCACGCAATGCGCTCTCCACGGAGATGATGTCGATCATGGAGCAGGCGTGGGATCAGGTGGACGCCGATCCGGACATCCGCGTCGCGATCCTGACCGGCGCGGGCGGCTACTTCTGCGCGGGCGCCGACCTCAAGTCGATGAACAAGAAGGCCCCCGGCGACAAGTTCGCCGAAGGCGGCTGGGACCTGACACGGCTGCCCGCACTCCTCAAGGGCCGCCGCCTCACCAAACCGCTGATCGCCGCGGTCGAGGGCCCCGCTATCGCGGGGGGCACCGAGATCCTGCAGGGCACCGACATTCGAGTGGCCGCCGAGAGTGCGAAGTTCGGTGTGTCAGAAGCCAAGTGGGGCCTGTTCCCGCTGGGCGGCAGCGCAGTGCGCCTGGTCCGACAGATCCCGTACACCGTCGCCGCCGACATCCTGCTGACCGGCCGCCACATCACCGCGACCGAAGCCGAACGGTACGGGCTGGTCGGCTACGTGGTGCCCGACGGCACCGCACTCGAGAAGGCCCTCGAGATCGCCGAGCAGATCGCGGCGAACGGACCGCTCGCCGTCCAGGCGATCCTCAAGACCATCCGAGACTCCGAAGGACTGCACGAGGAGGAGGCATTCAAGATCGACGCCGACCTCGGTGCGTCCGTCTTCAAATCGGCCGACGCGAAGATCGGACCGCGTGCGTTCGCCAACAAGGAGAAGCCCCAGTTCACCGGCGAATGATAGCGAGACCCACGAGGTCGGCCCCCGCCGGCTGAGCATCGACCCTTGACTCCAGAATTATTAGAGACAATCCTCTATTACATGGAGTTCGAACTCGCACGTCAGGTCCTCGAGGCCCAACCGTTCAGCGCACTGCTCGACGCACGGTTGGCATCCTTCGGGGACGGTATCGCCGTCCTGGAGGTGCCGGTGAACGATCGCTTGCGCCAGCAGTTCGGCCTCATCCACGGAGGCGTGCTGGCCTACCTTGCCGACAACAGCCTCACGTACGCGGCCGCGCTCGGTCTCGGCCCGAACGTACTGACCAGCGGATTCAGCATCGATTACGTATCAGCAGGCCGTGACGGCGCGGTCGTACGGTCGACGGCCGAACTCGTCCACTCGAGTCGCCGCAAGGCTACGACCCGCTGCCGCATCGAAATGGTCGATAACGAGGGCACAGTGAAGCTGTGCGCGGTCGCACAGGGCACCGTCCTGGCCACCGAGCCGGCCTCCTGACCGAGCGGACAGGCTGAAATGGGGCGCCGCCCGAAGTTCTCCACCGACGACCTGCTCGACACCGCCATGCAGATCGCACTCGACGACGGCCCGGCCGCAGTCACCGCCACCGCCGTCGCGCGAGTCAGCGGGGCACCGTCCGGCTCGGTGTACCACCGTTTCGCGGGCAGCGACGAGATCCTCGCACGACTCTGGCTCCGCACGATCGTCGAGTTCCAGTCGGGCCTTGTCGACGCCCTGGCACACGACGACACCGCTGCCGCAGCCGACGATGCGATCGCGTACATCTTCGATTGGTGTGCCGCGAACCCCGACAGTGCACGACTGCTGCTGACCTTTAACGAGGGCGAGATCGGCCGCCGTGCAACACAACCCGTCATCGACGAACTTCGTGAACACAACGCCGCAGCGCGGGCCGCACTGGCCGACTGGACTCGGCGCCACTTCGGCGAGGCGGGCCGAGAACAGTTCGACCGCGCGATGTACGCGTTGGTCGATCTGCCGTACGGGGCAGTGCGCAGGCATCTGCCCGACGGGACGCCACGACGGTGGCTGCGTGATTCGGTCGCCGCGACCGCACGGGAGGTGATCTCGCCGCCGGAGCCCCGCTGACGGGTCAGACGAGCAAGGCCAGCTCGCCGATCGTGTCCACGTCCCGGGCGGTGACCATCAGGGTCGTGACGCCCGCGGCCTCCCACACGCGAATCTGGTCTCGGACCTCCCCCCGGGTGCCGACGAGCATGGTCTCGCGGACCATCTCGTCGGGCACCGCGGCGACCGCCTCGGCCTTCCGGCCGGATCGGAACAGACGTCCGACCTCGTCGACGACATCGCCGTATCCCATGCGGCGGTATAGATCTGCGTGGAAGTTCTTCTCCGCCGCACCCATGCCGCCGACGTACAGCGCGGTCGACGGCCGGTATCGTTCGATGGCGGCCGGGACGTCGTCGGTGATGACGCACTGCGCGTTGGCGGCGATCTCGAAGTCTCCCCTCCTCCGGCGAGCGCCCGCCCGCGCGAACCCTTCGTCGAGCCAGCCGTTGAACATGTCGGCCAGACGCGGCGTGTAGAAGACGGCGAGCCACCCGTCGGCGATCTCGGCGGTCTGCGCGACGTTGCGCGGCCCCTCGGCGCCCAACCAGATCGGGATGTCGGCGCGCAGCGGGTGCGTGATCGGCTTCAACGCCTTGCCCAGACCGGTGACGCCGTCCCCGCCGACGAGCGGGAGCCGATAATGCGGCCCGTCACTGGTCACCGGCGCTTCCCGGGCCAGAACCTCACGCACTACGCGAACGTATTCGCGCGTGCGGGCGAGGGGCTTCCCAAAGGGCTGGCCGTACCAGCCTTCGACCACCTGCGGACCCGAGACGCCGAGGCCAATCACATGACGTCCACCGGAGAGGTGGTCGATCGTCAACGCGGCCATCGCCAACGACGTCGGAGGCCGCGCCGACAGTTGGGCCACCGCGGTGCCGAGCCGCACACGCGAAGTCTGTGAACCCCACCAGGCCAGCGGGGTGTAGCAGTCCGATCCCCACGACTCCGCAGTGAACACGGAGTCGAAGCCCGCACGCTCGGCTGCGACCACGAGTTCGGCAGCGTTCTCGATGGGACCGGCTCCCCAATAACCGAGCTGTAGTCCGAGTCTCACTCGCGCACCTTTCGTCAGAACCCTTGCCGTCAATACTAGAACGTGTTCTATTTGATGGGTGACTATTAGTGCCCAACATTCGAGCCCCGAAGTGTCGGTGCCCGTTCCGGAGTCGCCAATCCTCTCCGCGGACCTGACCAATTCCTTCGACTACACGCGGTCCCTCGGGCCCGTTCTGTCCCAGTTCGCCCTCGCGTTGCGCGACGGCCGCATCGTCGGCAGCCGCGGATCCGACGGCCGGGTGACGGTGCCACCCGCCGAGTACGACCCGACCACCGGCGCCGCCACGACCGACATCGTCGAGGTCGCGTCGGTCGGCACGATCGAGACCTGGTCGTGGCAGCCGCATCCGGCCCAGACCCAACCACTCGACGAACCGTTCGCATGGGCGTTGGTCCGCCTCGACGGCGCCGACACTGCGATGCTGCACGCGGTCGCGGCCGACTCCCCCGACCAGGTGAGCACCGGCGCCCGGGTACACGCCGTCTGGCGCGAGGTCCGCACCGGACGGATCGACGACATCGATCACTTCGCGCTCGGCGACACCCCCGTCGCGGCGTCCCCGGCCGACGGGGACTCGATCGCCGACGAGACAGGCAACGTCGTCATCACCACCCCGATCGGCATGACCGTCGTGCACGTCGCGACCGAGAACGAGTCCTGGTACTTGGAGGGACTCAAGGCGGGCAAGCTGTACGGCGGCCGGGTCGAGACCGGCGAAGTCTACTTCCCGCCGCGCGTCGTGAGCCCCGCCGACGGTTCGCGAACGGTCGAGCGCGTCGAACTCGCCGACACCGGCACCATCACGACGTTCTGCATCGTCAACGTGCCATTCCTCGGGCAGCAGATCAAACCCCCGTACGTCGCCGCCTACGTCCTCCTCGACGGCTCCGACATCCCGTTCCTGCATCTGATCCTCGACACCCCCGCTGAGGACGTTCGAATGGGCATGCGCGTCAAAGCGGTCTGGCGGCCGGAAGCCGAATGGGACCACACCCTGCGCAACAT
The DNA here is from genome assembly GCF_021738805.1 of Gordonia liuliyuniae. Lineage (NCBI taxonomy): Bacteria > Bacillati > Actinomycetota > Actinomycetes > Mycobacteriales > Gordoniaceae > Gordonia > Gordonia liuliyuniae. The sequence continues at coordinate 14,914 of NZ_JAKKOR010000011.1, read as the reverse complement.
CAGCCATTTCGCTCCGAGCGGCGAGGCCGACGCCGACTTCGAGTCGTACCGAAACCACCTGTGACCAGAGAGAGGAGTCGACACATGAGCACGAGTCTTCCGCGGATCGCCGTGGTCGGGTTCGCCCACAGCGCGAATGTCCCCGAAAGCACCGGCACCACAAACGGCGTCGAGATGCTGATCCCCTGCTTCCAGAAGGTGTACGCCGACCTGGGCCTCACCCGCACCGACGTCGATTTCTGGTGCAGCGGGTCGTCCGACTACCTCGCCGGACGAGCGTTCTCGTTCATCTCGGCGATCGACGCCATCGGCGCAGTCCCCCCGATCCACGAGTCGCACGTCGAGATGGACGCGGCGTGGGCCCTGTACGAGGCCTGGGTCAAGATCGCGACCGGCGAGGTCGACATCGCGCTCGCCTACGGTTTCGGCAAGTCGTCCGCCGGCGACATGGACCAGGTCCTCGCGCTGCAGACCGACCCGTACACGGTGGCGCCCCTCTGGCCGGACGCGCCGTCGCTTGCCGGCCTCCAAGCCCGCGCCGGGATCGACTCCGGTGCATGGACCGAAGCGGACATGGCCGCCGTCGCGGCGCGCGCGGGCGGGTCGTCGGTCGACGATCTGCTGGCCGCCGACTACGTCCGTGATCCGCTGCGCCAGAGCGACATCGCCCCGTACGCCGACGCCGGAGCCGCAGTCGTCCTCGCCAGTGAGGAACGCGCACGTGAGCTCGTCGAGAATCCCGCATGGGTCACCGGGTGGGATCACCGCATCGACACCCCCAACTTCGGCTCCCGCGACCTGACTCGGTCCCCGTCCACGAAGCTGGCGGCAGACACCGCATTCGGCGACCGCGACCGCAACGTCGACGTCGCCGAGATCCACGCGCCGTACACCCATCAGGAGCTGATCGTGCGCCGCGAACTCGGCATCGGCGAGGACACGCAGATCAACCCGTCCGGCGGAGTGATGGGCGGCCACGCACTGTTCTCCGCAGGACTGCAGCGCATCGGCTACGCCGCGCACTCGATCCTCACCGGGCAGGCGCGCACAGCGCTGGCGCACGCGACGAGCGGGCCACTGCTGCAACAGAACATGGTGCTCACATTGGAAGGCGAGAACTGATGGGCCGCAATCGCGCCGCCGTGCTGGGCACGGGGCAGACGAAGTACGTCGCCAAACGACACGACGTCACGATGGCCGGGATGTGCCGCGAAGCGATCGACCGGGCGCTCGACGACGCACAAGTCAGTCTGGACGACATCGACGCGATCGTCATCGGCAAGGCTCCCGACCTGTTCGAGGGATCGATGATGCCCGAGCTCGCGATGGCCGAGGCGATCGGAGCCGTCGGGAAGCGACTCATCCGCGTGCACACCGCCGGATCGGTCGGCGCGTCCACAGCCGTCGTCGGGTCATCGCTGGTCACCAGCGGCGTGCACCGACGAGTGTTGGCGCTGTCGTGGGAGAAGCAGTCCGAGTCGAACGCCATGTGGGCGCTGTCGATCCCGGTTCCGTTCACGATGCCGGTCGGAGCGGGCGCGGGTGGATTCTTCGCTCCGCACGTCCGCGCGTACATCAACAACTCGCAGGCGCCGGATCACATCGGCGCGATGGTCGCTACCAAGGATCGTCTCAACGGCTCACGCAACCCGTTGGCGCACTTGCAGCAGCCCGACATCACCGTCGACAAGGTCCTCGCCTCGCAGATGCTGTGGGATCCGATCCGGTTCGACGAGACGTGTCCGTCGTCGGACGGGGCCTGCGCAGTCGTGATCGGCGACGAGGCCGCGGCCGACGACGCCGTCGCCGACGGCCGCCCGGTCGCGTGGATTCATGCGACGGCGATGCGCACCGAACCGCTCTCGTACTCGCACCGCAACGTCGTGAGTCCGCAGGCAGGTCGCGACGCGTCCGCCGCACTCTGGAAGGCCGCAGGAATCACGAATCCGCTCGAGGAGATCGACACCGCCGAAATCTACGTCCCGTTCTCCTGGTTCGAGCCGATGTGGCTGGAGAACCTCGGCTTCATGCCCGAATACGAGGGCTGGAAGCTCACCGAGGCAGGCGAGACCGCGATCGGCGGCAAGCTGCCGGTCAATGCGTCCGGCGGCGTGCTCTCGTCCAACCCGATCGGCGCCTCTGGCATGATTCGCTGCGCCGAGGCCGCGATCCAGGTGATGGGCAAGGCTGGAGACCACCAGGTCCCGGACGCCCGCAAGGCGTTCGGCCACGCCTACGGTGGCGGTTCGCAGTACTTCTCGATGTGGGTCGTGGGGTCCGACAAGCCGTAAGGCCCTTCATACGAGGAGAGCGGAGCGCAGACCTGGTCTCGCCTCCGCTCTTCTCGTCTGGGTTCTTCTCGTCTGGGCTCTTCTCGTCTGGGCTTCTAGGCGCCCGCACCGCTGGTCATCGCGGCTTCTACCGCGACGATCAGCGTCCGAACGGCGTCGGCGACGACTTGCCCCGCATCGGTCAGTTGGTAGACGGGGTGTGCGGGCGACGCCGTGGCCCGCAAGGCGAGTCCGTCGTCGCACAGAGTGCGCAGGGTCTGGGTGAGCATTCGGTCGCTGATGCCCTCGACCTGCGCCCGGATCTCGCCGAAACGCTGCGGGCCGGTTCCGAGCGTTCCGAGCACGAGCGCGCCCCACTTGCCGGTGACGTGCTCGAAGACCTGCCGCGACGGGCACTTCTTGGCGAACACGTCGTAGGGCAGCACGGAGGATTCGGACACAGCATCAATGTACGCCCCCGCTTGCACTTACGAAAGGTAAGTGGTTCGATCATGTAGTCCGTTCACCCGAGCGTTCTACGCCGAACGCCCATCCTCCAGGAGCCGCACATGAACCCGCTCAAGCACGCGCAGGGCTTGTCGACGACCGTCGCCCGCGTCATTCTCGGCATCATCTTTCTCGCGCACGGCTGCCAGAAGTTGTTCGTCAACGGCATGGACGCGACGTCCGCGGGCTTCGAGATGATGGGCGCTCCGGCTCCGACCCTGTCGGCCTGGGTCGCCGCGATCCTCGAGTTCGCGGGCGGTATCGCCTTGATCGCGGGCATCGCCGTACCGCTCGTCGCGCTGCTGTTGATCTTCGACATGATCGGAGCGATCTTCATCGCCCACATCGATGCCGGATTCTGGGCGTCTGACGGCGGCTACGAACTCCCCCTCGCCCTCATCGCGGGCTTGATCGCCATCGCCATCGCCGACCAGGGCGTGGCCTCTGTCGACTCTCACGTCGCCAAACGCTTCAAGAAGTAGACCAACGACGACGAGCCCGGCGACCTGGAAGGTCGCCGGGCTCGTTGTCGTAGAGCGGATCTCACGCGGGGCGGAGAGATGACACCTCACGCGGGGCGGAGAGATGACACCGTCTCCCCGACCTCCCAGAATGCCCGCAACGCCACCAGGTCGCCGTTGCTGTCGGCCTTGTACGTGAAGACCCCGTTCGCTTCGGAGATGTGCCCTGCGATGTGGGTGACGATCTTGCCCACATACGCCACTTCGTTGCCGCAGATGATCTCTTTGTCGAACACGAAGTCGAGCTTCTCCGTGGTACCGATGGTCTTGTCCCAGAATGCGGACAGCCCTTCGACTCCGCGGTGTCCGACACCCTCTTCGTCGAACATCGATGGACCGACCGGGTCTTCGACTACGGCGTCGGCAGCGAAGTTGGCGAGCCACGCTTGCTTGTCGCGCGCTTGCACAGCGTCGCGGGAACGCCGTCCGGCGAGTACTGCCGGATGATTCTCCCGGTCGAGGTCGAGATACGACGGTACCTCGTCAGCCATCGTCCCTCACTTCGTTCCGTAGTCGACCTGAAGTTCCTTGATGCCGTTGATCCAGCCGTGGCGGAGACGGTCGGGGGCACCCAGCTTGGTGATGTCCGGCACGAGGTCCGCAATGGCGTTGAACATCAGATTGATCTCCATGCGGGCCAGGTTGGCGCCGATGCAGAAGTGCGTGCCGTTTCCGCCGAACCCGACGTGCGGGTTGGGGTCGCGCATGATGTTGAACGTGTACGGGTCGTCGAAGATGTCTTCGTCGTAGTTGGCTGAGCCATAGAACATGCCGACCCGCTGCCCCTGCTTGATCTCTACGCCGCCGATAGTGGTGTCTCGCTTGGCGGTTCGCTGGAAGCAGTTGACGGGAGTCGCCCAGCGGACGATCTCGTCGACGGCCGTTGCAGGCCGCTCCTTCTTGAACAGTTCCCACTGATCGGGGTTGTCGAGGAAGGCGTTCATGCCGTGCGAGATCGCGTTCCGGGTGGTCTCGTTGCCCGCGACGGTTAGCAGGATGAAGAAGAACCCGAACTCGGTCTCATCGAGGGCCTGGCCGTCGATGTCGGCTTCGGTGAGCGTGGTGATGATGTCGTCGGCCGGGCACTTACGACGCTGTTCAGCGATGTTGTACCCGTAACCGAGGATCTCCATGTTCGCGGTCAGCGGGTCCGGTTCGAAGTCCGGGTCGTCGTAGTTCATCATCGCGTTGGACCAGTGGAACAGTTTGGCGCGATCCTCCTCGGGGACGCCGAGCAGGTCGGCGATCGCGAGCAGCGGTAGGTCAACGGCGACCTGTTCGACGAAGTCGCCCTTGCCCGCTGCGGCGGCCTCGGAGACGATGCGCCGTGCCGCCTCGTCGAGCTTCTCCTCCAGAGCGTGGACCGCCTTCGGGGTGAAGGCCCGCGAGACGATCTTGCGCATGCGGGTGTGCTCCGGCGGATCGTGGTTGATCAGGAGCGCTTTGGTGACGTCGAGTTGCTCCTGGTTCATGTCGTCTTCGAACCGCATGATGACGCCGTTCTCGTTCGCCGACCAATCATCGGCGTTCTTCGAGATTTCGCGGATGTCGTCGAGCTTCGACACCACCCAGTAGCCACCGTCATGGAAGCCGCCACCCTTGCCGGGGAGCTGTGCGTTCCACCAGACAGGAGCGGTCTTGCGGAGTTCGGCGAACTCCTTCATCGGGATTCCATGCACCAACAGGTCTGGGCTCGTGAAATCCCAGCCCTCCTGATGCATGAACGGGCAACTGCCCGCAGATTCCTGCGACGCACCTGCCTCAACGCTCTGCGCTTGGGTCACGTCATCACCTCATTTCAAAGGTCGCGGGCTTCGCCTCAAAACGAGAACCCGTTACAATTTGTCGTAGATCACACTCTGCCACACTGGATAGACGTGAACAAGAACTTGTTCTAGTTTCAATGAAATTGATCATCGAGAGGACTGTGGCATGGGTGTACCGGTAATCGTCGAAGCGGCTCGCACGCCGATCGGCAAGCGGAACGGGTGGCTGTCGGGTCTGCACGCGGCCGAGATCCTGGGCGCCGCCCAGGTAGGGGTGCTCGAACGGGCAGGCATCGATCCGACTCTCGTCGAGCAGGTGGTCGGCGGCGCGGTGATGCAGGTCGGCGAACAGAGCAACAACGTCACACGCACCGCATGGCTGCACGCGGGACTGCCGTGGCAGACCGGCGCGACCACCATCGACTGCCAGTGCGGGTCCGCGCAGCAAGCGAACCATCTCGTGGCGGGACTGATCGCGTCGGGCGCGATCGACATCGGAGTCGCGTGCGGCATCGAGGCGATGTCTCATGTGCCCCTCGGCGCGAACGTCGGCACCGACGCGGGGCCCCGCCGACCCGAGTCGTGGGACATCGACATGCCCAACCAGTTCGACGCGGCAGAACGCATCGCGAAGCGGCGCGGCATCACCCGCGCCGACGTCGACGCGCTCGGCGTGCGGTCGCAGGCAAACGCGAAGCGCGCGTGGGAGGAGGGTCGTTTCGACCGCGAGATCCTCTCGGTCAAGGCGCCCGAACGCACCCGCGAGGGCGAGCTGACCGGGCAGATCCTCGACGTGAATCGTGACCAGGGCCTGCGCGACACGACCCTGGAGTCGCTTGCGGGACTCAAACCCGTCATCGAGGGCGGCATCCACACGGCCGGGACCTCGTCGCAGGTCTCCGACGGTGCCGCTGCCGTGCTGATCATGGACGAGGACAAGGCGCGCGAACTCGGCCTCCGCCCGCGCGCGCGCATCAAGAGCCAGGCACTCGTCGGGGCCGAGCCGTATTACCACCTCGACGGTCCGGTGCAGTCCACCGAGCGCGTGCTCGCCAAGACCGGGATGAGCCTGAGCGACATCGACGTCGTCGAGATCAATGAGGCGTTCGCGTCCGTGGTACTCAGCTGGGCGCAGGTGCACGGCGCAGACATGGACAAGGTGAACGTCAACGGCGGCGCGATCGCACTCGGCCACCCGGTGGGCAGCACCGGTTCGCGGCTGATCACGACCGCGTTGCACGAACTCGAGCGCACCGACTCTCAGCACGCTCTGGTCACGATGTGCGCGGGAGGCGCCTTGTCGACGGCGACCATCCTCGAGCGGATCTGACCCGATGGATCCGAACAACCGTCCGGCGCAACTCGATTCGCCGGCCGTCGGGCGAGTCATCAAGTACGGGTCGCGGCTGAACACGAGGCTGTATCGACTGACCGGCGGACGCCTGGGCAACCGGTGGCGGGTCGGTGCAGCCATGCGCAAACCCGTGCCGGTCTGCCTCTTGACGACCACCGGGCGCAAGTCCGGCGAGGCGCGCACCGTTCCGCTGCTGTACCTGCGACACGGCGAGTCCATCGTGCTCGTCGCGTCACAGGGCGGCCTGCCTGCGAATCCCGCCTGGTACCACAATCTGAAGGCCGACCCGGCGGTGAGGATCCAGATCGATTCGGACGCGGGAGACTACGCGGCCCGGATCGCGGACGATGCCGAGCGGACCCAGCTGTGGCCGAGCCTCGTCGAGCTCTACGCGGATTTCGACACCTACGCGGCCTGGACGGAGCGCACCATCCCGGTCATCATCTGCGAACCCGCCTGACAGACGGATCGTGTTGCACAACGGCCGTGAGGCGACCGTTGTGCAACACGATTCTTCTTGTGATCTCGCGATCACCCCACTGAGCGCTCGAGACCCTCCCAGAACTGAGCGCGCAGAGCCTTCTTGTCCGGCTTACCGAGAGCCGTGAGCGGCAGCGAATCGACGAAGACGACTCGCTTCGGCGACTGTACGCCGCCCTTGCGCTCCTTGACCGACGCTTGGATCTCCTCGATGATCCGATCCCTCGTGTCGTCGGACTCACCGGTGCCGGACCGCAGCACGACGACGGCGGTGACCGCTTCGCCCCACTTCTCGTCGGGCACCCCGATCACACCGACCTGAGCGACGGCCGGATGCTCGGCGACGACGTCCTCGACCTCACGGGGAAACACGTTGAACCCACCGGTCACGATCATGTCCTTGGTGCGGTCGACGATGAACCAGAATCCATCCTCGTCCTCCCGCGCGACGTCGCCGGTATGCAGCCATCCGTCCGCGAACGTCTCGGCGGTCTGCTCGGGCAGCCCGAGGTAGCCGCCGGCCAGGAGTGGCCCGGACACGCAGATCTCTCCGGGTTCGCCCTGTGCGACGGGCTCGCCGTCCGGCCCGGCGAGCTTGGTCCGCAGGAACGCCGACGGCCTGCCGCAGCTGCCGAGCCTGGCCGCGTCGTGCTCGTCCTTTCGGAGGTAGGAGATCACCATCGGCGACTCGGACTGGCCGTAGTACTGCGCGAAGATCGGTCCGAACCGGTCGATCGCCTCGGCGAGCCGGACCGGGTTGATCGCGGACGCACCGTAGTAGACGGTCTCCAGCGACGACAGGTCACGCGTACGTGAGTCCGGGTGGTCCATGAGCGCGTAGATCATCGACGGAACCAGCATGGTCGCGGTGATCCTCTCGCGTTCGATGGTCTCGAGCACTTCTGCCGGATCGAACTTGCCGAGCACCAGCATGGTGCCGCCCTTGATCAGCGTCGGCACGAAGAACGCCGCGCCCGCGTGCGAGAGCGGCGTGCACATGAGGAAGCGGGGGCGCTCGGGCCATTCCCACTCGGCGAGCTGGATCTGCGTCATCGTCGACATCGCTCGCGCGGTGCCGATCACGCCCTTCGGCTTGCCTGTCGTGCCGCCGGTGTACGTGATCGAGACGACATGCTCGGGGTCGAGCACCTTCGCCGACAGCGGCCGCGGCGCACGGCGGTCGGCGGCCGCGATCAGGTCGACTCCGACGTCGGCCAACTCGGGCGGCACCGGACCGAGCGTGAGGACCTGGGTGAGACAGTCGACCTTCTCCAGCAACGTGACGGCCCGCTCGACGAACATCGGAACCGGGTCGATGATTAGCGTGCTGACACCGGCGTCGGACAAGACGTACGCGTGGTCGTCGGCCGAACCGAGCGGATGCAATGCCGTCCGGCGCCACCCCTGGGTCTGGCCGGCACCGACGACGAACAACACTTCGGGGCGATTCAGGGCGAGCAATCCGACGGCAGTCCCGGTGCCCGACCCCAGACCTTCGCACGCCTGGACATAACGCGTGATGGCATCGGCCATCTCGCGGCCGGTCAGTTCAGTTCCACCGATCTGCAGCACCGGGCTGTTCGCGTGACGCTTGAGCGCCGCGACCATCAGATCACCGAGGTGCACCGGGTTGTGCAGCAGTCGTTCGGCGGACAGGACAGTCTCATCTCCACTCATACGACAACACTAGAACGTGTTCTAGATTTGCGGAAGGGGCTCCGTGAAACCCGTTGCCGCACACGGCAGAAACGGGCGCAGAAGATTACCGATCGGTAGACCTGCCGGTAACCGGAAAGTCGTGCCACGATCGGTTCATGACTGATTTGGACCAGGCCACCACCCGCCGTGACATCACTGACGCACTGCTCACCGCTCTCGAGCGGCGACACGAGGTTCTGGACACGATCGTCGACGCCGACGACCGCGACTCCGCCGCCACTGCGATCGCCGAGCTGCTCGGCAAATCGAAGCTCGGAGCCGAAGCCGTCCTCAACATGTCCCTGCATCAATTGACCAAGGCCGAGCGCCGCAAGAACCAGGGCGAACTCGACGACCTCAACAAGGCCATCACGTTCACCCTTGCCGAACGGCCCGCCAGCACCGGCGAGACGCTCGACCTGCGCCCCTTCTCCGCGGACGACGACGCCGACATCTTCGCCGAGCGCACCGCCGAGCAGGGCGTCGCGGGCGACGGCTCGGGTGCCCCTGCAGGCGAGATCGGCGACGAGATCGCCCAGGGAGTCGGCCGCGTCGACAACGAGGACGCGGTCTGGCTGGTCGCTGTCGAGAACGACGAGAAGGTCGGCATCGTCTTCGGTGAACTCACCGGCGGCGAAGTGGACGTCCGCATCTGGATCCGGCCCGAGAACCGGAAGCACGGATACGGCGTCGCCGCACTCCGCCGTTCACGCTCGGAGATCGCCGCGTACTTCCCCGGCGTTCCGATGGTCGTCCGAGCCCCCGGCGCGACCGCCTGAGGTTGGGGCCCTAGTTGGGCATCACGCCTGGCTCAGCGCGCCCCGTACGCCTTGACCTGCTCGGGCGAGTCGACGAGGAGCCCGCGCACCACAGGGCCGAGTTCACTCGGCTCCCAGCGGGCGCCCTTGTCGGTGCTGGCGGCGCGCTGCCAGGCGTCGAGCACCGTGACTGTGCCGCCCTCCACCTCGAAGAGCCGCCCGGTGACGTCGCCGGCTTCGGCGGATGCCAGCCATACGACGAGCGGCGAGATGTTGGCCGGATCCATCGCGTCGAACGAACCGTCGTCGGGTGCGGCCATCTGCGCGGCCATCGCATCGCCCGCGCCCATCGTCATCTGAGTCCGAGCCGAGGGCGCGATCGCGTTCACGACGATCCCGTATCCGCCGAGTTCGGCGGCGGCCTGAATCGTCAGTTCGGCGATCGCTGCCTTCGCGGCGGCATAGTTACCCTGGCCGACCGACCCGAAGATGCCCGCACCCGACGAGGTGTTGACGATGCGCGCCCGCGGAGTCCGGCCGGCCTTCGCCTCACCGCGCCAATAGGCGGCCGCGTGGCGAAGCATCACGAAATGCCCCTTGAGGTGCACACGCACCACTGAGTCCCATTCCTCTTCGCTGAACGACACCAGCATGCGGTCACGGAGGAAGCCCGCGTTGTTGACGAGCGCGTCGAGGCGCCCAAACGAGTCGACCGCGGTCTGCACGATCGCCGCACCGGTCTCCCAGTCGGCGACGTCGCCCGCCGCTACGACGGCCTCGCCGCCTGCCGCGACGATCTCGTCGACCACCGCCGAGGCCGAGTCGGCCGCGTAGTCGTTCACAACGACCTTCGCCCCGTCGGCGGCGAACGCCAACGCGTGCGCGCGTCCGATCCCCTGACCTGCGCCGGTCACGATGACGACGCGGCCTTCATTCGTCTTGCTCACTTGTTCCATCACTTTCTTCTCAGAGGTCCAATCACATCGATCTCGGTCACGTCGCGTTGGCAGCGTTCGCCGCCGCGAGGAACGCGGGCTTCTCACCGCCACCGTCGACCGTGAGGGTCGATCCGGTGACGTACGACGCCAATGGCGACAGAAGGAACGCGACCGCGCGTCCCACATCCGCCGGAAGCGCCAACCGTCCCATCGGGATGGTCTGACCGACGGCGTCGAGGCCAGCGTCGTCGCCGTAGTGCAGGTGAGACAGTTCGGTCTGGACCGGCCCGCAGACGACCGAGTTGACCCGGACGGACGGCGCCCATTCGACGGCCAACGATCGCGTCAGGTTGTCCAGGCCGGCCTTCGCCGCGCCGTAGGCCGCGGTTCCCGGCGACGGCCGGTGTCCGCTGACGCTCGACACGTTGACGATTGCGCCGCCCTCGCCGCGCGCGGTCATCGCCGTACGCGCCGCGCGCGCGACGATCATCGGGGCCAGAAGGTTCAGTTCGAGGATCTTCTGTGTGAAGCGATCCGACGCCTCGGCAGCGAGGGCGAACGGCGATCCGCCCGCATTGTTGACCAGCCCGTCGATCCGGCCGTGCTCGTCGACGATCTGCGCGATCATCTGCGCGACCGCGTCGGAGTCACGAACGTCGCACGAATAGAAGCTGCGGCCGTCGACCGGTTCGTCCGGCTCACGGCGGGCACAGACCACGACCGTCGCACCCAGGCTCTCCAACACGTCCGAGATTCCCGCCCCGACACCCCGTGCGCCTCCGGTCACCAGGATCGTCGAGCCGGCGATCCCCAGATCGACAGGCACATGCACTGTTTCACTCATGGGTGCTAGTCTACCGGACAAGCAAGCATTTGCTTGGGTACTGCGGAACGTAAGGAGCAGGTGTGCCGATCACCACCAACCGCACCGAGTCAGGCATCGTCACCGTCACCGTCGACTTCCCGCCGGTCAACGCGCTGCCGAGCGCCGCCTGGTTCCAACTGGCGGACGAGATCCTCGCTGCCGGCGACGATCCGGAGACGACCGTCGTGATCCTCCGCGCCGAAGGCCGGGGATTCAATGCGGGCGTCGACATCAAGGAGATGCAGGCCACGTCGGGATTCGACGCTCTCGTCGCCGCCAACAAGGGGTGCGCGGCCGCGTTCTCCGCCGTCTACGACTGCGCGGTCCCGGTGATCGTCGCGGTCAACGGCTTCTGTGTGGGCGGCGGCATCGGTCTCGTCGGCAACGCCGATGTGATCGTCGCGTCCGACGACGCGGTGTTCGGGCTTCCTGAGGTCGACCGCGGAGCGCTCGGCGCGGCGACCCACCTCTCCCGTCTGGTTCCACAGCACATGATGCGCACGCTGTACTACACCGCGCAGAACGTCACGGCGCAGCAACTCGTCCACTTCGGCTCCGTGTATCGTGCCGTCCCCCGCGATGAACTGCTCGACGCGGCGCTCGAAGTCGCCGACATGATCGCGGCCAAGGACACCCGGGTGATCCGGGCCGCGAAGGCCGCGATCAACGGCATCGACCCGGTCGATGTGAAGACCAGCTACCTGCTCGAACAGCGGTACACCTACGAACTGAATCTGGCCGGCGTGGCCGACGAGCATCGCGATGCGTTCGTCGACACCGGCAAGCCGAAAGGGAACTGAGGAATGGGTTTTCGAGACAAGACGAGCTCACTCGACGACGTCGTCGCTGAGCTCAGCGATGGAATGACCATCGGCATCGGCGGATGGGGTTCTCGGCGTAAGCCGATGGCTCTGGTCCGGGCGCTCGCACGCAGCGAAGTCAAGGATCTCACGGTCGTCACCTACGGAGGAGCCGATCTCGGACTGCTCTGCGCGGCGAACAAGGTCCGCCGCGCCTACTACGGTTTCGTCTCCCTCGATTCGGCACCGTTCTACGACCCGTGGTTCGCGAAGGCCCGCACCGCGGGCGCGATCGAATCGCGCGAGATGGACGAGGGCATGGTCAAGTGCGGCCTGCAGGCCGCGGGCGCCCGGCTGCCGTTCATGCCGATCCGAGCCGGGCTCGGATCAGCGGTCTTCGACTTCTGGGAGGGCGAACTCAAGACCGTCGAATCGCCGTACGCGGACGCGGACGGTCGCACTCAGACGCTGGTCGCGATGCCCGCGCTGACATTGGACGCCGCGTTCGTGCACCTCGACGTCGCCGATGCGCACGGCAACGCAGGCTACACCGGAATCGACCCGTACTTCGACGACATGTACATGGCGGCCGCGCAACGCCGCTACTTGGAGACCGACCGCATCGTCTCGACCGAAGAGTTGGTCGCCGAGGTGCCCAACGAGCGTCTGCTGCTGAATCGGATGGACGTCGACCGCGTAGTGCATACCCCGAACGGCGCCCACTTCACCTTCGCCGGAGATTACGGGCGGGACGAGTCGTTCCAGCGCTTCTACGCCGAGTCCGCCGCCGACGACGAGTCGTGGACGGCGTTCCGCGAGCGCTTCCTCGACGTCGACGAGGCGACGTACCAGAACGAAGTGACCCGCTGGCACGCCGAGCAAGAGGAGAACAAGTGAGCATCACCGACATCACCCGCGCCGAGTACTGCGTCACCTCGTGCGCCGACATCTTCACCGGTGCCGGTGAGATCATGGCGTCACCGATGGCCACGACTCCGTTGATCGGTGCGCGTCTGGCCCGGTTGACGACCGAACCCGATCTTCTCATCACCGACGGCGAAGCCGTCATCCTCGCGGACACCCCCGCGGTCGGGAAGACGGGACCGGCGGAGGGTTGGATGCCGTTCCGGAAGGTCTTCGACGTCATCGGCGGCGGACGCCGCCACGTCGTCATGGGCGCCAACCAGATCGACCGTTTCGGCAATCAGAACCTGTCGGCGTTCGGCCCGCTCCAGAAGCCGACCCGACAGATGTTCGGCCTACGCGGAGCACCGGGCAACACGCTCGGTCATCCGACCAGCTACTGGGTCGCTCGTCACTCGAAGCGCGTGTTCGTCGACGCCGTCGACATCGTGTGCGGGGTCGGCTTCGATAAGGGCGACACCGCCAACCCTGCATTCGATTCGCTGAACATCCACCGCGTGGTCACCAACCTCGGAGTCTTCGACTTCGGCGGCCCCGAGCACACAATGCGCGCCCTCTCCCTGCACCCCGGCGTCACGGCCGACGAAGTCACCGAAAACACGAGCTTCGCCGTCGCGGAGCTCGACTCCGCTCCGGTCACCGCAGAGCCCACCACCGAGCAACTCCAGATCATCCGCGAGGTCATCGATCCTAAGGGCACCCGTGACCGCGAGGTGAAGTCGTGACCGCTCCGACCTTGAGCACCCGCTTCACCGAGATGGTCGGCGTCGAGTATCCGATCGTGCAGACCGGTATGGGCTGGGTGTCCGGGCCGTCGCTGACCGCGGCGACCGCGAACGCCGGCGGGCTCGGAATCCTCGCGTCGGCGACGATGACCTACGACGAGCTCGAGTTCGCGATCAAGAAGACGAAGTCGTTGACCGACAGGCCGTTCGGGGTCAACCTCCGCGCGGACGCCACCGACGCCGCAGAGCGAGTCGACCTGCTGATTCGTGAAGGCGTCAAAGTCGCGTCGTTCGCTCTCGCGCCGAAACAGGAGCTCATCGCCAAGCTCAAGGACCACGGTCTCGTCGTGGTGCCGTCGATCGGCGCAGCCAAGCACGCGGTCAAGGTCGCGTCGTGGGGTGCCGACGCGGTCATCGTGCAGGGCGGCGAGGGCGGCGGCCACACGGGGCCGGTCGCGACGACGCTTCTGTTGCCGTCCGTCGTAGATGCTCTCGGCGGCGCCGGAAACACGTCGATACCGGTCATCGCGGCGGGTGGGTTCTTCGACGGGCGCGGTCTCGTCGCGGCACTGGGCTACGGCGCAGACGGGGTCGCGATGGGCACGCGTTTCCTGCTGACGTCCGACTCGGCTGTTCCGGACAGCGTCAAGCAGGAGTATTTGGAACGCACGTTGAACGACACGGTCGTCTCCACCAAGGTCGACGGTATGCCGCACCGTGTGCTCCGCACCCAGCTGGTGGATGCTCTCGAGAGCGGGTCCCGGGCCAAGGCGTTGGTCGCCGCAGCCCGCAACGCCAACGAGTTCAAGCAGATGACCGGCATGCGCTGGACGACGATGCTCCGCGACGGTGTGTCGATGCGTAAGTCCGGCGAGCGGACCTGGCAGCAGATCATCATGGCAGGCAATACCCCGATGTTGTTGAAAGCCGGCCTCGTCGAGGGAAACACGGACGCGGGCGTCCTCGCGTCGGGTCAGGTCGTCGGCATGATCGACGATCTACCGTCGTGCGCCGAGCTGATGCAGTCGATCATGACTCAGGCGCACGAACGACTGGCGGCGCTGTCAGCTCTCACCTGACCCGCATCGACACTCACAAACACGAGCGGCCCGCCGGAAGGCGGGCCGCTCGTCGTGCCACCGCCTCCAGGCATATAGATGGAGGTCGAGTCGAGATAGAGTTAGAGCCCCCAACACGTGGTGTTGGGGGCTCTAACTCGGGTTTAGTTCGGCGGTGTCCTACTCTCCCACACTGGTTAGGGTGCAGTACCATCGGCGCTGGAGGGCTTAGCTTCCGGGTTCGGAATGG
>NZ_JAKKOR010000010.1:0-34960 GCF_021738805.1 Gordonia liuliyuniae | reverse complement strand
TGTTTGACATTTCGATAGCGCGCCGCAGTCTCGGCGAACCCGTTTCAAGACTGCTCGTTCCTCGGGGGAGAGTGCGAGCCGCGGGCAGACTGCGGCGGCCTGTGTGGCCCGGGTGGTGTCTCGGCGCCGTGTCGCTGTACCTGCGCTGCCGACTGGACCGCGCGAGCCGGGTCGGTGCCGAGGATCCCGATCAGATCCCGGCCGCAGAGAATCCAGTGCTGAACGAGATGTCGCTGATCACCGGTGAGGACGGGCGGATCGTGTCCACGATCGGCGTGGATGTGGTGACCGGGGAGGAGTTGTATGCCGCACTCGATCCGCTGTGTCGGCCGGTCCCCTTACCGGACGGGTCACCGGACCCTCGGTCGGGCGGCCAACGTCGCGCGGATGCTTTCGGGCAGATCATCCGGACGTATCTGTCAGGGGCGGAGCGTCAGCCGCCTGACCACGAACCGGGAGAGGGGCTCGGCCGACGACTAACCGTCGACATTCGGGTCTCGGTCCGGCATCGGCCGGAGCGGAATCTCCGGGCGCGGACGTGCCACGCGCTCGCGCCGATGCGCCGCCTCGTACACCGCTGCCGTCCGCTGGGCGACGACGTGCCAGGTGAACTCCTCAGTGAGGCGGTCGGCGGCGCGCTGGGCGCGTGCCGCCGCGACCTGGGGGCGGTCGAGCGCGTCGCAGACGGCGTCCGCGAGACCCACCGGATCGAACGGTTCGAACGTCCAACCGCTGTCGCCGTCGGTGACCGCCTCCCCGAGACCTCCCGCGGTCGACGTGACGAGCGGGATGCCGGTCGCGGCGGCTTCGAGCGCGACTATTCCGAACGGCTCGTAGCGGCTGGGCAGGACGATCGCGTCGCACCGGTGCATCAACGCGACGAGTTGGTCGTGATTCATCCTGCCGAGAAATGTGACGGCGGCTACCACATCGTGGCTGCGGGCGAGTTCGTGCAGCCAGCCGAGCTGAGTGCCCTCGCCCGCGATCCGCACCGTGGTGCCCGGGTGTGCGCGACGGATCACCGGCAGCGCCGCGATCAGGTCCTGCACGCCCTTCTCGTATTCGAGCCGTCCGGCGAACAACAGCTCGGGCGGGCCCGCATGCGCGGTGCGCGGTGCGAAGCTCCACGCGTCGACATCGATGCCGTTGTGGATCACCGTGATCGGCGCAAGGTCGGGACCGAACAGGCGGGTCGCCTCCTCGCGCATCGACGCCGAGCACGTGATGAGCGAGTCGGCGTCGCCCGCGAGCCACGCCTCGACCGAATGCACCTGGCGGTTCACGTGGCCTGCGACCCAGCCGCTGTGTCTGCCCGCTTCCGTCGCGTGCAGGGTCGCGACGAGCGGGACGTCGAAGAACTCGGCGAGGGCAACC
The DNA here is from genome assembly GCF_021738805.1 of Gordonia liuliyuniae. Classification (NCBI taxonomy): domain Bacteria; kingdom Bacillati; phylum Actinomycetota; class Actinomycetes; order Mycobacteriales; family Gordoniaceae; genus Gordonia; species Gordonia liuliyuniae. The sequence goes on along the minus strand of NZ_JAKKOR010000010.1, from coordinate 33,586 downwards.
GCCGGATGCGCCACCAGCCAGTCGTGGGCGTGGACGACATCCGGCGTCCAGCCGTGGCCGAGGAGCCGCAGCCCGGCGCGGATGAAGCCGTGCCCCATCGCCAGCGTCCACGCCATCATGTCGACACCGAAATCGAACTCAGGCGGGTCCTCGGCGACGGCAATGACGCGCACCCCGTTCACGACGACGTCCGTCGTGGGATGTGTCGACGCGTCGGTGCCCGACGGGCGACGCGTGAGGACGGTGACGTCGATGCCGAGGTCGGCGAGCGCTTCGGCGAGATGGTGGACGTGCCTGCCGAGGCCGCCGACGACGACAGGCGGGTACTCCCACGAGACCATGAGGACCTTCACCGGCGCGTTCACCGCTCCTCCACGCGTCGCGCGTCGAGCGCGCCGAACAGGTTGTCGGCGTTCCTCCACCCACGAGCCAGGCGAAGAGCCTGTTCCTCACGGCCGGCGTCGGACGCCGCGCAGATCTCTCGAGTGGCGTGTGCATGCTTGTAGGCGCGGTCGTGGGCGTAGCCTGCCGCGGTGTCCTTGGACACCATGAACGGCCAGTCCGACTGGACGGTCATCAGGGTCTCGCGCAGAAGCTGGTCGGCGGCTTCGTCGCGGGGCCGCGGGTCGGGGGCGGACGACGCCCGTTTGTCGAGGCTGTCCAGCGCGGTCGCAGTGACCTCCCCGTTCAACTGCACCAGATGCTGCACCTGCGGTCCTTCCCAGACTCGCCAGTCCTTGCCCGAACCCCACGACGAGTCGGAGAGCTCCACCGGCTCGCCGACGTAGCCGTCGCGCCGAGCGGTGTCCAGCGTGCCGACGGTGACCCCGGCCTCGGGTAGCCGCCGCAGCAGACGCTCCAACCAGATCGGCCCCTCGTGCCACCAGTGCCCATACAGTTCGGTGTCGAAGGCCGCGACCACCAGCGCCGGCCGACCGATGCGGTCAGATTCGGAGATCAGACGGTCGCGCACTGCGCCGACGAAGTCATCGACGTGTTTGTCGAGCGCCGCGTCGACGCGCGCCGGGTCGTACGGCTTCTTAGCGTCGGCGGGCACCGTCTTCCCGGTGACCCGCACCGCCTTGAAACCCGTCTCATGGTCGTACGTGTGGAAGTCGCGGTAGTCGGCGTGCCCGGGATAGCCGGACTTGGGCGACCACACCCGGTAACTGACGGTCAGGTCCCGGCCGAAGGCGACGATGTCGCTGTCACCGACGGGACGTCCGAGCGCTGTGTCGCCGTGCAGCGTCGGACCGTCGACCATGAAGTGCCTGACCCCCGCAGTGGCGTACTCGACCTCCATGCCCGGCGTGTACGCGCACTCGGGCGCCCAGATGCCCGACGGTGTCGACCCCCACCGCAGTCGCGCATCCGCGAGCCCCTCACGCAAGGACAGACGACGCAGACGTGGGTCGAGAAGCGGTTGGAACGGGTGGGCGAGCGGCCCGCCGAGCAATTCCATTACGCCCGAGGAGACGAGAGAGCGGATCTGCGGGCTGCCGCCGTGCCGCCAATGCGTCTCGAAGTCGGTGAGCGCTGCCGCGGCCGCACGGAATTCCCGTGTACCGGACTCTGCGCGGTCCCGGTCGCGAGACGTCGCAGCCTCGATCGCGCGCAACTGCCAGTCGGCGAGCCACTCGTACATGGAGGCGCCCGCGTACGGGTCGTCGAGCTGGGCGGCGAGTACCGGGGTGATGCCGAGTGAGAGCTGATCGGTGAATCCGTCGGCGGCAAGACGCCTCAGCACCCCGAACACCGGGAGGTAGCTGTCGGCCCACGACTGGTAGAGCCACTCCTCACCGACCGGCCACCGCCCGTGATTCGGCAGCCACGGCAGATGCGAGTGCAGGACGAGGGTGAACTGGCCGGGTACGCGGTCGGTCATCGTCGCCTCGGGGTTCAGTAGCGCGCGGCGACGGCCAGCAGGTCGAGGCTGGCGTCGATGTCGGCGTCCGTGGACCGGTGGATGTCGAAGTCGGCGACCGTGATGCCCGCGACGTCGTCGACCAACTCGTCCGGCCACGGTTCACCCGCGAGAGCACGGTCGATCTGCGCGTCGATGATCGAACCGCCCCACTTGGCGTCCAACTCCTGCAGTCGTGCGCCGTGGTAGACGCCGAGCATCGCGACGATGTCGAAACCGTCGTCCGACAGCAGTTCGGTGAGGTCGCTCGCAGACAGTTCACGAGTGTGGAACGGGTTGAGCGGAGTGTCGCGGCCGGGCGAGAAGGTGATCCGATTCGGGGTGCTCATGAACAGTTCACCGCTTCCGCGCAGCACCCGGTGGCATTCGCGGACGAACTCACTCTGATCCCAGAGATGCTCGACGACCTGGAAGTTCACGATGGTGTCGACGGAATTGTCGTCGATCGGGAGGTCGATCAGGTTGCCTTGGTGCACGGTGAGCTCCGGGTACGCGCGTCGCGTGTGGGCGACCGCCTGCTCGTCGTAGTCGACACAGGTGACCGACCGCGCGGCCTGCGCGATCATCGACGCGCCGTACCCTTCACCCGATCCGGCCTCGAGGACGTCGCGGCCCGCGCAGCGCCGCAGAATGTATTCGTAGGCCACCTCGTGGCGCCGGAACCAGTAGTTCTCGGCGGGAATTCCCGGGACGGTTCGCTCGCCGGTGAGGGCGAGTTGATCGGCGGCCTGCGGTTCGCTCATTTGCACGAGGGTAGTGGAACGAATTCTCTCCACTTGCACCGCGCCGTCCGCTCGTATGAGGGACGCCACGTTCTGTGGCGCGGTGTACAGCGGCTAAGGTGATAATGACCCAGGGCCTTACCCGCCGGTAAGTTGCCGAACCCGACGCAGGAGGTCGACGCAGACCCATGACGAATATTGTCGTTCTGATCAAGCAGGTTCCCGACACCTGGTCCGAGCGAAAGCTCGCCGACGGCGACTTCACGCTGGACCGCGAGGCTGCGGACGCTGTTCTCGATGAGATCAATGAGCGCGCGGTCGAGGAAGCACTGCAGATTAAGGAGCGCGACGGCGGCGAGGTGACCCTCCTGTCGGTCGGTCCCGACCGCGCGACCGACGCGATCCGCAAGGCGCTCTCGATGGGTGCCGACAAGGCGATCCACATCAAGGACGATCTGGTGCACGGCTCGGACGCCGTCCAGACCGCCTATGTCATCGCCAGCGCCCTCGGCACCGTCGAAGGCGTCGAGATGGTCATCGCAGGCAACGAGGCGACCGACGGTCGCGTCGGCGCCGTCCCGGCGATGGTCGCCGAATACCTGGAGCTCCCGCACCTGACGCACCTGCGCAAGCTGGAGGTCGAAGGCGAGACGCTGCGCGGCGAGCGCGAGACCGACGAGGGCATCTTCCACGTCGAGGCCACGCTGCCCGCGATCGTCTCGGTCAACGAGAAGATCAACGAGCCGCGCTTCCCGTCCTTCAAGGGCATCATGGCCGCGAAGAAGAAGGAAGTTGCCGTCCTGACCCTCGCCGAGATCGGCGTCGACGCCGACACCGTCGGCCTCGCGAACGCGGGCAGCACCGTCACCGGTGTCACGCCGAAGGCCGCGAAGTCCGCAGGCGAGCGCGTCACCGATGAGGGCGACGGCGGCGTGAAGGTCGCTGAATACCTGGTCGGCCAGAAGATCATCTGATCCCCGCCCCAGTTCCAGCGACTACCAAAGACATTCAGGAGAACAATCATGGCTGAAGTACTCGTGCTCGTCGAGCAGGATACCGAGGGTGGACTGAAGAAGGTCACCAGCGAACTCATCACCGCCGCCCGCGCACTGGGCAGCCCGTCGGCTGTCGTCGTGGCCAAGCCGGGCGCAGGCGCGGCCGTCACCGGCGAACTCGCCGAGGCAGGCGCCGAGAAGATCTACGTCGCGGAGTCGGACGACGTCGCGAACTACCTCGTCTCGCCGAAGGTCGACGTACTGTCGTCGCTCGCCGAGTCGACCGGTGCGGCAGGCGTGCTCGTCGCCGCGACCGCGGACGGCAAGGAAGTCTCGGGCCGTCTCGCCGTTCGTCTCGGATCGGGTCTGCTGACCGACGTCATCGAGGTCCGTGAGGGCGGCGCAGGCGTCCACTCGATCTTCGGTGGCGCATTCACCGTCGACGCCCAGGCCGGCGGCGACACCCCCGTCATCTCGGTCCGCCCGGGCGGCGTCGAGGCCGCACCGGCCGCGGGCGCGGGCGAGGTCGTCAACGTCGACGTTCCGGCACAGGCCGAGAACGCCGTCAAGATCTCCGGATTCGAGCCGAACGTCGGCGGAGACCGCCCGGAGCTGACCGAGGCGTCGATCGTCGTCTCGGGCGGCCGCGGTGTCGGTTCGGCCGACCAGTTCAGCGTCGTCGAGGCCCTCGCGGACTCGCTGGGCGCGGCTGTCGGCGCATCGCGTGCAGCGGTCGACTCCGGCTACTACCCGGGTCAGTTCCAGGTCGGTCAGACCGGTAAGACGGTCTCGCCGCAGCTGTACATCGCGCTGGGCATCTCCGGCGCCATCCAGCACCGCGCGGGCATGCAGACCTCGAAGACGATCATCGCCGTCAACAAGGACGAAGAGGCTCCGATCTTCGAGATCAGCGACTTCGGCATCGTCGGCGACCTGTTCAACGTCGCCCCGCAGCTGACCGAAGAGGTCAACAAGCGCAAGTGATCACGCGCATGTAGAACCACACGACGACGCCCGGCCGGACATTCCCGGCCGGGCGTCGCTGTCTGGAGTATCGCTGTCTGGAGTGTCGCAATCTGGTGTGTCCCCGTCTGTTCACCCGGCGTGCGCGGACACGTCACGCCGCCGTGCCCGGCGGGTTCCGTGCGTCTCGTTGACTGCAGTCATGACAGTGACGAGTTCGGCAAGGCGCACGGTGCTTCTGTCCGGTGGGGACTACGAAGTGGCGATCACCCACGACTCCTACGACATCGACGCGGCGCAACGCATGCGTTTCGACGTGTTCAACAACGAGCCGGGATACTCCGACTCCATCGGTGACGCGGCATCGGGCCGCGACGCAGACGTGTTCGACGAGTATTGCGACCATCTGCTGGTGCGGCACCTGAAGACCGACGCGCTCGTCGGTTGCGCTCGCGTCCTCCCGCCGCCCCGCGCGATCGCCGCGGGCGGCTGGTACTCGGCAGGCGAGTTCGACCTCGCGCAACTCGATCCGATTCGCGGCGAGACCGTCGAGATGGGGCGCGCCGTCGTCGACCCCGCACACCGCAGCGGTTCGGTCACCGCGATGCTGTGGGCCGCACTCCTCGGCTACCTGGAGGACGGCGGCTACCGGTACATGATGGGCTGCGTGTCAGTGCCACTCGACGCTCCGATCGGCCGCGGCCGAGAACTGCGCGGCATCCGTGACCTCGCCCGAGAGAAATACCGCGCGCAGTGGGAGGCGTTCCCGCGCATCCGTGTCGACGTCGACGGCCGGACGCTGGACGACCTGGAGCCTCCGCCCACGCTGCGGCTGCCCGCGCTGCTGCGCGGCTACACGCGACTCGGCGCGCGGGTGTGCGGTGAGCCGGCTTTCGACGAGGTCTTCGACGTCGGTGATTTCCTCACCGTCTTGGATCGGACGCAGGGGGAGGCGCGGTACGTCGATCGTCTGCGCGGCGCGATGGCACGGCTCAAGAGCACGGATTGACCGACGTGAACCAGTGGGTGCCCGTCAGCCCGTGCGGTGTCGACTGCGTGCCGTCGACACCGCGCGCATCGCGTCTACGGATCGGCATGCGGTGCGCCGCATTCGGCCTCGTGGCGGTCCTCGTCCTCGTCGTCGGCCTCGCCACCATCCTGCTGCCGCGTCGCGCCCGGCACGGCTACTGGCGGGCAAGCGCGCGGCTGACTCTGGCGTCGATGGGCGTGCGTCTGGACGTCGACGACCGTCGCCCCCGCCAGGCGAGGCGCGTGCGCGGAGCGTTGATCGTCGCCAACCACATCTCCTTCCTCGACATCGTGGCGATCGCCGCCGTCGCCCCCGCGCGGTTCGTCGCCAAACGAGAGGTGCTGCAGATGTCGGGGTTCGGCTACGTGGCGAGACTGTTCGGCGTGCTGCCGCACGTGCGCGGCGACCTGCGCAGGCTCGCCCCGATGATCGCGCGGGTGGGCGAGATCCTCGACCGCGGCCGAGCGGTCGCGGTGTTCCCCGAAGGCACCACCTGGTGCGGCGGTGCGGCGGGACGGTTCCGTCCGGCGTTCTTCCAGGCAGCCGTCGATGCGGGCGTGCCGGTCCTGCCGCTCCGGTTGGCGTACGCCGAAGCCGGTCGGCCGGCGACGCTCGCCGGATTCATCGGTGACGACACAGTGGGGTCCACCTTCACCCGCATCGTGGCGGCACGCGATCTCACGGTGACGGTCACGGTGTTCGCGCTGCAACTTCCGGTGCCCGACCGGAGAGTGCTCGCGGACGTCTGTGAGGAGCGAATCACCGGACTCGAGCGAGGGCCGGCCACCTGGTCCGGCACCGGCGCGGCGAGGCCGAGGATTTTCTCCCGGTGACTCCCCGCGGCTATCGTGGGACGAGTCATGCCCACACCCCGCCCTTCCGTCTACCTCGACAACGCCGCGTCGACCGCTCTGGTCCCTGCGGCCGCCGAGGCGATGGCTGCGGCCTGGGCTCTTCCCGGGAACGCGTCGTCGCTGCACGGCTCCGGACGGCGAGCGCGCCGCATCCTCGAGGAGTCGCGCGAGTCGATCGCCCGTGACCTGGGAGCACGCCCGTCCGAAGTGATCGTGACCGGCGGCGGCACCGAGGCGGACAACCTCGCGCTCAAGGGGATCTACGCCGCGCGACGGCGTGAGGACGGCCGCCGACGCAAGGTCGTGGTGTCCGCGGTGGAGCATCACGCGGTCCTCGATCCCGCGCAGTGGCTGGCCGACGAGGCAGGCGCCGAACTAGTCGTGTTGCCGGTCGACGAGGCCGGCACGGTGCGTCTCGACGTGCTGCGCGCTCTCTTGGCCGACGACGCCGAGTCGGTCGCGGTGATCTCGGTCATGTGGGCGAACAACGAGGTCGGCACGATCGAGCCGGTGACCGAGGTCGCCGCGCTCGGCGCAGAATACGGTGTGCCCGTTCATTCGGACGCGATCGCCGCAGTCGGACACGTCCCCGTCGATTTCGCGGCGAGCGGCCTGTCAGCGATGAGTGTGGCCGCACACAAGTTCGGCGGTCCGCAGGGCGTCGGGGCACTTCTGCTGCGGCGTGATGTCGCGTGCACGCCATTGCTGCACGGCGGTGGGCACGAACGGGACGTCCGATCGGGCACGCAGGACGTCCCGGGAGTGGCGGGGATGGCTGCGGCGCTGCGCGAGGCCGTCTCGCGTCGGGACGAGCACACCGCGCAGGTCATCAACCTGCGGGACCGGTTGATCGCCGTGCTCACCGCAGGCGGTCACGCGCGCGTCAACGGTGCGCTGGGTACGGGCGCCGGCGGGTCACTCCCCGGCATCGTGCACGTCTCTTTCGACGGCTGCGAAGGCGACTCGCTGCTCATGCTTCTCGATGCCAAGGGCGTCGAGTGCTCCACCGGGTCGGCCTGTACAGCGGGCGTCGCGGCGGCGAGCCACGTGCTGCTGGCCATGGGCATGGACAAGGCGACGGCGCGCGGTTCGCTGCGCTTCTCACTCGCCCACGACAACAACGACGATGATGTGACCGCGGTGGCGCAGGTGATCGACGAGGTCACCGAGCGGGCGCGGGCGGCCGGGACGCTGTCGGTGTCCGGGGCGCCGACAGGAGGGGCACGGTAATGCGAGTACTTGCGGCGATGAGCGGCGGCGTCGATTCGGCGGTGGCTGCCGCGCGCGCGGTCGAGGCCGGCCACGACGTGGTCGGAGTTCACCTGGCGCTGTCGACGGCACCGGGCGCACTGCGCACGGGTTCACGGGGCTGCTGCTCGCGCGAGGACGCCGACGACGCGCGCCGTGCCGCGGACGTTCTCGGCATCCCGTTCTACGTGTGGGACTTCGCGGATCGATTCAAAGAGGACGTGATCGACGAGTTCGTCGCGTCGTACGCTGCAGGGGAGACCCCGAATCCGTGCCTGTCGTGCAACGAGAAGATCAAGTTCTCGGCGCTCGCCGAACGCGCGCAGGCTCTCGGCTTCGACGCGTTGGCCACCGGGCATTACGCGCGGTTGGCGAACGGTGAGTTGCGCCGGGCGGTGGACGCCGACAAAGACCAGTCGTACGTCCTGGCGGTCCTCGACCACGAGCAGCTCGACCGGGCGATGTTCCCGATCGGCGACACCCCGAAACCACAGATCCGCGAAGAGGCCGAACGCCGGGGTCTCGCCGTAGCGAACAAGCCGGACTCGCACGACATCTGCTTCATCCCGTCCGGCGACACCCGGGCATTCCTGGGCGCCCGGATCGGCGTCCGACCCGGCGCGGTCGTCGATTCGTCGACCGGCGAGAAACTCGCCGACCACGACGGCGTCCACGGATTCACGATCGGCCAACGCAAGGGGCTCGGCATCGAGGCTCCCGCGGCCGACGGCGCTCCGCGATATGTGACGGGGATCGACCCGGATTCGGGAACCGTCACCGTCGGCACCGCCGTCGATCTCGACGTGTCGGCGATGACCGCGGTCAAAGCCGTGTGGACGTCGGGGACGACTCCGGACGGACCAGTCGAGTGCACGGTGCAGGTACGCGCGCACGGTGGTCTGGCGCCTGCGGTCGCCACACCGATCGAGGTGGACGGGCGACCGGCGATGCGGATCGAGCTGCGCACCCCGCTGCGCGGTGTGGCACGCGGCCAGGCAGCGGTCCTGTACGCAGCCGACGGCGCCAACGGCGACCTGGTGGTCGGCTGTGCCCGGATCGCGGACACGGTCGAGGCCACCAGGTGACCGGTCGCGTCGAGGGCATGCCCTCGGGGCTGGGCACCGGGATCGGGCCCATGCCGGGAGCGGACCCGGCCGAAGCGGTCCGCATGGTCTCCGGCGAGACCGACTTCGCGTTCCTACCGGAGTTGCCCGCCCGCGGCGTGGGCGCCGACTCGGTCGGGCGCACAGGCGCCGTGTTGATCGACATGCCGTTCGAGGTGGTGCACGACGCCTACCGGATGACGTCGCGTTCCGGTTCGGTGATGCGGCGCGCTCGGGACTTCCTGGCGCGCGACCTCGACGCGGTGGAGGCGCACTGGGACGAGGCGGGACTGATCGGCACCGGTCGTCTCCTGAAAGTGCAGCTGTGCGGTCCGTTCACCTACGGCGCGCGGGTCGAACTGCGCAACGGGCACAAGGTGGTCCGCGACAAGGGTGCTCGACGCGATGTCGTCGCGTCGATGGCGGACGGGCTGGCGGACCACGTCCGGGAGGTGGAGCGTCGCCTCGGCGCTCAGGTCATCGTCCAATTGGACGAGCCGGACTTGGAGCGAGTGCTGGATGGAAGTGTCACGCCGTTGACGAGGCTCGACCCGATACCGCCGGTTCCTGCGCCGCTGATCGCCCAGCGACTCGAGGAGATGGCTGCGGTGATCGGTCGTCCGATGATCCTGCACGGCGGCGATCGACCGCATTCGGAACTGTGCTCGATGCTCGACTCGTACGCGGTGACCGTCGACTTCTCACACCCGCTTCCCGACGGCGAGAAAGACCAGTTGGGCGTGTACCTCGACCAGGGCGGCATCATGCTCGTCGGCGTGGTCCCGCCGTCGCGTCCGCTCGTCGCGCCGCGTGCCGAGGAGATCGCCCAGCGGATGGCCGTCCTGATCGACGAGATCGGTCTTCCTCGAACTGTGCTGCGCGACAACGTCATCGTCACGCCGCACACCGGCCTCGCTGAGGCGTCGCCCGAGTGGGCGGCCGCCGCGCTGCGGATCGCGTCGCGGACGTCCGAGTTGATGGCGCAGGACCCGGACGCCCTGTAGCACGAGGCCCGGTATTGCGAGGCCCTATGTTGCGAGGCCCTATCCGGCGTCGAGTGCCGCGACTGCGCGTTTCGGGGCGATCTGCCGGAACGATGCGTCGAGAAGTTCGGTGACCTCGTTCCAGTCGTCGGCGGTGTCGTGGCGGGCGAGGTCGATGCCCAGCCAGCCGTAGGCTCCGACGTACGCGGGCACGAAGAAACGGTCGTCCTGTACGAGAGCTTCGCGTTCCCCGGGATCCGGGACGAACAGGAGCGCGTTACTCAGCGGCGATTTCGTCTCGCCCTTGCGGGAGCCGCCATATATGGCGAACATCTTGCCGCACCGGAATGTCGGCCGACCGTGTGCGATCTTCTCGGTGGTTTCGGGGAATGCGAGGGCGCGTCGCCGGACCTGCGTGAGGATCTCGTCGGCGTCGTCGAACATGACCGGATGCGGCATTCCGCCAGAATACCGGTGTCGTAGGCCTGCGATAATCTAAATGCGTGACTGATCCCCAGGCTCCTGAACCGCAGGCCCGAGACGCCGATTCTGATGACGCAGCCCGGCAGTGGTCCGAGCTCGCAGACGAAGTCCGTGGGCACCAGTTCCGCTACTACGTGCAGGATGCGCCGGTCGTCAGCGACGGCGAGTTCGACGAGTTGTTCCAGCGACTGATCAGCCTCGAATCGGCGCACCCCGAACTGGCCGTAGCCGACTCGCCGACCAAGCTCGTCGGGGGTGGCTTCTCGACCGACTTCACGTCGGTCGATCACCTCGAGCGGATGATGTCGCTCGACAATGTCTTCGACGCCGACGAGATGCGGGCCTGGGTGTCGCGCACCGAAGCCGACGCCGGCCAGGGCATCGACTTCCTGTGCGAACTCAAGATCGACGGCGTCGCACTGGCGCTGGTCTACGAGAACGGTGCGCTGGTGCGCGGTGTGACGCGTGGCGACGGACGGACCGGCGAAGACGTCACCCTGAACGCGCGCACCATCGTCGGTGTGCCGCATCAGCTGACCGGAACCGCTGAGCGTCCGGTCCCGGCACTGCTCGAAGTCCGCGGCGAGGTCTACTTCCGGCTCGAGGACTTCGCGACGCTCAATGCGTCGCTGGTCGCCGACGGCAAGCCGCCGTTCGCGAACCCGCGCAACTCGGCGGCTGGCTCGCTCCGGCAGAAGAATCCGCAGGTCACCGCGAAGCGTAATCTCCGGATGATCTGCCACGGCATCGGCCGGATCGACGGTTGGCGACCGGAGTCGCTGCACGACGCCTACCTGGCGCTCGCCGAGTGGGGGCTCCCGGTGTCCGCGCACACGCGGAAGGTGACTGGAGCCGACGACGTGCTCGCGGCGGTCGACTACTGGGGCGAGAACCGACACTCGCCGGAGCTCGACCACGAGATCGACGGACTCGTCGTGAAAGTCGACGACGTGACCCTGCAGCGCCGCCTGGGCGCGACCTCACGCGCGCCGCGCTGGGCCATCGCTTACAAGTACCCGCCCGAAGAGGTCACGACGAAGCTGCTCGACATCCTGGTCGGCGTCGGGCGGACCGGACGTGTCACACCGTGGGCGCAGATGGAGCCGGTCACCGTCGCCGGTTCGACGGTGTCGCGTGCGACGCTTCACAACGGTTTCGAGGTGGAGCGCAAGGGCGTTCTCATCGGCGACACGATCACGATCCGTAAGGCGGGTGACGTGATCCCCGAAGTGCTCGGTCCCGTCGTCGACCTGCGAGACGGCACCGAACGGGCCTTCGTGATGCCGACCGACTGCCCGGAGTGCGGCACCGCGCTGGCACCTGCGCGAGAGGGCGACAAGGACATCCGCTGCCCGAATCAGCGCACGTGTCCCGGGCAGCTCCGTGAGCGACTGTTCTACCTCGCGGGCCGCGGTGCGTTCGACATCGAAGCGCTGGGATACGAGGGCGCACAGTCGCTGTTGTCGAGCGGTGTCCTCACTGATGAGGGCGACCTCTTCTCGTTGACCGAGGACGATCTCCTCAAGACCGGGCTGTACACGACGAAGGGCGGCGCGCTGTCGGCCAACGGGCGACGCTTCCTGGAGAATCTCGACAAAGCCAAGCAGGTCCCGCTGTGGCGGGTACTGGTCGCCCTGTCGATCCGTCACTGCGGACCGACGCCGTCGCGGGCCGTCGCCACCGAGTTCGGGTCGCTCGAGCGGATAGCGAACGCCTCCGTCGACGAGCTCGCGAACGTCGACGGACTGGGCCCGACGCGCGCACAGAGCATCCACGACTGGTTCACCATCGACTGGCATCGCGACATCGTCGCGAAGTGGCGTGCCGCGGGAGTCTCGATGGTCGACGAACGCGACGAATCGATCGAGCGCACGCTGGACGGGAAGAGCATCGTCGTCACCGGGTCACTCGTCGACTTCACCCGTGACGGCGCGAAGGAGGCGATCATCGCGCGCGGCGGCAAGGCCTCCGGATCGGTGTCGAAGAAGACCGACTATGTGGTCGTCGGTGACTCGCCCGGCAGCAAAGCGGACAAGGCTGAGCAGCTCGGTGTGCCGGTCCTTGACGAAGACGCGTTCAAGACGCTGTTGGCGACCGGCCGCGCCGAGTGACCGGGCGCTAGGTCGAGGGTGCGTCGACGACAGTGGAGATGATCCCGGTCAGGTAGCCGAGGCGGGCGACCTCCGACGGGCGGAACTCGGGGCCGCCGGTACGGCCCAACAGCAGTGCTTTGGCGCCGTCGCCCATCGGCGCGGCCGCCAACGTCGTGTCCATGTCGCGCCAGACGTCCGGCATCCAGCCGTTGTCGGACCCGAACCCGGCGGCAGCGTCGAGCGGAAGCCAATCGGCCTGCTCCAACGGGGTCTCGGGTGCGCCCGAACTCGCGAACAGGGTGAGCACGTCGATACCGGGTTTCGCGACGACCATCGCCCACGACGCGCGGAGCACGCGCGGCGAATGATCGACGAGCACTTGCAGCCGGTCGGGGCCGCCGGTGGCGACGACGTCGATCAACTCCAGTTCCTGATGGGTATCGAGCACATCGGAGAACGGGCGCAACGATTCGACGCGTACGTCGTGCACGTTCTGCGCGGCGGTGATGAGTGTGTCGGGCAGCGACGTCGGAGGCAGTTCGACGACGATGTCGTCGATCGCGTAGCCCTCACCGCGTTCGATCACTTCGAGCGACCTGATGTCTGCGCCGACCGCACCCAGCTCGACGGCGAGCATGCCGAGACTGCCGGGTCGGTCGGACAGGCGCAGACGGAGTAGGAACGACACCGCCGACTACTGCTGCGGCGGGAGCGGCGCGACCGGCTGGCTCGGCACCGGCGGACCGCCCGCCAACGCACTCACCCCGACCGCGGTCCCGTACGCGCAGACTTCGACGCCACCGCCGCCCGCGTACTCGGTGGTCTCGAACCGGAACGCGAGAACGGCGTTCGCGCCGCGGCCCTGCGCCTCGGCGGCCAACCTGCTCAACGCCTCCTGGCGGCACTCGTGAAGAAGCGTAGTGATGCCGCGTAACTCGCCGCCCGCCAAAGATTTCAGACCAGCACCGATGTTCGACCCGATGTGGCGGGACCGGACCGTGAGGCCGAAGCACTCGCCGAAGACGTGCTCGATCCGGTATCCGGGAAGTTCGTTGGTGGTGACGATGATCATGCCCATCACGCTACGTCGCCCGCGCCGCCGAGGCCACCGCAAATCCGTCCGGGGCTCTCCCATATCCTGGACGGTGCCCATCCCAGGGTCCACCCCGCAGGCGAGAAAGGTACTTCGCGATGCCAACCGAATCGGAGTCCGCACCCTCACCGGCGATCAGCCGAGACGAGGTCGCGCACCTTGCCCGGCTGTCGCGTCTCGCGTTGACCGACGCTGAACTCGATCAGTATGCAGACCAGCTCGACTCGATCCTGACCCACGTCGCGCAGGTCGCCGAGGTGGCCGCCGACGACGTGCCGCCGACAGCTCACCCGGCCGACCTGCAGAATGTGCTGCGGCCCGATGTCGTCGTCCCCGGTCTCACACCGGAGCAGGCGCTGTCGGGTGCGCCCGCCGTCGAACAGGACCGTTTCGCCGTACCGCAGATCCTCGGGGAGGAATAAGTGACCGAGACCAGCACCCGCGCCGCCGGGGAGATCACCGGGCTGTCGGCAGCCGATCTGGGCGCGAAGATCGCGTCCCGCGAGCTGTCGTCAGTCGAGGTGACCCAGGCACACCTGGACCGGATCGCCGAGATCGACGACCAGCTCGGAGCGTTTCTGCATGTCGGGGCGGCTGAAGCGCTCGACGCGGCCCGCGCCGCTGACGAGGCGATCGCCGCCGGGCAGGCGCCGAGCGGGTTGACCGGTGTGCCGATCGCACTCAAGGACGTCTTCACGACGACAGACGCGCCGACCACGTGTGGTTCCAAGATCCTCGAAGGGTGGGTCTCGCCGTACGATGCGACCCTGACCCGTCGGCTCCGTGAGGCCGGCCTCCCGATCCTCGGCAAGACCAACATGGACGAGTTCGCGATGGGCAGTTCCACCGAGAACTCCGCCTACCAGGTGACCCGCAACCCGTGGGACGTCGACCGGATCCCGGGCGGTTCCGGCGGTGGCAGCGCGGCCGCGCTCGCGTCGCACCAGGCTCCGCTCGCGATCGGCACCGACACCGGTGGCTCGATCCGCCAGCCCGCCGCGGTCACCGCGACCGTCGGAGTGAAGCCGACGTACGGGACCGTCTCGCGCTACGGACTCGTCGCGTGCGCGTCGTCGCTCGATCAGGGCGGCCCGTGCGGTCGCACCGTGCTCGACACCGCGCTCCTGCACGAAGTGATCGCCGGACACGATCCGCGCGATTCGACGTCGATCGACGCGCCGATACCCGACGTCGTCGCGGCGGCCCGCGAAGGCGCGAACCGCGACCTGACGGGAGTCCGTATCGGCGTCGTCAAACAGCTGCAGGGCGACGGCTATCAGGCGGGCGTCCTCGAATCGTTCCAGCAGGCGTGTGCGACGCTCACCTCGCTGGGCGCGACAATCGTCGAGGTCGACTGTCCGAGCTTCTCGTACGCGCTCGGCGCGTACTACCTGATCCTGCCGTCCGAGGTGTCGAGCAACCTCGCGCGCTTCGACGCGATGCGGTACGGCATGCGTGTCGGCGACGACGGCACGCACAGCGCCGACGAGGTCATGGCGCTCACCCGCGCCGCCGGATTCGGTCCGGAAGTCAAGCGCCGCATCATGATCGGCACTTACGCCTTGAGTTCGGGCTACTACGACGCCTACTACGGTCAGGCGCAGAAGGTGCGCACGCTGATCGCGCGGGACTTCCAGAAGGCGTACCAGGACGTGGACGTCCTGATCTCGCCGACCACGCCGACGACCGCGTTCAAACTGGGCGAGAAGGTCGACGACCCGCTGGCCATGTACCTGTTCGACCTGTGCACCCTGCCGGTGAATCTGGCTGGAACAGCCGCCATGTCGGTGCCGTCGGGCACCGCGAGCGACGGCGGTGCGGTGCTGCCCGTCGGTCTGCAGATCATGGCGCCCGCCCTCGCCGACGACCGGTTGTACCGGGTCGGCGCCGCCTACGAGGCGGCGCGCGGGCCGGTTGCCTGACAGCCGCCGGGCATCTGAGTAACGGCGAGCCCCTGTTCGACACCGTAGTGGTGCCCGCTGCCGACCGGTCCGTCCAACGAGACAGCCAGGTCGAGCGCAGTCCCGACGAACGACACGACGGGTGTCCATGGCGCCCGAGCGGACGGCGTCGTACCGATGGTGCGGGTGCCGCCCGCGTGGTGGGGCGCCCGCCACAGCAGGGACGCCTGGAAGTCGGCAACCGGGTCGGTGGCGTTCGCGATGCTGACTCGTCGGGCGCACTCCGGTAGCGATTCGACGCTGCCCGCGGGAGCCCCGGACAAGACGGTCCCGGCGACGTCGACGCCGGTGCGGTCGGCCCACGCGCGGGCGGCGTCCGCGCCGATGGCGCCCAGACTCTGTCCGTACAGGTACACGTGCGGAGGATTCGGCAAGGTCGCCGACTGTTCGTCGAGTGCGCGCAGTACTGCGATCGCACTCGCGCCCGCGGTGTCCGGCGAGCGGAGGTACGCCTGCCAGGACGGAACGTTCGAGTACTGCATTGCCAGGAAGCGGACCGACCCGCCGAACCGGCTCACGAAACCGTCGACGGCGCTCGCGTCGATCCACCCGGAGCCGGTCGGCACGGCGACCACCACTGCCGTCTGATCGGGCCCGTCCGATGCCGCCCACGTGTCGACGAGTGCGCGAGCACGGTCGTCGAGCGTGTCGTCGGACAGCATCGAGTACGTCAGCCGCGGATCGTCGGGGATGTTCGGCGCGGCGGCGTTCGCCGTCGCGGCCGGTCCCGCGACGAGGGCGGTGAGGAGAGCTCCGATCGCCAACGCCCGCGCCGGAATAAGGACGACGGCACCCGCGGCTAGCAGCGGAGCCCCCGCGACCGCCGCCGCCCACCCGGGCCCGGGACTCGGTGCGCCGAGGTCCTCGCACACCCGCGTCTGCCACCAGAGCGCCGTCACCAGGAGCCCACCCGCGACGACGGCCGTCCCGACCAGAAGCTCGCGGCTCGCCGTGCGCCCGCGGGTGAACATCGAGACGAGCGCGCCCACACCCATGCCGAGGAGCGCGAACACCGCGCCTGCGACGGCGAGAAGCAGCGCGGGGCGCGGCAACTGGCCAGGCGCCAACGCCAGGGCCCACCCGGCGACGCCGCCGACGACCACCGCGGGATGCACGCGGGCGATCATCGCCGCGTCCCGATCGCCTCGACGACGCGAAGTGTCGTCGTCGACATCATGTCGCCGGTCGACTCGGACGTCGGCGTTCGCCAGTCCTGCCGCCACGAGTTGGCGGTGAGACCGCTGTCGGCGACGGCGGCTGCGACATCGCACAGCGGATTGGTGCACGAGTCGTGCATCGCGTCGACGAGCATCCCGTCGAGTGCGCGCCGTGCCCACTGTGCGACGGTCCTGCCGGTCTTTTCCCCGAAACGGAGCAGGTCGTAGCCGAAGTCGTGTGCGCGACATGCCGGTTCGAATCGTCCCGGCAGCGGAACCGGGGACGAGCACGAGCCGGTCGGGTTCACCGGCCGAGAGTCCTCCAGGACCGGGCGGTACCCCATCGTGGACTCGAATCCCGCGGGTAGGTGAGCCAGGGCGTCGGCCGGCGTCGATCCGACGAGGTCGGCGACAGCGCGGTCGACGTCGCTCACCACTGGGCCCACCCGAGGAGGGGATGCGGCGACCACTGCTGCGACGCCCGCCGCGCCGATGAAGAACAGCGCCAGAATGCTGGTCGCCAAGCCGAGGCATACACGCCGGACAGCACGCCGGACGGGACTTGCAGGAGTGGAGTTCACGGTCATGACATCACCGTCGCAACCCGCGGCACCGACCCGAATCGCCCGCGAAAGCGATTGCGGCCCCGTACGTCTCGGTGACAGACGGGGCCGTTGTCACCCCGTGGTACGGGGCGGTCTCGCTCCTGTGGGGGAGGCGCAGCCGCGTGCTTCGGCCTTACTGTCAAGACGTGAAGAGACTGTTCGGTAAGAAGCGGGCCGGCAAGAGCCGGGCCGGTAGGAGTGTGGCCGGTAGGAGCTTGGACACCGTGCGACGCGTCTCCTTCGACATGGTGCCCGACCCGACGCTGCGTCGATACCTGGGCAGCGTGTGGAACTGGGTCGCAATGGTGGCGGCCGTGACCATGACGGCGGTCACCTGGCCGAACCTCGCGATGTCGAACCCGATGCCCGCGTACCTGCTGCCGCTGTTCGCAGTGGCCGCGTCCGTGCCGATGGCGTTGATCTTCGCCGGGCCGGTCGCAGTCCGGACCGGGTGGGCGATGGTGGTGATCACCGCTTCGGTCGCCAGCCTCGTCCCGCACCCGGACACCGACTTCCCGATGCCGATCCCGATGTTCCTCGTCCTGATCGCGATGACGGTGGCGGCGTTGATCACCCAGCCGTTGGTGAGGTTGCCGCTGGTCGCCGCGATCACCGCGGGCTCATTCGCGATCGGCGTCGGGCCGGGCGCGAAGCTCGGGTGGATCTTCGCGCTGGTAGTCGCGACGATCGGGGTCGCGTTCATCCGCTACCGGTTGTCCTCGCAGAAACAGATCGAAGAACAGGCGATCGAGACCGAGACCGCGCAGGCCAGGGAAGCAGTCCTCGCCGAGCGGACCCGGATCGCGCGGGAACTCCACGACGTCGTCGCCCATCGCATGTCCATGGTGGTCGTCATGTCCCAGACCGCGAAGTACCGACTCGCCGCAGCCGAGGAACCCGAGACCGTGGGGCCTGCGACGGAAGCCGAGTTCACGGCGATCGCCGACGCCGCCCGGCAGTCACTCGACGAAGTCCGGCAGCTTCTCGGTGTCCTGCGGCCCGCGGACTCGCCGTCGACTCGGCCGGTGCAGGGCGTCGGTGACCTGCCCGACCTCATCACTCAGGTCCGGGCGGCGGGCGTCACCGTCGAGTACGCCGACCGAGTGGCCGAGTGGGGCGAACCTGGTGCGGCGGGCGCCGCCGTCTACCGGATCGTGCAGGAGTCGCTCACCAACGCCGCCCGGCACGCACCCGGTTCGAGCATCGTCGTCCGCATGGTCGACGGCGACGGTGCCGCCGTCGTGTCGATCGTCAACGGTCCGCCTGCCGATCCGAATCACGTGTCGCAGCCGGGGGGCGGGCACGGTCTCATCGGAATGGCCGAACGTGCATCGGCCGTCGGCGGCGGACTGACGTCGCAGTCGACGACCGACGGTGGGTTCGCGGTCACCGCGACGATTCCGTTGCGACGTCGATAAGGTGACTCGGGTGAGTGTGACCGTGGTGATCGCGGACGATCAAGCGATGGTGCGCGCCGGGTTCGCGGCGCTGCTCGGGGCAGCGGACGGCGTCTCCGTGCTCGGCGACGCCCAGGACGGGGTCGAGGCTGTCGACGTCTGCAAACGTCTACAGCCCGACGTCGTCCTGATGGACGTGCGGATGCCGCGCCGCGACGGGCTGTGGGCCGCGCAGCAGATCATCTCGAGTGGGTCGTCGACGCGTGTCCTCATGTTGACGACGTTCGACATCGACGACTACGTGTATTCGGCGTTGCGGATCGGTGCGTCGGGTTTCATGTTGAAGGACGCGCCCGCCGACGAACTTGTGCGCGCAGTCCGGGTGGTCGCCGCCGGTGACGCGCTCCTCGCGCCGTCGGTGACCAAACGGTTGATCGCCGATGTCACCTCACGCACGGTGAAGACCGCGTCACCCGCGGTGAACGTATTGACACCGCGCGAACGGGAAGTCCTGGAAACGGTCGCGGACGGTAAGTCGAATGCTGAGATCGCCGTCGCGCTCTTCGTGTCCGAGCAAACCGTCAAGTCACACGTCAGCAATGTGCTGACCAAGTTGGGGCTGCGCGACCGGGCGCAGGCCGTCGTCTTCGCCTACGAGAACGGACTGAAGTAGCGTCACCGCGCTGCCGGGACGGTGTACTCGTGTTGTCATAGAGTCCGACGGACAGCGAGGGAGACGACTATGGCGAGATTCGGGATTCTGACGTCCGGCGGGGACTGCCCCGGCCTCAACGCGGTGATCCGCGGAACAGTCCTGCAGGGCGAGATGGTGCACGGTCAGGAGTTCGTCGGCTACCGGGGCGGTTTCCGTGGGCTGGTCTACGGCGACGTGATGCCTCTCGAACGCAGTGTCGTCCGCGGCATCTCACAGCAGGGCGGGACGATCCTGGGGACCAGCCGATTCGGTCCGTACACCGAACCGGACGGGACGCCGGACAACATCCTCGCGCACATGCGTCGCCTGGATGTCGACGCGGTGATCGCGATCGGCGGCGACGGCACGATGGCCGCGGCCAACCGGCTGCGCGAGGACGGGGTGCCGATCGTCGGCGTGCCCAAGACGATCGACAACGATCTCGTTGCCACCGATTACACATTCGGTTTCAACACAGCCGTCGAGATCGCGACCGAGGCGGTCGACCGACTCCGCACCACCGGCAACTCTCATCAACGTTGCATGGTGTTGGAGGTGATGGGACGCCACGCAGGCTGGATCGCGATGTACGCCGGGACGGCGGGCGGCGCCCACGCGATCTTGATCCCCGAACAGTCGGAGAGCCTCGACCAGGTCTGCGAGTGGGTGGAGAGCGTCCGCGACCGCGGCCGCTCGCCGATGGTCGTCGTCGCCGAGGGGTTCACGCTGCCCGAGATGGGCGAAGCCTACTCGGACCGGGGACTCGACGGTTTCAATCGGCCCCGGCTGGGTGGGATTGGCGAGATCCTGGCACCGCTCATCGAGGAGCGGACGGGGATCGAGACGCGCGCGACCGTCCTCGGTCACATTCAGCGCGGCGGCGTCCCGTCCGCATGGGACCGTGTGCTCGGCACCAGGTTCGGCCAGGCCGTCAGCGATCTCGTCGCCGACGAGGCGTGGGGCCAGATGGTCGCGCTGCGCGGCATGGACATTGTCCGGGTCCCGTTCGCCGACGCTGTCGGCCACACCAAGACAGTCCCGCTCGACCACTACCGAGGTGCTCGCGCGATCTTCGGGTGATGTGGTCGTCCCACGGGTCGAGAACGTCAGTCCTGCGGGATTACCAGCCACAGGATCAGGTAGAGGAGCACTTGCGGACCCGGCAGGAGGATCGACGCGACGAATGCGATCCGCACCCAGGTCGAGTCGACGCCGAAGTAGTCGGCGAGACCGCCTGCGACGCCCGCGATCTTCCGGTCGGTGCGCGATCGGTGCAGTCGGCGCGGCTGTGCGGGGACGGTGGGGTCGGAGGTGTACGGGGGCAAGCTCATGGCGGGTCTTCTCCTCGTTATTCGGGGCGGTCGTTCGGGGCGCTTCGTGCGCTCCGTATGCCGTCCACGTTACGAGCGGGACCGTGATCGGGGCATCGGTGCGATCCCCGATATCGACCCCCAGATACGATGGAGCGCATGAGTGCGGCTACCGACGATCTGATGGACTTCGACGACGTCATCGAGAATTTCGACCCGGTGATGGGCATGGAGGTCCACGTCGAACTCGGCACCGAGACCAAGATGTTCTGCGGGTGCCCGACGACGTTCGGCGGTGACCCGAACGCGCAGGTGTGTCCGTCGTGCCTGGCGCTGCCCGGCGCGCTGCCGGTCGCGAACGCCACGGCCATCGAGTCCGCGGTCAAGATCGGGCTGGCGTTGAACTGTTCGATCCGCGAGTCGAGCGTGTTCGCGCGGAAGAACTACTTCTACCCGGATCAGCCGAAGAACTACCAGATCAGCCAGTACGACGAGCCGATCGCGTACGACGGGCACCTCGACGTCGTCCTGAACGACGGCACCACCTGGCGGGTGGAGATCGAGCGCGCGCATATGGAGGAAGAC
Organism: Gordonia liuliyuniae; assembly: GCF_021738805.1. Lineage (NCBI taxonomy): Bacteria > Bacillati > Actinomycetota > Actinomycetes > Mycobacteriales > Gordoniaceae > Gordonia > Gordonia liuliyuniae. Next base: position 12,386 of record NZ_JAKKOR010000010.1, on the reverse strand, counting down.
ACCGGTAAGTCGCTGCACATCGGCGGAAGCACGGGCCGCATCCATGGCGCCAGCCACTCGCTGCTCGACTACAACCGTGCGGGGGTTCCGCTCGTGGAGATCGTGACCCGCCCGATCGAGGGCGCAGGGGAGCGTGCTCCGGAAGTGGCGCGCGCCTACGTGACCGCGCTCCGCGACCTGCTCAAGTCACTCAACGTCTCGGACGTTCGGATGGACCAGGGGTCGATGCGGTGCGATGCGAACCTGTCGCTCATGCGCAAGGACGCGGCCGAGTTCGGCACGCGTACCGAGACGAAGAACGTGAACTCGCTGCGCAGCGTCGAGACGGCGGTCCGCTTCGAGATGCAGCGTCAGGGCGCCGTCCTGACGGCGGGCGGTGAAGTGATCCAGGAGACCCGCCACTTCCAGGAGGCGGACGGGACCACCTCCGCGGGCCGCCGCAAGGAGACGGCCGAAGACTACCGCTACTTCCCGGAGCCGGATCTGCCGCCGGTGGTCGCCGACCCGGCCTGGGTCGAGTCGATCCGTGCGACGCTTCCCGAACTCCCGTGGATCCGGCGCGCTCGCATCCAGGAGGACTGGGGCGTCTCCGACGAGGTGATGCGCGACCTGGTGAACGTCGGAGCCGTCGACCTGATCATCGAGACCGCGGAAGCTGGCGTGTCCGCGTCCGCCGCCCGCAGCTGGTGGGTGTCGTTCCTCGCGCAGCAGGCCAACAGTCGCGGCGTCGAGTTGGCGGAACTGTCGATCACGCCGACGCAGGTCGCCGAGGTCATCGGCCTCGTCGAAGAGGGCAAACTCACCAACAAGCTGGCTCAGCAGGTCGTCACCGCGGTGCTCGACGGGGAAGGCGAGCCCGCGCAGATCGTCGCCGACCGCGGTCTGGAAGTGGTGCGCGACGACTCCGCACTGCAGAAGGCAGTCGACGACGCGCTCGCCGCTAACCCGGACATCGCGGACAAGATCCGTGGCGGCAAAGTGCAGGCCGCAGGCAAGATCGTCGGCGACGTCATGAAGGCGACCCGCGGCCAGGCCGACCCGGCCCGTGTCAAGGAACTCGTCCTCGCCGCCTGCGGCGCCCAGTAACTTCGCGTCAGACCACACCCCTGCGACGCAAGCTCCGAGCCACCGGCGGGGACGACCGGGCACGACGGAAGAGCGGTCCGCCTATGTGCGGTCCTCGGCTCCGCCGCCCTTCGGGGTATAGATGGCAACCCGGTCGTCGTACGACTTCGTCGACATGCCGGGCACCGTCTTGTTGATCGTAGCCAGCTGAATCGAGCCGCCGAGGGTCGTCAAACGACCGATCGCACCGTAGGCCTTCGCCAGATCCTCTTCGGAGGGTTCGCCGAGGACGGGGTTCGCACCATCCGGTTTGGTGAACACGTCGATGCGCTTCTTGGCGCCGACGGCCACCGAGATCGTGTCAGTACCGGTGGCGCAGCCGGTCAGGCCGGGCCGGTCGGCCCACGTCCACAAGGTCTTCAACGAGTTCTGGGCGACGATCGACAGCCGGTCGCCGGACTGCCCGCTGTCGGCCACGTACAGTTGGCCGCCCTCCGGATCGGGGCACAGCGCGACATTGGAGCCCAGGCCGCTCGCGACGATCTTCGGCCGCGGGGCCGGCTGGTTCGGGTTGATCTCGAATACCTTGCCCGCCAACGACGAACGGTCCTGCGTCGCACCGGGGTCCCCGGCGTCGCCGGTGGCGACCGTCAACGTGTTCGGCCCGGTGAACGTGATCGACCCCATGTTGCCGGTCGCGCCCTTGGGGATGCCCGTCAACACGGGCTTGACCGAGCCGGTCGGTGCGATGCGGACGACACGGTTATCGGACGGCGTGGTGATGAGCGCGAAGATCATCTGGTCTTCCGTCCACGTCGGCGACAACTCGAAGTCGACGAGCCCGCCGTCGCCGGAACCGTCGACGTCGACCGTCGCCACCGCCCGCTGCGGACCGTACCGCTTGGAGACGATGATCTTGCCGGTGGTGCGTTCGGCGACGTACGTGGTCTTTCCCTCGGCGTCTGCGGGTCGTACACCGGACGTCTGGTTCAGACATGTCGCGACGACCGACGGATTCGGGTCGACGCACGGGCCGGTCGGCGGGTCGACGGGCTCCTCCGGCTGAGGGCTCGGCGGCGCCACCTGTTGCGCGTCGTCCGGCACCTCGCTGAACGTGCCTTGGGTGGCAGTCTTCTGCTGGTCATCGAAGCTCGCGCACCCGCCGGATGCGACAACGGTGGCGAGGAGGACGGCCGCCGTGACGGCTCGCCGCGAGAGACTGGATGGCAGCGGCATCACTCCAGACTATGCGATCGTTACCAAATCGTCGGGTGGCGCTGCGCCTAGTGCCGGTGCCGGGAGCATAACCTCGGTGATGTGAGTAGTTCCAATGACAACGATCGCGACCCGGACGGCGGCGTGCCGCGGCAACGGCCGCGTCGCCCCCGGCCCGACCGTGACGACTTCATCGAACAACACGGGGTCGAGCGTCGGCGACGCCCAGCGCCCGACCCACAGCCCGCGGAGGACGCGGCTGAGGTCACCGACGCCATCGACGCGGGGGAGCCGACGTCGCTCATCGAGCACGCGTCGTCGCCCGCCGACGACAACGACACCGCCGTCATCGAGCGCGTGGACGACGACGAGGTCGAGCGGTTCGAGGAAGTGAGGGAGGTTGAGGACGTGAGGGAGGTCGAGGAGTCGGAGACGACACGCCTGCCGCGCAGCGCCATCCCGGTCCGGTCGTCCGACGAGCCGGTGACCACCGAACCGTTCGAGGACTTCGACGACGAAGTCGACCGCCCGCGCGGCGAGCGGCGCACCGCCGAACATCTCACGCAGGATCCGCTCCCGTACATCGAGCCGCAGCCGACCCTGCCGATCGAGGATCCCGCACCCGAGACCGAATCCTTCAGCGGCGCGTCCTTAAGCGGCGAACGCTTCAGCGACGACCCCGTCGACGGACCGGTCGCCGAGCCCGTCGCGCCCGCCCGCCGCGGCACGGTCGATCTCGGTCTGCTGATCTTGCGTCTCGCGCTCGGCGGGGTGTTCCTCGTCCACGGTCTGCAGAAGTTGACCGGCTGGATGAACGGTCCAGGCCCCGACGGGTTCGCTGACTATCTCGCCCACTCGTCCGACCCGAGCCTCGGCTTCGACGAGAAGGTCACCAAAGCGTTATCGCTGGTGGCGGGCGTCAGCGAGACCGCGGGCGGCGTACTGCTGATCCTCGGTCTCCTCACGCCGATCGCGGGCGCCGCCGTCCTGTCGAGCATCCTCGTCGCGATGACGTACAAGGCGACTCTCGCCGGCGGGGTGTGGTTCTTCGCGTCCGACGGCGACCACAACGGCATCGAGTTCGAGGTGATGCTGGCGGCCGCGGCCGCCGCGGTCATCCTGACCGGGCCGGGCCTCTACTCGATGGACCGCAGGTGGGGGTGGGCGCGGCGCCCCGCGTGGGGGTCGGCCGTCTGGCTGATCATTGGCATCGGCGTGGCCGTCGCTGTCTGGATCGTGTTCAACGGCGCGAACCCGCTCGTCACGAGCTAGTCGACGACGCGGACGGCGCCCTTGTCAGCGGACGACGCGAGTTTCGCGTAGGCGCGCAGCGCCTTGCTGACGGTGCGCTCGCGGTCGCGCGGGGCCCACGGATGTTCGGAGGCCTCCATCTTGGCGCGACGGTCGGCGAGCGTCTCGTCGTCGACGAGCATCGTGAGAGTGCGCGTCTTGACGTCGATGAGGATCTCGTCGCCGTTTTCGACCAGCCCGATGTCACCGCCTGCGGCGGCTTCGGGAGAGGCGTGACCGATGACGAGGCCCGACGATCCGCCGGAGAATCGTCCGTCAGTGACGAGCCCGCACTTCTTACCCATGCCGGTGCCCTTCATGAAGGCCGTCGGGTGCAGCATCTCCTGCATGCCCGGCCCGCCCGCGGGCCCCTCATAGCGGATGACGAGGACTTCACCGGCCTGGAGTTCCTTCGACAGGATGGCGTGGACGGCGTCCTCCTGGCTCTCGACGACACGCGCCGGGCCCTGGAAGTGCCACAGCGACTCGTCGACGCCCGCCGTCTTCAGGACGGCGCCGTTCTCCGCCAGGTTCCCGCGCAGCACGCACAGGCCGCCCTCGGCGGTGTAGGCGTGCGCCACATCGCGGATGCAGCCGTCCGCGGCGTCGGTGTCGAGCGAGTCCCACCGGTTCGACGTGGAGAACGGCTCGGTGGTGCGGACACCGCCGGGCGCGGCGTGGAACAGTTCGATCGCCTGGGCCGTCGTCGTGCCGCTCCGGATGTCCCAGTCGGCGAGGAACGCGTCCAGCGACGCGGAATGCACCGGACGGACGTTCGTGTTGAGCAGGCCGCCGCGGTTCAGTTCGCCGAGGATCGCGGGGATGCCGCCGGCGCGGTGCACGTGCTCCATGTAGTAGTTCGGTGAATTCGGTGCGACCTTCGCCAGACACGGCACATTGCGCGAGACACGGTCGATGTCGGCGAGATCGAAGTCGATCTCGCCTTCCTGCGCGGCAGCCAGGATGTGCAGGACGGTGTTCGTGGATCCGCCCATGGCGACATCGAGGGCCATGGCGTTCTCGAACGCCTCGCGGGTGGCGACATTGCGCGGCAGCACCGACTCGTCGTCGTCGTGGTAGTACCGCTTGGCGATGTCGACGATCAACTCGCCAGCCCTGGTGAACAGGTCGCGGCGAGCCACCTGGGTGGCCAGGGTGGAGCCGTTGCCGGGCAAGGACAGACCGAGCGCCTCAGTGAGGCAGTTCATCGAGTTGGCGGTGAACATGCCCGAACATGAACCACAGGTGGGGCAGGCGGCCTGCTCGACTTTGAGGAGTTCCTCGTCGTTGACGTTGCTGTCAGCGGACGCGGAGATCGCGTCGATCAGGTCGGTCCCCGGGTGGACGACGCCGTTGATGACGACCGACGTGCCAGCTTCCATCGGCCCGCCGGAGACGAAGACGGTCGGGATGTTCAGACGCATGGCCGCGTTGAGCATGCCCGGCGTGATCTTGTCGCAGTTCGAGATGCAGACCAGCGCGTCGGCGGTGTGCGCGTTCACCATGTATTCGACCGAGTCGGCGATGATCTCGCGACTCGGCAACGAGTACAGCATGCCGCCGTGGCCCATCGCGATGCCGTCGTCGACGGCGATCGTGTTGAACTCCTTCGCCACACCGCCAGCAGCCTGCACGGCCTCGGCGACGATGTCACCGACGTCTTTGAGGTGCACGTGCCCCGGGACGAACTGGGTGTACGAGTTGGCGATGGCGACGATCGGCTTACCGAAGTCGTCGTCGGTCATTCCGGTGGCACGCCACAGGGCGCGTGCGCCGGATGCTTCGCGGCCGACCGTGGTGGTGCGAGACCGAAGGGCTGGCATGTTAGATCCTCGCTAAAGACGTCGATTGCTGACCCGGTCAGGGGCTGTGATCAGGTGTGCGGCAAGTTTACGCGCCCGTGGGCGACCGGAACTTCAAGGGTGTGGCAGCCGCGGCCCACGGTGGCCCCGGTCAGATGCCGAGGACGGTCTTCGCGATGGTGAAGTAGATGAGCAGGCCGGTCGCGTCACAGAACGTGGAGATGAACGGCGTGGAGAAAACGGCGGGATCGACCCGGACCATCTTCGCGACCAGCGGCATCATGCCGCCGACGGTCGCGGCGACGACGCAGATCGACACGATGGTCGCGCCGATGACCGTGCCGATGGCGGTGTCGTAGACGACAGATGCGACGGCGAACCCCACCACGCCGAGAGCTGCGCCCATCATCACGCCGACACGTGCCTCCTTGCCTGCGACCCGCAACACATCACGCGCGCGGACCTCGTCCATCGCGAGCGCACGGGTCACCGTCGTCGCAGCCTGCGATCCGGTGTTGCCGCCGATACCCGTCAGGAGCGGGATGAACAGGGCCAGCGCCACCTTCTGCTCCAACGTCCCCTCGAACACCTCGAGGACGTTGACGGTCAGAATCGCGGAGATGGCGAGGACGAACAGCCACACCACGCGGGCCCGCGTGATCGTGAACACCGACGATTGCAGGTACGGCGTCTTCAACATCTCGTGCGCGCCTGCGCGGGCGGCGTCCTCGTCACGGGCGGCGGCGACCACGTCGGCCGCGTCGTCGAGGGTCAGCATGCCGATCAGACGATCTTCGTTGTCGACGACGGGCATCGCGGGCAGGCTGAGGTCGACGCATCGGTGCGCCGCGAGCTCCGCGGACGTCGTCGCATGGGTGTAGACGGGGGTGCGGCGGTACTCCTCGACGGATGCCTCGGGGTCGCCGAGCAGCAGATCGCGCAGGCTCACCACGCCGTGCAGGCGGCGTTCGTGGTCGACGACGGGGATCGTGTAGATCGTCTCCGCGTCGTGGCCTCGTTCGATGACACGGGCCATGCCCTGCGCGACCGTGTCGTCGCGGTACACGTGAACGAACTCGGGACTCATCCGCCTGCCCACCGAGTTCTTGCCGAAGCCGAGGACGACCGACGTGGCCTCGCGCTCGACGTCCGACAGTGTGCGGATCAGGCGCTTGGCGACAGTGGCGGGGAGTTCGTCGAGGAGTTCGGCGCGGTCGTCGGGATCGAGGTTGTCGAATGCGTCGACCACCTCGGAGGTACCGAGCGACTCGATGAGCCGCGCCTGCGTGTTCGACGACATGTCGTCGAACACGTGGACCGCATCGTCTTTCGGCAGCAGTCGGAACGCGATGGTGCCGCGTCGAGTGTCGAGACCGTCGAGGACGGACGCGGCTTCCTGCGGCGCCATAGCGGCCAGCTGGCGGGCGGCGTCGGTGAGTCGTGCCGCGTCGATGAGTTCCGCGATGTCGCGCGTGGTCACTGGCATGTGCAGATTCCGTCAGGGCTTAATCGGGGACGTCAGGGCTTATCGGGGGCGGAGCGGCGGGCTTCGCGCTCGGCGGCGAACGGGTCGGGGACACGTCCACCGCTCGCGAGCGAGAGCTGCGGAACGTCGTCGAAGCCGACTGCGGGCAAACGGATGTCGTCGCCGTCGACAGTCACCGCGCGCACCGAACTCCACTTCGGGAAGCGCAGACCCGCGACGTCGTCCCACGACACCGACTGTTCGCTGAACGTGCCGACGGCGACGATGCCGTCGGCGTCCACATGCGTGTGCAGACGGTTGATCCACCACACGAGCGCGACCGGTACGACGGCCAGGAAACCGAACCAGAGCGAGCCGCCCATCATGATCACCACTAGGAGGACGGAGACGAGTACGCCAGCGTAGGCGAGTCGAGAGATCTTGAAGTCGAATACCGAGTCGGTCACGGCCACCATTGTTCCATGCGTGGCGTTCGGCGTCGCCCGCGGTTGATTTGACTCTCTCGGATCAGGGGCCTACCTTGTTCCTCGTGATGGATCAGAAGCTTCTCGTAGTAATCGGTCGGCGCGTCAACGCCTGATCGGTCACTTCGTAGACCCTTCCGAAACACCCACGACGCGCCCCTCGACCAGCACACGCTGTCGAGGGTTTTTTCTTGTCAGGACCCCGGCTGCCTCGGTGGCCGGACCGGCGGGGGACCGTCAGAAATTTTTTGCTGGCACTAGAGGATGAGGAACGTGCAGTGAGTACTCCAGCAGCACATGGACCCGGGGGTCGACCGCAGTCGCCGTCGACCGAGTCGATGCGGTCGGGCGACGCGGTAGTCGCACCCGAGCGGGTCACCGGCGCACAGTCGGTGGTCCGAACTCTCGAGGAGCTCGGCGTCGAAACAGTGTTCGGCATTCCCGGCGGCGCCGTCCTCCCGGTCTACGACCCCCTCCTGGACTCCGAGAAGGTCCGGCACGTCCTGGTCCGCCACGAGCAGGGAGCGGGCCACGCCGCCACCGGCTACGCGCAGGTCGCCGGTCGGGCAGGCGTCATGATGGCCACGTCCGGTCCGGGCGCGACGAACCTCGTCACTCCGCTCGCCGACGCCCAGATGGACTCGGTCCCCGTCGTCGCGATCACGGGCCAGGTCGGCCGCGCGCTCATCGGCACCGACGGCTTCCAGGAAGCCGACATCTCCGGGATCACCATGCCGGTCACCAAGCACAACTTTCTGGTGAGCTCGGCCGCAGACATCCCGCGCGTCATCGCCGAGGCCTTCTACATCGCCGAGAGCGGCCGCCCCGGCGCCGTCCTCGTCGACATCCCGAAGGACATCCTGCAGGCGCAGACGACGTTCTCGTGGCCGCCGCAGTTCGACCTGCCCGGCTACCGTCCTGTCACCCGCCCGCACGGTAAGCAGATCCGCGAAGCGGCCCGCCTCATCCAGCAGGCCAAGCAGCCCGTGCTGTACGTCGGCGGTGGCGTCATCAAGGCCGAGGCCTCGCCGGAACTGCTCGAACTCGCTGAGTTGACCGGGATCCCCGTCGTCACCACTCTGATGGCGCGCGGCGCATTCCCCGACAGCCACGAACTGCACATGGGCATGCCTGGCATGCACGGCGCGGTCGGCGCCGTCGCGGCGCTGCAACGTGCCGACCTGCTGATCACGCTCGGCGCCCGCTTCGACGACCGGGTGACCGGCCGTCTCGACTCGTTCGCCCCCGACGCCAAGGTGATCCACGCCGACATCGATCCGGCGGAGATCGGCAAGAACCGCGACGTCGACGTTCCGATCGTCGGCGACGTCCAGGCCGTGCTCGTCGACCTGCTGGAGGCGCTGCGCGCCGAGCTCGCGACGGGTGGCACCAAGCCGAACCTGACCGCGTGGATGGCCTACCTGGACGATCTCCGTGCGACGTACCCGCTCAGCTACGACGGCCAGTCCGACGGTTCGCTCTCACCGGAGTTCGTCATCGAGGAGCTCGGCAAGGCCGCAGGTCCGGACGCCGTCTACGTCGCGGGCGTCGGCCAACACCAGATGTGGGCCGCCCAGTTTGTCAAATACGAGAAGCCCCGCTCCTGGCTCAACTCGGGTGGTCTGGGCACCATGGGCTACTCCGTCCCGGCCGCGATGGGCGCAAAGGCCGCCGCTCCGGACAAGGAGGTCTGGGCGATCGACGGCGACGGCTGCTTCCAGATGACCAACCAGGAGTTGGCGACGTGTGCGATCGAGGGCATCCCGATCAAGGTCGCACTCATCAACAACGGCAACCTCGGGATGGTCCGCCAGTGGCAGACCCTGTTCTACGAGGAGCGCTATTCGAGCACCGATCTGTCGACGCACAGCCGAATGATCCCGGACTTCGTCAAGCTCGGCGAGGCGCTCGGTTGCGTCGCGATCCGTGTCGACAAGGAAGAGGACGTTGCGCCGGCGATCGCCAAGGCGCGCGAGATCAACGACCGCCCGGTCCTCATCGACTTCATCGTCGGCAAGGACGCCCAGGTGTGGCCGATGGTCGCAGCGGGCACCGGCAACGACGAGATCATGGCCGCCCGGGACATCCGTCCGCTGTTCGACGACGACGAAGCGGCATCCGATCCGGTCGACATCCACGAGGCGATGGATAGAGAACAAGCGGGGGATAGAGAACAAGCGGGGGATAGAGAACAAGCAGCGGATAGAGAACAAGCAAGCACTGAAGGGAAGGATTCGCTGTGAGCACCACCCACACGCTGAGCGTTCTGGTCGAGGACCGGCCGGGTGTGCTCGCCCGCGTCTCCGGACTCTTCTCGCGCCGCGGATTCAACATCGCGTCGCTGGCCGTCGGCCCGACCGAACTCAAAGGGATCTCGCGCATGACCATCATGGTCACTGTCGACGACTTCCCCCTGGAACAGGTGACGAAGCAACTCAACAAGTTGATCAACGTCATCAAGATCGTCGAGCAGGAACCGACGAACTCGGTCTCCCGTGAGCTCATGATGGTCAAGGTTCGCAGCGATGCGACCAACCGCAGCGAGGTCATCGACGTGGTCAACCTCTTCCGCTCGAAGGTGATCGACGTGTCGCCCGAGTCGGTGACGATTGAGGCGACCGGCACGTCGGAGAAGCTCGAGGCCCTCCTTCGGATGCTGGACCCGTATGGCATCCGGGAGATCGCCCAATCCGGCGGAGTGACCCTCGGTCGTGGACCCAAGAGCATGTCGGCCAACCGCTAGCGGGACAATAGATAACCGACGCCCGACGGCGTGACGCGAGCGGCCGTCTGACCGGGCTGCGACAAGCACAACACTTAAACACCATTCGAAGGGAATTGCTGTGGCAATCGAACTTTTCTACGACGCTGACGCCGATCTGTCGATCATCCAGGGTCGCAAGGTCGCCGTCATCGGGTACGGCAGCCAGGGGCACGCCCACTCACTGTCGCTGCGCGACTCGGGCGTCGACGTCGCGATCGGCCTGCGCGAAGGCTCGGCCTCGCGCGCCAAGGCCGAAGAGCAGGGACTCAAGGTCATGACCGCAGCCGAGGCGTCCGCCTGGGCCGACGTCATCATGGTCCTGGCTCCGGACACCAGCCAGGCCAAGATCTTCACCGAGGACATCGAGCCGAACCTCAAGGACGGCGACGCGCTGTTCTTCGGTCACGGTCTCAACATCCACTTCGACCTGATCAAGCCGCCGGCGAGCGTAACCGTCGCGATGGTCGCGCCGAAGGGGCCGGGCCACCTGGTTCGTCGCCAGTTCGTCGACGGCAAGGGCGTGCCCTGCCTGATCGCCGTCGAGCAGGACCCGAAGGGTGAGGGACAGGCTCTGGCCCTCAGCTACGCGAGCGCCATCGGCGGCGGTCGCGCGGGAATCATCAAGACCACGTTCAAGGAAGAGACCGAGACCGACCTTTTCGGTGAGCAGGCCGTGCTCTGCGGTGGCACCGAGGAACTGGTCAAGACCGGTTTCGAGGTCATGGTCGAGGCCGGTTACGCGCCGGAGATGGCCTACTTCGAGGTCCTGCACGAGCTGAAGCTCATCGTCGACCTCATGTACGAGGGCGGCATCGCCCGCATGAACTACTCGGTGTCCGACACCGCGGAGTTCGGCGGCTACCTCTCGGGTCCGCGCGTCATCGACGCCGACACCAAGGAGCGTATGAAGGCCATCCTGACCGACATCCAGTCCGGCGAGTTCACCCGCCGCCTGGTCGCGAACGTCGAGAACGGCAACACCGAGCTCGAGGGCCTGCGCAAGCAGAACGCCGAGCACCCGATCGAGGTCACCGGCAAGAAGTTGCGTGACCTGATGAGCTGGGTCGATCGTCCGATCACCGAGACCGCATAAGGCCTCAACCCGGTACCGCCTCAGGCCCCGCCCCCGAACTACTCGGGGCGGGGCCTGACGCATGTGCGGGCCCGGCGCGCGCACCACGGGGCCATCGACAACCGTGACAGTGGCGCATGGCATGGTAGGCGTGGAACAGCTCACATCTGACAGGAGACCATGATGCCCGGAGTCCATCACACGGTTCGCACGCAGGTGCCACGCAGTGCGGTGTTCGCGTATGTCGACGACCCGAACACCGTCCCGCAGTGGATGTTCGGCGTCACCGCATTCGATCCGGTCGGGGACCGGAGTCGGGGGCTCGGCGCCGAGTACGACGCGGTGATGAAGGTAGGGCCGAAGTCGCTGTCCGCACGACTCGAAGTCGCGGTGTGGACCGAGAACGAGGAGCTGGTCCTGTCCTCGGTCGCGGGATTCGACGTGACGACGCGCTGGCGGTTCACCGACGGCGACGACGGATACACGGTCGTCGACGTCGACTTCGACTACAACCTGCCGGGCGGACTCGCCGGTCGAGCGTTGGGTGCGCTCATCGAACCCGTCGTCGGTCAGGCTGTTCGACAGACTGAGCAGGCGTTACGCGACGCGTTGGAGCAACCGATCCGCACGTAACCGACCCCGTCCGGCATTCCGACCACGAAAGAAGCATCGATGACCGAGATTCGACACCAGACCACGATGGAGGGATCGCGCGAAGCCGCGTTCGCCTTCGTCAACGACTACCGCAACGTGCCGAAGTACATGTTCGGGGTGAGTGAGTTCCGCCCGATCACCGAGCAGACCAGCGGCAAGGGCTCGCAGTTCGTGACCGTCCTCAAAGTCGGACCGAAGACACTCGAATCAACGGTCGAGTGCACCGAATGGATCGAGAACGAACTCATCACGATGACGTCGATCAAAGGGTTCGGGGCTGGCACGCAGTGGCGCTTCGCCGACGGCGACGAGCCGGGCACGGTACGCGCCGACATCGCGTTCGACTACACGCTGCCCGGCGGTGTGGCCGGGCGCGTCCTCGGCGGTCTCCTCGGCCAGTTCGTGACGCCCGCCGTCAAGCACACCGACTCTGTCATCCGTAAGCATCTCGCCGAACAGGGCTGACTCTCGACTCCTGTCAGGCGGCGGGAGAGCAGAAAGCGGCGGGCGCCCCCCAGGGGGGGGCGCCGCGTTTGTAGCGCGATAGAATAGCTCAACCCCACCCCGGCTGGGA